>JAHJQE010000046.1 GCA_018819205.1 Gammaproteobacteria bacterium
CTATCTGGAGAAATCCTGGCAGGAGATCCAGGAACACCGCACCAGCACCGGCCACAGCCTCACCGCGCTGGATCTGCACGCCGCCATCATGCACGGCGCCGTCGACCGCGTGCGCCCCAAGATGATGACCGTGGTCGCCATCATGGCCGGCCTGCTGCCCATCCTGTGGAGCAGCGGCACCGGCTCGGAAGTGATGCGCCGCATCGCCGCCCCCATGGTCGGCGGCATGGTGTCTTCGGCTGTGCTCACCCTGCTGGTGATCCCGGTCATCTACGCCCTCGTCAAGCAACACCAACTTTCCTCAACCCCTCCAACCCACTAAAGGAGAACACCATGAAACAACTTACCCTCGCCATCGCCCTGCTCGCTTCCATCGGTCTCGCCCAGGCTGCCTCGCATGAACACATGATGGATAACAACATGTCCGGGCACGATATGCCGTCGCATGACACACAGGACATGCACGCCACCATGCATCAAGGTACGGGCGTGGTGAAAGCGATGAAACACAGCAAAGTGCAGATCGCCCACGACCCCATCCCCTCCCTGTCATGGCCTTCGATGACCATGTGGTTCGCGGTCAAGGACATGCCGCACGACATCAAGGCCGGCGACAAGGTGCATTTCGAGATGATGCAGGGCGACAAGAAGAAGTGGGTGATCGAGAAAATCGAGAAGCAGTGAGGCTGGATGCCTCAGGACGGGAATGGGCGCATGTGCCTGTTCCTGACCTGAAGCCTCCAAAGCCACATTGGATCCATTTGACGCTTTCCGGCCTGAGTGGTCATCGAGAGTAGAGGAATCTGCCCGCCCATGCGATACCGAAGGATGTCCAAGGAACGGGGGCAACAGAACACGCGTCAGCTAAACCGCTGTGCTGCACGTTGTATAAGCGTCCGGCGACAGATCACCGCAAGCCCAAGGAGCGCGCGCCATGACCACAGAATCAACCGATCCGGTTTGCATGATGAAGGTCAGTGTCGGCCCCCATACGCTTTGCGCCGACCACGCTGGCTCTCGGTATTATTTCTGTTCACTCCACTGTCAGCAAAAATTTCAGCAGAACCCTGCAACCTACCTGTATCAGCAAGTGGCACCAGCAGAACCCCCGGGGACAACATACACCTGCCCCATGCATCCCGAAGTGGTCAGCGACAAGCCCGGCAGTTGCCCCAAGTGCGGCATGGCGCTGGAGCCGCGCGATGCCACGGTGGAAGAAGACAACAGCGAACTGCATGACATGACGCACCGCTTCAAAGTAAGCGTAGTGCTGGCCCTACCGGTGTTCATCATGGCGATGACGGCCGATCTGGCACCGCAACTGCTGCCCGACTTCGTTTCGATGCATGTGCTGCTGTGGCTGGAATTCGCGCTGGCCACACCGGTGGTGCTGTGGGCCGGTTGGCCGATCTTCCAGCGCGGCTGGGCATCGCTGCGCAACCGCAGCCTCAACATGTTCACCCTCATCTCGCTCGGCGTCGGCGTGGCATGGAGTTACAGTGTGGTGGCGCTGCTGCTGCCGGATATCTTCCCGCCAGCGATGCACAGCATGGGCGGAATGGTGCCGGTGTATTTCGAGGCGGCAGCGGTGATCATGGCGCTGGTGCTGCTGGGACAGGTGATGGAGTTGCGCGCACGCAGCCAGACCGGTGCGGCGATCAAATTGCTGCTGGGGCTTGCGCCCAAGAGCGCGCGCATCGTGCGCGACAACGGCGACGAGGAAGACATCCCGCTGGAGCAGGTGCAGCCGAACGATGTGCTGCGCGTGCGTCCCGGCGAGAAGGTGCCGGTGGACGGCGTGCTGCTGGAAGGCGCAAGCGCACTGGACGAATCCATGGTCACCGGCGAATCCATCCCGGTGGAAAAAACATCAGGCGCGCGACTGATCGGTGCCACGGTCAACGGCACCGGCAGCCTGCTGATGCGCGCCGAGCGTGTCGGTGCCGATACGCTGCTCGCGCAGATCGTGCATATGGTGAGCGAGGCGCAGCGTTCGCGCGCGCCCATCCAGCGCCTGGCCGATGTCGTCGCCGGCTATTTCGTGCCGGCGGTGGTGCTGATCGCACTCGCCACGCTGGCGGTGTGGGGGCTGTTCGGGCCGGAGCCGCGTCTGGCGCATGCCGTGGTCAACGCGGTGGCCGTGCTCATCATCGCCTGCCCCTGCGCGCTGGGCCTGGCCACGCCGATGTCCATCATGGTCGGCACCGGGCGCGGCGCGACACTCGGCGTGCTGATCAAGAACGCCGAAGCGCTGGAGACCATGGAGAAGGTCAACACGCTGGTGGTGGACAAGACCGGCACGCTGACCGAAGGCAAACCGAAGCTGACCTCGGTCATCCCGCTTGCCGGATTCGATGAGAACGAAGTGCTCAGTCTGGCCGCCAGCCTGGAACGCGCCAGCGAACATCCGCTGGCCGCAGCCATCGTGCAAGGCGCGCAAGACAAAAACATCGAACTCAAACCGGTGAGCGATTTCAGCTCCGTCACCGGCAAGGGCGTGACGGGCACCGTCGAAAGTCGCACCGTCGCGCTGGGCAACCTCAAGCTGTTCGAGACATTGCACATCGACGCTGCCGACCTGCCCGCACGCGCCGAAGCGTTGCGCAGCGACGGCCAGACCGTGATGCTGATCGCGATCGACAGCAAGGCAGCCGGACTGATCGGCGTGGCCGACCCGGTCAAGGCATCCGCGGCGGAAGCGATCCGCGCGCTGCACGAGGAAGGCGTGCAGGTCATCATGCTCACCGGCGACAACCGCGTCACGGCCGAAGCCGTGGCGAAGAGACTGGGCATAGACCGCGTCGAGGCGGAGGTACTGCCCGAACGGAAGGCAGACATCGTCAAACAGTTGCAAGCCGAGGGACGCGTCGTGGCGATGGCCGGCGACGGCATCAACGACGCACCGGCACTGGCGCAGGCACAGGTTGGCATCGCCATGGGCACCGGCACTGACGTGGCGATGGAGAGTGCGGGCATCACGCTGGTCAAGGGCGACCTGATCGGCATCGTGCGCGCCGTGCGTCTGTCACGCGCCACCATGCAGAACATCCGCCAGAACCTGTTCTTCGCCTTCGTCTACAACAGCCTGGGCGTCCCCGTAGCGGCAGGCGTGTTGTATCCGTTGTTTGGCCTGCTGCTGTCACCCATCATCGCGGCAGCGGCGATGAGCTTCAGTTCGGTCTCGGTGATCCTGAACGCCTTGCGTTTGAAACAGCGATCCTTATGAGCATGCATTGCACTTGCAGTGCCGCCCCCGGCTATCCAATCACTGCTTTGTTTGGCATCATGAATCCCTCTGACCCATGCCCAACAAGTGGAGATGTACATGCTCGACATTCTTGAAAAAGGCGGAATCCTGCTCTGGCCTATCGGGCTGTGTTCGCTGATCGGCTGGTTCGTCTTCTTTCAGCGGCTGTTCGTGTTCAGGATCGCCTCCGGCAACAAGGTGTTCGGCAACGACATCTACGGCCAGATCGCAGCGGGGGCGATCGAAGATGCAAGAAGGAGCGTCAATCTGCAGAACAGGTGGAAAAGAAGCCGCCTGTCGGCCAGGGACAGACTCTTGCTCGATCTGCTGGAAGGCGATGTGCGGGACCGCATCACGCTGGAAACGATACTGGGCCACGGCGTAGAAAAGGAGATCAAGCACCTCTCCTCCCACCTGTCGACATTGGCCACGCTGGGCAACATCTCCCCTTTGCTTGGCCTGCTGGGCACCGTGATCGGCATGATCAAGGCGTTCATCGTGGTCGAAGAGATGGGCGGCAGGGTGAACGCCTCGGTGCTGGCCGGCGGCATATGGGAAGCGATGCTGACCACGGCCCTGGGGTTGATCGTCGCCATCCCGCTGATGATCTTCCACAGTTATCTGCTTGGCCGTCTCAATGACATCCAGACCGACCTCGAAGATGTGGCCGTCGGCCTCATCCGGATCTGGCCGACCATCCCTCGCTAAGCCTGCTTGAGATGATCAAGTTCCCGACCAAAGAAGCACCGCGCATCAATATCAACCTGGCCGCGCTGATCGATATCGTCTTTCTGCTGCTGATCTATTTCCTGCTGACCAGCAACTTTATCAAACAGGATTCCATCGACCTGAAATTGCCGAAGGTTGAAAGTGTGGGAAAGCTTGATGAAGGACAGATCGTCATCTCGATCGACCGGTACGGAAATTTCTATTACGACAAGACCCAAATCTCAGACCAGAATCTGGACGAATTTCTGGCGCTCTGGATCAGCCGATCAGCGGATAAAAGCGTGCTGATCAAAGCCGACCGCAACGTGGCCTTCGACCGTGTCGTCCGCGTGATGGACCTGTCCAAAAAGCATGGCGCCCGCAAACTGCTGGTCGGCACGGAACCGAAATGGCCGCTTAGCCCGTAGACCTGAAGCCCTTCAATCCCGAGATGAAGCGATGTGAAATGATGAAGCCGATGGGCACTTCCGTTTTTCGGCCAAAAGAGACATCGGCGGTTTGCTGAAATGATTGTCTGTACAGGCTGAGGGGATGTCCGCTTCTCGCTCAACAGCGGCCGTTCAAAACTACGAGTTCGAAGATGTTTGACCGGCTCTTGCTAACCCTTAAGCGACCTTCAGGCTTCCCAAAAGCGGACGTGCGCTGAGTATGTCCATCTTGCCTGCCGCTGCACTGCCCGCCTTCGCTACCCATTCGTTGGGGTTGGAGGTGGGGAGGAATTCTTCATTCAAACCCGGAGTGGTGTCGATGAACCAACCATAACCAGCGGCATTAGAGTCGAGGGTGATGCCGGTCCGGCCGACGGCGGCACCCGCGAGATCAGCGAAGGCAACGGGGATGCTATTCAGGTCATAGCTGGATGAACCAGACGCAGGTTTGCCATTGATCTTGATGAGTTGAGGGGGAGGGCAGGATGATGGAATCTTTTCGTTAACCCATGTATACACATGCAATTCGAGCACAATCTTGTAAACCTTGCCTTCGTACTCTGCCATGAACACTGCACGGTCGTTGCCAACGTAGTTGGGTTCGGCGTCATAGTAATACGACGTATTCCCATCAGAGTCTACCCATTCGAAAATCTTCCCATGCATGGTACCTTCCAACAAGGTGACATTTGTGATGCTCTCAACACGCACCGGTCGATTGTCACGTTTTTGTATGTATATTTTGAGCATCCCTGCGGGGTCAACACCACGGAAAGCCGATCTTGGGTTGCCCGCACTTGTAGTTTGTTGACATGTTTGCAGCAGGTAATCCGTTTGCATAACCGTACTTCCTGAATCAGCAGCCTGCACCAGCACGATGGGCGTTTCCTGCGGTGGGGTGGCGGGTACATCCATGATGAACATAAGCTCTTCTCCTGCGATGATCTTTTGGGGTAATCGAACAGTGGCTGCGTTTTTGTTTTCAATGTCTGATGGAGGCACCACCAAATGACCGTTACTGGCCGATCTCGAACCGTGTACTCCTGGACGGCAAACGACTGTTCTTGAGTTCGAAGTCGACATTCTATGGGGCATCGTGCTTCAAAATTTCAAGCCGGGCAACCACTAAGAATATATAGACCGTATTTATACCTCACTCCCTTCAGCCAGAAAGTCATTCGAAATCAATCCCATCTTGATTCCAGTCCATCGGTACGCGCACAGTGGTGATCCTTCTTCAAAAGGAGATCATCATGGAAACAAATGCCGCAGTTCAACATCATGAGCCCTGGAACAAAGGGAAACTGACCGGCCAGAAAGCACCGCTCAGGTTGAGAGATATCTGGGCAATCAGAGTCTGGCTGCAATTGAGCAGTAAACCCCGCAATCTCGCACTGTTCAATCTGGCCATCGACAGCAAGCTTCGCGCATGCGATCTCGTCAAACTGAAAGTACGAGACATATCCCACGGTGAGCATGTCGCATCACGTGCTACCGTCATGCAACAGAAGACCCAAAGACCGGTGCAGTTCGAAATCACAGATCAAACCAGAGATGCGCTGCTCAAGTGGATAACTTATGCGAATCTGAAGCCGGAGGATTATCTCTTCCAAAGCCGCATCGGCAGTTCGCATCATCTGTCTACACGGCAATATGCGCGGATCGTGCATAGATGGGTTGAGCATATCGGGTTGGACACCACCTGTTATGGCACGCACACCATGCGACGAACCAAGCCGACACTCATCTACAAGCGGACAAAGAACCTGAGGGCAGTCCAGTTGCTTCTTGGGCATTCCAAGATAGAGAGTACCGTGCGCTATCTTGGCATTGAGGTGGATGATGCCTTAGAGATGGCGGAACAGACTGAGGTTTGAGCTAACTTTATGTTCGCGGCCGCCCAATTGGCCGCGAACTCATCCCTTAAATGAGGTCTTTACATATGTAAGGCGTTGCTTTACAGTTCAGCCATGATTGAATCGTTCGCCCACAAAGGTCTGCAAGAGCTATTTGAGAAGGGCAAGAGTGCCAAGGTACAGGCGTCTTTGATTGATCGGATCGTTAGACGACTCGATGCCATTGATACCGCCAAGACTCCTGAGGCATTGAACTTGCCAGGCTTCGACTTCCATCCATTACAAGGCAAGCCTAAACGGTACAGCATTCATGTAAACGGTCCGTGGTGCATCACCTTTGAATGGAATGGCGAGAATGCATTGAAGA
>JAHJQE010000047.1 GCA_018819205.1 Gammaproteobacteria bacterium
ATCAGCGCACCCTGATCGCCAGCTTCACCATCACCCCTGGCTACTATCTGTATCGCGACAAGACCACCTTCAGCCTGGGCGAAGGCCCGGCCAGGATCGCACAGGTGTCGCTGCCGGAAGGCGAGACCAAGAACGATCCCAACTTCGGCGTTATGCAAGTGTTCCACAACAGCTTCCAAGCCGAGATCGCGCTGCAAGGTGTAGACCCCAAGCTGCCACTGGTGCTGAACGTCAGCTATCAAGGATGCAGCGACGACGGGCTGTGCTATCCGCCGATCGAGAAGACCCTCACCCTCGATCTGGTGACGACCGCCAGCAATCCCGCGCCGGCCCTTACCCCGCCCGCCGAAGATGAGAACTCGCAGATCGCGCGCCTGTTCAAGGACGGCAACTTCTGGCTGATCGTCGCCAGCTTCTTCGGCTTCGGCTTGCTGCTGTCACTCACCCCCTGCGTGTTCCCGATGATCCCCATCCTGTCCGGCATCATCGTCGGTCGCGGTCACCAGATCACCCATGCGCACGCCTTCCTGCTGTCGCTGGCCTATGTGCTGGGCATGGCCATCACCTATGCGGTGGCGGGGGTCGCGGCCGGATACTCCGGCAGCTTGATCTCCAATGCCTTGCAGACGCCTTGGGTGCTGGGCGGTTTCGCCGCCATCTTCGTGGTGCTGTCGCTGTCCATGTTCGGCCTGTACGAATTGCAACTGCCCGCCGCCCTGCAGAGCAGGCTAACCGACACCAGCAACAAGCTGCATGGCGGCCACCTCACCGGCGTGTTTGCCATGGGCGCCTTGTCCGCCATCATCATGGGACCCTGTGTCGCCGCGCCGCTGGCCGGCGCCCTGCTCTACATCAGCCAGACGCATGATGCCGTGCTGGGCGGCAGCGCACTGTTCACGATGGGATTGGGTATGGGCGTGCCACTGCTGGTCATCGGCACTTCCGCAGGCACCTTGCTGCCCAAGGCCGGGCCTTGGATGGAATCCGTGAAGCGCTTCTTCGGTGTACTGATGCTGGCACTGGCGATCTGGATCGTGGCACCGGTCATGCCTATGGCCGCGCAGATGCTGGCCTGGGCGGCACTGCTGATCTTCTGCGCCATCCATCTGCATGCGCTCGACCCGCTGCCGCCCAATGCGCGCGGCCTGCGCAAACTGGGCAAAGCGTTCGGCATCTTCGCCTTGCTGCTGGGCGTGGCCTACCTGATAGGCGCACTATCGGGTGCGCGAGACATCCTGCGACCGCTGGGCACTCTGCAGACCAACCCAAGTGCTGCGACCTCTCGCGCCGAGACCAACCGTTTCGAGCGTGTGAAGGGACTGGCAGCACTGGAAGCACGCGTGGCACAAGCCAAAGGCAAGGTGGTGATGCTGGATTTCTATGCCGACTGGTGCATCTCATGCAAGGAGATGGAAAGTTTCACATTCAGTGATCCGACCATCCATGCCCGCATGCAGCAGGCCGTGCTGCTGCAGGCCGACGTGACCGCCAACGATGCGGACGACAAAGCCCTGCTGCAACGCTTCCAGCTGTTCGGCCCGCCCGCTATCCTGTTCTTCGACGAACAAGGACGCGAGCAAGCCGATCTGCGGGTGATCGGCTACCAGAACGCACAGCAGTTCAGCGATTCTCTCGCCCGGGCTGGCCTATGACTATGATTCCGCTCAACTTCACCGAACTGATGGACAAAGTTCCCCATTTTGCGGCAAACTGCGCGCCATGAAACACATCCTCGTCCTTCACGGCCCTAACTTGAACCTGCTCGGCACACGCGAGCCGGAAGTTTACGGTCGCGTCACGTTGAATGAAATTAACATCAAATTGACAGCACAAGCTGAAAAGAGTGGCGCCAAACTGGATCACTTTCAGAGCAATACCGAAGGTGCCTTGGTCGACCGCGTGCAACAGGCACGTGACGACGGTACCGACTTCATCATCATCAACCCGGCCGCATTCACCCACACCAGTGTCGCCCTGCGCGATGCACTGGCAGCGGTCGCCATCCCTTTCGTCGAAGTCCACCTGTCCAACGTATTCGCCCGGGAAGCGTTCCGCAAGGAATCGTATTTCTCGGACATCGCCATCGGCGTGATCAGCGGCCTGGGTGCGACTGGTTATGAACTCGCTTTGCAATTCGCACTACAACATTCTGTAAGGAGCTAAAAAAATGGATCTGCGCAAACTGAAGACACTGATCGAACTGGTGGAGAACTCGGGCATCGCCGAGCTGGAACTGACTGAAGGCGAAGAGCATGTTCGCATCTCGCGCGCCAGCTCCGTCGCTGCGCCTATGCAGCATATGTATGCCGCCGCGCCTCAGCATGCGCCTGCACCTGTGGCCGCACCCGCTGCTGCCGCCGCACCCGCTGAACCCGCCCAGCCTGAAGGGCACGTGGTCAAGTCGCCGATGGTCGGCACTTTCTACCGTGCGCCGTCTCCTGGCGCCAAGTCTTTCGTCGATATCGGCTCCAGCGTGAATGCCGGCGACACCTTGTGCATCATCGAAGCGATGAAGCTGTTGAACGAGATCGAAACTGACAAGGGCGGCGTCATCAAGGCCGTGCTGGTCGAGAATGGTCAGCCGGTCGAATTCGGCCAGCCTCTGTTCATCGTCGGTTAATACATCATGGCCGTGTTCGAACGTAAACCCCGAACGACCGTGCCGGAGAAGCCCGTTATGTTTGAAAAGATCCTTATCGCCAATCGCGGCGAGATCGCGCTGCGTATCCAGCGCGCCTGCCGCGAGATGGGCATCAAGACCGTCGCCGTGCACTCCGAAGCTGACGCCGATGCAAAATATGTGAAGCTGGCCGACGAGTCGGTGTGTATCGGCCCTGCGTCTTCCAGCCTGAGTTACCTGAGTGTCCCCGCCATCATCAGCGCGGCGGAAGTAACCGACGCGCAGGCCATCCACCCCGGATACGGCTTCCTGTCCGAGAACGCTGACTTCTCCGAGCGATGCGAGAAATCCGGTTTCGTCTTCATCGGCCCGCGCGCCGAGACCATCCGCCTGATGGGCGACAAGGTCTCCGCCAAGAACGCGATGAAAAAGGCCGGCGTACCGTGCGTGCCCGGTGTGGACGGCGCCCTGCCGGACGATCCAGCCGAGATCATCAAGATCGCCAAGTTCATCGGCTACCCGGTGATCATCAAGGCTGCCGGCGGCGGCGGCGGGCGCGGCATGCGTGTGGTGCACACCGAGGCGGCGCTGTTGAATGCCGTGACCATGACCAAGACCGAGGCGCAGGCCGCTTTCAACAATCCCATGGTGTACATGGAGAAGTTCCTTGAGAACCCGCGCCACGTCGAGATCCAGATCCTGTCCGACCAGCATGGCAATGCCGTGTACCTGGGCGAGCGCGACTGCTCCATGCAGCGCCGCCACCAGAAGGTGATCGAGGAAGCGCCCGCGCCGGGCATCGACCGCAAGCTGATCGCCAAGATCGGCGAGCGTTGCGCCGAAGCCTGCCGCAAGATCAACTACCGCGGCGCCGGCACTTTCGAGTTCCTGTACGAGAACGGCGAGTTCTTCTTCATCGAGATGAACACACGCGTGCAGGTCGAACATCCGGTCACCGAGATGATCACCGGCGTCGATATCGTGCAGCAACAGATCCGCGTCGCGGCCGGCGAGAAACTTCCGTTCCGCCAGAAGGACATCCAGTTCCGCGGCCATGCGGTGGAATGCCGTATCAACGCCGAGCATCCCTACACCTTCGTGCCGTCACCGGGCCGCATCACCAACTGGCACGTGCCGGGCGGTCCCGGCATCCGCGTCGATTCGCATGTGTACAACAACTATTTCATCCCGCCGCATTACGACTCGATGATCGGCAAGCTGATCTCCTACGGCGACACACGCGATCAGGCCATCGCCCGCATGCGCACCGCCCTGTCCGAGATGGTAGTGGAAGGTATCAACACCAATATCCCGCTGCACCAGGAATTGATGAACGACGCAGCATTTGTGCGCGGCGGTACCAGCATCCATTATCTGGAGCACAAGCTGGCGGATCGCACCAAGGGGAAATAAGGCATGTCCTGGCTAACGCTGTCAGTCCGGGCGGAAGCCAGTCATGCCGAGGCATTGAGCGAATCGCTGCTGGCGCATGGCGCGCTGTCGGTGGACATGCTCGATGCCGATGCAGACACGCCGGATGAGCAGGCCATCTTCGGCGAACCCGGCGAGCCGACCTCCAGTGTGTGGCAGCACAATCTGATCAATGCACTGTTCGAGCCGGATGCGGATGTCGAAGCCATCCTGCAAACCTGCTACGACGAACTGGGCATCACCGCTCCCGCCGAACATCATATCGAGACGCTGGAAGAGAACGACTGGGTGCGTCTCACCCAGTCACAGTTCGACCCCATCCACATCAGCGACCGCCTGTGGATCGTGCCGACCTGGCATCAAGCCAGCGACCCGTCCGCCATCAATATCGCGCTCGACCCGGGCCTGGCCTTCGGTACCGGCAGCCACCCCACCACGCGTTTGTGTCTGCGCTGGCTGGACGGCCACATCCGGGGCGGCGAGACGGTGCTGGATTATGGCTGCGGTTCCGGCATCCTCGCCATCGCCGCCATGAAACTGGGCGCGAGCAGCACCGTCGGCGTGGATATCGACTCGCAGGCCGTGATCGCCAGCCGCGACAATGCGCAAGCGAACCACGTCGAAGCGGAATTCTTCATCCCGGATGGCGTCAAGCTGACGCAATACGATGTGGTGGTCGCCAACATCCTCACCAACCCGCTGCGCGCACTGGCTCCGCTGTTGTCTAACGCGGCCAAGTCGGGTGGCCGCATCGTGTTATCGGGCATCCTCGCCGATCAAGCCGATGAAGTGATGCGCATCTACTCGCAATGGTTCGACTTCGATCCGGCGGTGATCGAAGATGGCTGGTGCTGTTTGTCCGGAGTGAAGCGGTGAGCGACATCACGCTGTGCCCGCAGTGCGCCACCCGCTTCAAGGTAAGTGATGAGCAGCTGAATGCACATGAAGGTCTGGTGCGCTGCGGTCGTTGCCACAACGTGTTCAATGCACGCGAGTACTTGCAGGAAGATGAGCCCAGCCCGCAACTGAGTCTGCTCATCGACGATGAGCCTGCAAATACCGTCGAGGACACTGAAGACGCCGCCATCAAGCAAGACGTTGCGGAAGCACTAACCATTAGTGACGGGAACACCATCCCCGGACAAGAGGACAGCTCTGTCACCGATACAGATCATGTCCGCGCCGCAGGCTCATTGACTGAAGATGACTTTGGCCGTCCAGACTTCAACCCCATCCCCGATCTGACCGAGCTGGAAGACGCCCCCACTACGCTGGCGCAACAAGTGCAGTTCGTAGACGATCCGCTCGAAGGGGACATGCCTGCCCCCCCCAAGACCAGGCACTGGCTTGCCACCATCATCGCCGCGACGTTGTTCGTGCTGCTGACTGCCCAAGTCGCATATTTCTTTCGTGACACGCTGGCGGTAAAACTGCCCGGACTCAAACCCTTGCTGGTCGAATACTGCGGCTTGCTCCACTGCACCGTAGAATTGCCGCGCGAGGCGGAATGGCTGTCCATCGAATCTTCCGAACTGGAAGCCGATGCCAAGCTGGTGAACGTCATCACCCTGCATGCACTGTTGCACAACCGTGCCGGATATTCGCAAGCCTGGCCCAGCCTGGAACTCACGCTCACCGATTCGCACGACAAAGTCATCGCCCGCCGCTCCTTCCATCCTGCTGATTACCTCAGCAACAAGGATGACCTGCCCCGCGGCATCGGCCATAACCGCGAACAGGAGATCGCCATCAGGCTGGACACCAGCGACCTCAGACCCAGCGGTTACCGCCTGTTGCTCTACTATCCGCAACAGGTGGAATAAAGCTCAGCCTTTCAGGGCCGCGTGCGCAGCTGCCAGTCTGGCTATCGGCACGCGTGGCGCCGAGCAGGAGACATAAGTAAGTCCGATCCTGTGGCAGAAAATGATGGAGGACGGATGTCCACCATGCTCGCCGCAGATGCCGATCTTCATGTCCGCCTTGACACCCCTGCCCCAGCCCACTGCCAGCTCCATCAATTTGCCGACGCCGTTCTGATCCAGAACCTCGAACGGGTTGTCCTGCAGTATCTTCACCTCGTTGTACATCGGCAGGAACTTGTTCTCGGCATCTTCGCGCGAGAAAGAGAATGTCGCCTGCGTCAGGTCGTTGGTACCGAAGCTGAAGAAATCCGCTTCCTCTGCCAGCTTGTCGGCACGCATGCAGGCACGCACTACTTCCAGCATGCTACCGAACTTGAATTCGAGCTTCTGCCCGCTCGACTTTTCTACCTGCGTCCTGAGCTCGTCCACGATGCGTTTGACCGCTTTCAGTTCTGCGGCCGTGCACACCTGCGGCACCATGATCTCGGGATGGTTCTCGATGTCCCGCCTGTTGCATTCCGCCGAAGCCTCGAGGATGGCGCGTATCTGCATGGCGTAGATCTCGGGGAAGGTGATCCCGAGGCGCACTCCGCGATGCCCCAGCATGGGATTGACCTCATGCAAGGCTCGCACCTTTTTCAGAATGGCCTCCTTCTTCTCGATAGCTGCCTCGACCACACTGGCATCCGCCAGTGTATGTATATCGTGCATCCCTGCTGAATCGCTTGGTGGCAACAAGCGAATCGTGTCGGCCAGAATATCGATGCCGCGCGCCACAGTCCGCAGATGCTCAAGGTGCTCCAGCTCCACAACCAGTTGCTGCTCGGTCGGCAGGAACTCATGGATCGGAGGGTCGAGCAGACGGATGGTCACCGGATGCGGCGACATCACTTCGAACAGCGCCTGGAAATCGCTGCGCTGGATCGGCAACAACTTGTCGAGCGCTTCCTGGCGTTGCTCCAGAGTGTCGGCCACGATCATCTCCAGCACGATAGGCAGGCGATCTGCAGCATTGAACATGCGTTCGGTACGGCACAGGCCAATACCCATCGCGCCATAACTCAGTGCGCGCTGCGCATCCTTCGGACTGTCTGCATTTGCCATCACCCTCAGGCGCGAGACGTTATCCGCCCATGACAGCAGAGTCTTCAGGTCGTCAGTAAATTCGGCAACCACAGTCGGCACCGCCCCCAGATAGATGTTGCCGGAAGTGCCGTCGATGGTGATCAGGTCTCCTTCCTTGATCACGGCATCACCGATGACTGCCTTGCGTGCCTGCGTATCGACATGGATGCCTTCGGCACCCGCCACGCAGGGTTTTCCCATGCCGCGCGCCACCACTGCCGCATGCGAGGTCTTGCCGCCACGACTGGTGAGTATGCCCTGCGACGCAAAGAATCCGTGGATGTCTTCCGGTTTGGTCTCCTCGCGCACCAGCACCACAAGTTGCCCGCTACGCCCCATGGTCTCGGCACGGTCGGCGTCGAACACGGCCCGTCCGCAGGCAGCACCAGGCGATGCGGGCAAACCTTTCGCCAGCGGGGCTGCACTGTGTTTGGGATCTAGGCGCGGGAACAGCATCTGTTGCAGACTTTCCGGATCGATACGCAGCAGCGCCTGCTCCTTGCTGATGAGACCGCTCTCCGCCATCTCTACTGAAGTGCGCACCATGGAATGCGCGTTCATCTTGCCGTTGCGCGTTTGCAGACAATATAAAGTTCCGCGCTCGATGGTGAACTCGAAATCCTGCACTTCTTTGTAGTGTGCCTCCAGCTTGTCGCGCAGCTCTACCAGCTGGCGATAGAGATCCGGCATCTCGTCGGACATGCGAACGATCGGCTTGGGGGTGCGGATACCGGCAACCACGTCCTCGCCCTGTGCATTCACCAGATATTCGCCGAACATCTGGTTCTCCCCCGTGGCGGGATTGCGCGTGAACCCCACTCCGGTAGCAGAATCGAAACCGCGGTTGCCGAATACCATGGTGCACACGTTGACCGCCGTGCCGTTCGCCATCTCGGGCGTGATCTTGAACTCGCGCCGGTAGTCGACCGCACGCTTGCCCATCCACGAATTGAACACCGCCTTGATAGCGATCTCGAGTTGCTCAAAAGGATCCTGCGGAAAGGGATGGCCGGTATGGCCGTGTACGGCATCAAGGAACAGTTCCGTCGCTTCACGCAGGTTATCGGCAGACAGAGCGATATCCTCTTTGGCGCCTTCGCGATGCTTGATCGCTTCGAACGGCTCGTCGAACAAGGCATCCGGCATGCCCAGCGCCACCTTGCCGAACAGTTGCACGAAACGGCGATACGCATCGTAGGCGAAGCGTTCATCGCCGGTCTGTTTGATCAGGCCCTGCAAGGTCGCACTGTTCAGTCCCAGATTGAGGATGGTATCCATCATGCCCGGCATGGACATGGCAGAACCGGAGCGCACTGACACCAACAAAGGATTGTTCGCGTCGCCAAACCCTTTGCCGGTCGACTTTTCCAGTAAAGCCATATGCTGACGAACCTCGTCCATCATCCCGGCAGGCAAGCGGCGTTCCGCGCCCAGAAAATCCAGACAAGCTTCCGTTGAGATCGTGAATCCGGGCGGGACATTGAGGCCGATCTGGGTCATCTCGCACAGATTCGCACCCTTGCCACCCAGCAGTTTCTTGTTCTTGCCGTCGCCTTCGGTGAAGGCATAGACGAATTTCTTCTGGCTCATGACACCCTCCGCAAGTGATCTCAATCCCGACAATTGCGACCCATACCATCATGGATGAAGGGCTCATGGAACAATGATTTAGTCGATCATTGGAGCATGAACGACATGGATCGCCCTATGCTGATTCTACCCCCATCACAGTAAGCTTGATATGCACTGCATGGCCTGGATTCCGCAAAAAAAAAGGAGAGCCGAAGCTCTCCCTTGATGCCACTGCCGGGCGGCAGCGGTACTCTCGCAAGTTGTGCCTTAGAACAGCACTTCCAGCAGAGCTGTCGCTACACTCTTGCCGACTGCTGTTGGATTTGCATCCCAAGCCGTACCAGACTGAGATGTATAGTTCAGGCCCAACTCGATGTTCTGGGCCAGCTCATAGGTGCCGCCGATCATGAACGCATTGTCTTTCAGATCACCACCTGTGGTCTTGAGCGTCGCAAAACGCATACCGCCCTGAACAGTAGCAACACCTGGGATCAACTCTAGCGAAGCAGCAACGTTCAATGAGTTTGCGCCAGTACCCGATGTTGCAGCGGCGATGGCACCAGTTTTCTGCAGCGTGGACCATCCACCTGCCAGGTTGTTGCCATTGACATCAGTTGGTGCTGTACCGTAGGAAGCGTACACGCCCAATGCCATGCCATTCACCTCACCCTGTGCCTGTGCATCGATGATGGTTGCCTTATAACTGGAAAGGCCCAGACCCAGAGAGTCAGCTGTACCGGAGAAGTTCTGGAAGCCCACTGCCGAATCCCATCCTTGCATATCGAAGATCGCTGCGGCGCGAACATAGCTCAATGGCAGATCGCTTGCTTTGCTGGTGTTAGGACCGGCAGGCGCGAACTTGCTGAGCACAGCGAATCCCATATCACTGTTCACGACCGCACTCACACCAGTTGCGTTAGTACGAGCACCCAACCAGGAAGCCGCAGAAGTCGCAGCTACGTGCTGCTTGTTAGGACCAGCGTTGCCCATCAACTTCTGGGTGTCCGCTGCGCCAGTGTTCAGCAATTCGAAGCTGTAAGCTGCACCTTGGCCGCCAGTGTATGCCACGATACCTACATTGGCATCCCCAACCGGGAACATCATTGCCAGTTTGGCAGCGCCGGTAGCGGATTCACCAGCTGCGAACTCTGACAAGAAGCCTGCACCGTCTGCAATACGGCCTCCGTAGAAGATCGACAGTTCACCACCCGAACCCGGCACGCCCCACTTCGACGGCTTGGCATTCAAACCGCTCGTATCCTTGGACTCTCTTTGATAGTAGGTCGAGGTCAACACAGCCATATTCAGTGTTGAGGGGATAGACAAGTGTTCGCCTTCAACCTTCTCCTGCGAACCGACCATAGAGAAGCCATTCGCCTTGAATGCTCGACCGAAGCCATTCAGCATCGGGAAGTGTTGAAAGTGACAAGCGCTGCAAGCCATGCCGGTTTGACGGGCGAAGACTGGGACAGCAGTAGCTTCTGGTGCGAAGGCCACTGCAGCCATGACGCCAGCCAATGACAGTACGATTTTCTTCATTGCGTTTTTCCTCCAGAACAATATGTTCAAGTTCCCCAATGGGTCCTTGTGCGATTGGGTAACGGACAGATGCACAAGCCGGCGGCGATGCTAGCAACGGCGCTGTGAGCATCCCGTTAAGGTGGCGTGAAGGAAATGTGAAGTCGGTTTTTTTGCAACAAGCTGGCTTGCGTGGGATCGCAGCCGAAAGGATCAGAACACTACGCCCGGAATGAAATCCACAATTACAGTCGTCCCTACACCGGCGGCGCTGTCGATATTGATGTGCCAGCCGTATCGTTCGCAGATGCGTTTGACCAAAGACAGCCCGACACCGAATCCGGCACTCTGCTGCCCCTTGTAGTGGCGGTCGAACACGCGTGCCCGTTCATCACTGTTCATACCGACCCCGGTATCGCTGACGACCAGACTGCCCTTGTTCAGAACTAGTCGAATAGTACCTGTCTGTGTGTGGAACATCGCATTGCGCAACAGATTGCTCACCGCAATCTCAAGCAGCGCTTGCTCGACTTGCAGAGACGGCTCCGCATGCAAATCCAGCATCAATTTCACCGGTCGCCCGGAGAGCAGATGGCGGTGTTTCTCCACGGCAGCTTTCACGATAGTCGCAACGTAACATAGCGGCTCGTCCGCACCGGCCAGACGCTCGCGCGACATCAATAACAAAGCGCGGGTCATATCAATCATGTCATGCACGGCACGTTTGATGCGGATCAGGCGCATGCGCTGTATACCGGACAGGGACGCATCCTGCTCCAAAACCTCTACCGCCCCCATGATCACGGCCAACGGTGTGCGCAACTCATGACTGACATCGCCGGTGAAGTTCTTCTCCCGTTCCATGAATTCACCCAGCCGCTGCACATAGCGCTCAAACGCGCGCGCCAATTCGCCGACCTCGTCATCGCCCACCAGTTTGGCCAGGGGAAGCTGCGACATGTCCGGCTCAGCCTGACTGACCTGCTCGACTAGGCGCGTCACCGGTGCCACGATGCGGATAGCCAGCCAGAAGCCAACTCCTGCCGACGCCAAAGTCATGACCAAAGTGAAGCCGATCAAAATGCCGAAGAACTCAGCTTCATGCTGAAGCTGAGTATCAGTATCGAACAGCATGAAGTAGTTTGCCCCCTCCCGCTCAGCGACCAAGGCCCGGTAGTGGTGCTCCTCGATGCTCACGTTGTGAATGCCGGGCGACAGCCATCTGACTGCTTCAGGAATGTTGCCGCTCGATTCCTTTTCGGAATGGATGAACCCCTTTATGGACATGGTATTCGGCGGAATGAAGGCAGGGCTGCTCGCTTGGCGGGCGGCCGAATCGGCCAGTTCAGCCTGCAACGTCTCATCGATCAACTGGTTGCCGAGATGCTGGGCAAAAACAAACAGCGCGCTTGAGAGTATTAAGCTCAGCAGAGCCCCAAAGCTTGCGAATACGAAAGCGACCCTGAAGCGGAGACTATGTCTGCGGTTCATCTTCGATCTTCAACTGATAGCCGAAACCGCGCACCGTATGCAGCAACTTCTGTTGGAAAGGCTTATCGACCAGTTCGCGGAGCAGGTACCAGTGAGCGCGTAGCGAATCACTGTCCGGTCGTGCCTCCCCCCAAACCGTGCGCTCGATATCATCGCGAAGTACGACTTGAGGCGATCTGGCCATCAACAATTCGAGGATCTTGTAAGGTATGGGCGGCAGTTGTATCGGTGTACCGCCCCGCTTGACAGTGAAAGTTGAAGGATCAAGGCAGAGATCGGCCACCGTCATATCGCGCTTTTGCGTCAGGCTCCCGCCGCGCCGCTGCAAGACGCGCAAACGCAACTCCACCTCGCGCAGCTCTGCCGGTTTGACCAGATAATCATCCGCGCCCGCTTCCAGGCCTTCGATCTTGTCTTCCAGTTCGTCACGGGCGGTGATCATCAATACCGGCGTGTGCTTACCCGCATCAGCACGCAGCTTGCGGCACAGCGTGATGCCATCCATACCCGGCAACATCAGATCGAGTACGATAGCATCGTAGTCGTTCACCACCGCCAGATGCAGGCCGGTGATGCCGTCCCCGGCCGCATCCACGACATGCCCCTTCGCCTCCATGAAATCGAACATATTGGAGGCAAGATCGCGGTTGTCTTCGATGATCAGTACATGCATGGTTCGTCCGTCCTGATTGGGTAATAGCTCTGAAGCCGAGGCGCGCACCATACCATCACAAATAATGTGAGTGCTAGCGGGCTTGCCATTACATGGCCCAACTTCCGGTATAATCCGCGCGCCGTTCAAACCGATGGGAGAGTGTGCTGAAAAGCACCGCCGAAGGCGTAACACCCGCAACCGCTCAGGCTAAAGGAACTATCGGGACAGGCAAATCTGGAGAGCGCTGTTGAGTCAGCCACCGAAGGGGCACGCGGATATTCCGTAATCTCTCAGGTACCAAGGACAGATGGGGGCGAGGCTATGTGGCCTCGCCCTTTTTATTGCCCGGACTATATACATGACTCTGAAGACGACTCCTTTGAATGCAGCCCACCGCGCCATGGGCGCCAAGATGGTGGATTTCGGCGGATGGGATATGCCGGTGAACTACGGTTCGCAGATCGATGAACACCATCAGGTGCGCAACGATGTCGGCATGTTCGACGTATGCCACATGCGCGTGGTCGACGCCAAGGGCGAGGGCGTGCGCGCCTTCCTGCGTTACCTGCTGGCCAACAACGCCGACAAGATCACCATACCCGGCAAGGCGCTGTATTCCGCCATGCTGCGCCCCGAAGGCGGCGTGATCGACGACCTGATCATCTATTTCATGACCGAGCAATGGTTCCGCATCGTGGTCAACGCGGGCACCGCAGACAAGGACATCGCATGGATGAAGGAACAGGCCGCGGTGCATGCACCGAACCTCACCATCACTTCGCGTGACGATCTGGCCATGGTCGCCATCCAGGGACCGAACGCACGCGCCAAGGTATGGCAAGTGCTGCCACAGACCAAGGCTGCCACCGAGAATCTGGTGAATTTCCAAGCTGCCGACTGCGGTGAGTATTTCATTGCCCGCACCGGCTACACTGGCGAAGATGGTTTTGAGGTGATGCTTCCGAAAGAAAAAGTGGAAGCGTTCTGGTACGACCTGAACAATGCCGGCGTGAAACCCATCGGCCTCGGCGCACGCGACACGCTGCGTCTGGAAGCAGGCATGAACCTGTATGGTCAGGACATGGACGAGACGGTCGGCCCGCTGGAATCCGGATTGGCATGGACCGTCGACCTGAAGAGCGAGCGCGACTTCATCGGCAAGGCAGCGCTGCTGGCCAATCCGCCTAGCAAGAAGCTGGTTGGCCTCTTGCTGCTGGATCGCGGCGTGCTGCGCGGTCACCAGAAGGTCGTCACGCCGCATGGCGACGGTGAGATCACCAGCGGCACCTTCTCGCCCACACTGGAGAAGTCCATCGCTTTGGCACGTGTGCCCAAGGATGTGCAGACCGGCGACACCGTGCAAGTCGTGATCCGCGATAAGATGCTGGCTGCGCAAGTCGTGAAATACCCGTTCGCCCGCAACGGCAAGGGCCTGATTTAATTTTCTTTGAGGACTAGACCATGAGCAATCCGACCGACCTGAAATATACCGCCTCCCACGAATGGGTGAAGGAAGAAGCCGACGGCAGCATCACCATCGGCATCACCGACCACGCGCAGGAACTGCTGGGCGACATGGTGTTCGTCGAAGCGCCTGCTGCCGGCCGCAAGCTGAATGCCGGCGAGGAGTGTGCCGTGGTGGAATCGGTGAAAGCCGCCGCCGACGTGTACGCACCGGTCGCCGGTGAAGTGACCGCCGCCAACGCCGACCTGGATAACGCACCGGAAGCCATCAACAACGAGCCGTATGCCGCCTGGATCTTCAAGATGAAGCCTGACAATGCTGCCGATGTCGCCGCCTTGATGGATGCCGCCGCCTATCAGGCGCATGTAGACAGCGAAGCACACTAATTCCAGAACATAGCCACAGAGTAAAACCTCAGCGGACGTCTCTGTGAACTCTGTGTTCTCTGTGGCTAAATTGCTTTTGACTTTCTAAATATTCATTTCCGAGCCCGACCATGAACACCGACCATTTCGTCTCCCGCCACAACGGTTCCAACGCACAAGATACGCAAGCCATGCTGGACAAGATCAACGCGCCTACGCTTGATGCGCTGATAGCCCAGACCGTGCCTGCCGCCATCCGTCTGCAACAGCCGTTGAATCTGGCGGACGGGATGTCGGAGCATGAGTTCCTCGACCATCTGCGCGGCATCGCGGCCAAGAACAAGTTGTTCAAGACTTATATCGGTCTGGGCTACTACGGCACCGTGCTGCCCGCCGTGATCCAGCGCAACGTGCTGGAGAACCCGGGCTGGTACACCGCCTACACGCCGTATCAGGCCGAGATCGCGCAAGGTCGCCTGGAGGCGCTGCTGAACTACCAGACCATGGTGATGGACTTGACCGGCATGGAAATCGCGAACGCGTCGTTGCTGGACGAGGCGACCGCCGCAGCCGAAGCGATGACCATGTTGCACGGCCTGCGTTCGCGCGAGGATGCAGCGGCAGGCAAGAACAGTTTCTTCGTGTCGCACAAATGCTATCCGCAGACCATCGAGCTGCTCAAGACACGCGCCAAGCCGCTGGGCATAGAACTTGTGATCGGCGATTTCAAGACCGTCACGCTGAACGACCAGCTGTACGGCGCCTTGCTGCAATATCCGACCGCCGACGGCACGGTGCATGACTACGCCGACTTCGTGGCACGCGCCAAAGCCAACAACATGACCATCGCGGTCGCCGCCGACATCCTCAGTCTGGTGCTGCTCACGCCGCCTGGCGAATGGGGCGCGGACGTGGTGTTCGGTTCCACGCAGCGCTTCGGCGTGCCGATGGGTTACGGCGGCCCGCACGCTGCCTACTTCGCCTGCCGCGATGCACACAAGCGCTCCATGCCTGGCCGCATCATCGGCATGTCGGTGGATGCCGATGGCGGCCCTGCGCTGCGTATGGCCCTGCAGACGCGCGAACAACATATCCGCCGCGAGAAGGCCACCTCCAATATCTGTACCGCGCAGGCGCTGCTGGCAATCATGGCCGGCATGTATGCGGTGTATCACGGTGCGGCAGGGCTGCGCGGCATCGCGCGCCGCGTGCATCAGGCGACGGCTGTGCTGGCCGATGAATTGAAAAAACTGGGTTACCAACTCGCCGACGGGACGTTCTTCGACACGCTGCATGTGTTGCATACCGACAATGTGAAAATCCACGCACTGGCCGAAGCCGCGCAGATCAACTTCCGCTACACCGCCGACGGCATCACGCTGTCACTGGACGAGACGACATCGGTCGCTGACCTGAACGCCATCCTCGCCGTGTTCGCACAGGCTGCAGAAAAGTCTGCCCCCAGCGTGACGCGCGAACAAGTGATCGCCCATGAATTGATGTTCACGCCGCGCAACTCGGCCATCCTTGCGCATGAGGTGTTCAACGCGTACCACACCGAGACCGAGATGATGCGATACATCAAGCGTCTGGAGAACAAGGACCTGTCGCTCACGCACTCCATGATCTCGCTCGGTTCCTGCACTATGAAACTGAACGCGGCGTCGGAGATGCTGGGCCTGACCTGGCCTGCGTTCGCCAACCTGCATCCCTTCGTGCCGCTGGAACAGGCCGCGGGATATCAGGAACTTATCGCTGGTCTGGACGCGGACCTGGCCGAGATCACCGGTTTCGCGCAGATGAGCTTCCAACCGAACAGCGGCGCATCCGGTGAATATGCCGGTCTGCTGGTCATTCAGGCGTACCACCGTTCGCGCGGCGAAGCGCAGCGCAACGTGGTACTCATTCCCTCCTCCGCGCACGGCACCAACCCGGCCAGCGCGGCGATGTGCGGCATGAAGATCGTAGTGGTGAAGTGCGACGTACGCGGCAACATCGACGTGGACGATCTGCGCGCGAAAGCTGAAGAACACAAAGCCGACCTATCCTGCCTGATGGTGACCTACCCCAGCACGCATGGCGTGTACGAAGAATCCATCAAAGACATCACCACCATCATCCATGCCAACGGCGGACAGGTGTACATGGACGGCGCGAACATGAATGCGCAAGTCGGCCTGACCAGCCCCGGCAACATCGGCGCGGACGTATGCCACCTCAACCTGCACAAGACCTTCGCCATCCCGCATGGCGGCGGCGGACCGGGTGCGGGTCCCATCGGCGTGTCCGCGCACCTCGCCCCGTTCCTGCCATCGCACCCGCTAGTGAAAGTTGGCGGCACGCAGGGCATCCATGCGGTGTCCGCCGCGCCTTACGGCAGCGCGCTGATCCTGCTGATCTCCTACGGCTACATCAAGATGATGGGCGGCAAGGGCCTGACCGAAGCCACCAAGATGGCGATCCTCAATGCCAACTACATCAAGGAAACGCTGAAGGACCATTACGCCACGCTGTACAGTGGCAGCAACGGCCGTTGCGCGCACGAGATGATCCTCGACTGCCGCGAGTTGAAGAAGGAAGGCGTGGAAGTGGCCGACATCGCCAAGCGTCTGATGGATTTCGGCTTCCACGCGCCGACCACCTCCTTTCCGGTGGTGGACACGCTGATGGTGGAACCGACCGAGAGCGAATCCAAAGCCGAGCTGGATCGCTTCTGCGACGCGATGATCGCCATCCGTGGCGAGATCGAGGAAGTGGTCGCTGGCCGCGTGGACAAGAAGGACAACATCCTCAAGCACGCACCGCATACTGCGAAGTCGGTCTGTGCCAATGAGTGGGCACGTCCTTACTCGCGCGAGCAGGCGGCATATCCGCTACCTTACGTGCGCGAGAATAAGTTCTGGCCGGCCGTGGCGCGGGTGGATAATGTATATGGCGACAAGAACCTGATCTGCGCCTGCCCACCCATCGCGTCATACATCTAAGGAGCCCATCATGGCCAAAGACCCCAGCAACAAGACCGCAGTCACTCTGGGCGGCGCGCCCGTCACCCTGTTCGGCAGCTTCCCCGTCGTGGGCCAGCAGGCACCCGACTTCTCGCTGGTGGACAAGGACCTGAAGGATGTCTCGCTCAAGGATTTCGCGTGCAAGCGCAAAGTGCTGAACATCGTGCCCAGTCTGGACACCGCCGTGTGCGCCACGTCCACACGCAAGTTCAACGAGGCCGCAGGCAAGCTGAACAACACCGTGGTGCTGGTGATCTCCGCCGACCTGCCGTTCGCGATGAGCCGTTTCTGTGTGGCGGAAGGGCTGGAGAACGTGGTCACACTGTCGCTGATGCGCGGCCGAGATTTCATGCGCAACTACGGTGTGAAGATCGCCGATACGGCACTGGCCGGTGTCACGGCACGTGCTGTGCTGGTCCTGGACGACCAGGACAAGATCATCCACGCCGAACTGGTGGATGACATCACCCATGAGCCGAACTACGACGCGGCATTGGCCGTGTTGCGCTGAGGGCACTGCATGTCGGTGGGCATGAACATCCACAAGCGCATCATCGGCGTCTGCTGGGTATTGTTCGGCGCGCTGATCCTGTCGCTGCTGGCGGTGAACTTCAATAGCACCGATACACGCATCACTTTCGTCGGCGCGCTGGTCGGGCTGATCTATGCGGCGGCAGGCTTTACCCTGCTCTCCAACTGGCCACGTTCTTGGCGCATCGGTCTGCCTTGTGCGGCACTGTCACTATTCACTGTCCCGGTCGGCACTGCCATCGGCCTCTACTACCTCTGGTACTACTTCCGCCGCGAAAAGCTCAGTTGAACTGTGGATGAACTGACCGCACTGCCACAGAATGCCCTGCTAGAATCCCGCATCGAGATCTGTCGCCTGCTGGTGGCGCTCTCGAAGAACAGACACTCGATCTCCGCCGATATCGGCAGCCACATCTTCATCACACATGTATTGCACGTCGATCTGCGCGAAGAACATGTGGTCGTCTCGTTCTGCGCCAACAAGGCGCTCAACAACCTTGTGCTGGAATCAGAGAGCCTGCACTTCACCGGCAGTTACATGGATGCGCATATCGCCTTCGACTTGGATACGCCGACCGAAGTGAATTTTCAGGGCGAACCAGCCATACAGTACCCGCTGCCCGCTTCTGTCGTGCTGTATCACCGCCGCGATTGTCCGCGCACCAAGATTCCGGACAACCTCTCTTTGCGGTGCATAGCAGACGAGGGCGGCGTCATGCCGTTCGAATCGCGTATCACCGATATCAGCCATGACGGCTTCGGCGCCATCCAGTACGCGGGCGATATCAACCTCGAACCCGGCACACTGCTGAAAGGTTGCCGCATCATGCTGCCCGGCAACGGCTCAGTCGTCGCTGATCTGGAATTGCGCTACACCCTGATCGCCATCCGCCCGGACGGCAGCGCCGCGCACCGTTCCGGCTTCCGCTTCCTCAGCAAGCCCGACAGTATCGCCCGGCTGGTGGGCACATTCATGCAGGATCTGGACAAGCGCGCATAACAACACCCGGCAGGCACGTATAATCGTTACATCCTCCAGCGGAGAATACGACGTGCTGATCTGGTTGCAACTGCTGCTGTGTCTCGCCATCATCGGTTATGCGGGCTACTACTTGTCACGTTACGGTGACATCATCGCCGACAAGACCGGCATGTCTGCCTCATGGGTAGGGTTGCTGCTGCTTTCCACTGCCACCTCGCTGCCGGAACTGGTGACCGGCCTCTCCTCTGTCACTGTAGCCGACGCTCCCGACATAGCGATCGGTGACGTGCTGGGCAGTACCGTATTCAATCTCGCCATCCTGGTCATGCTGGACGCGCTGTACAGAAAAGAGACCTTATACAGCCGTGCCGCTCAAGGCCACATCCTGTCTGCGTCGCTGGGCACGTTGCTGATCGCCTTCGCAGGCTTCAGCCTGCTGCTCGAACGCGGCGGCATGAGCCCATCCTTCGCCCACATCGGCGCCTACACACCTCTCATCATTGCGGTCTATCTGGTATCCATGCGTGCGGTCTACAGCTATGAACGCCGCACCCTGGCCACCTATGCCGAAGAATCCGCGGAACGCTATCCCGAGGTGACGCTGCGCAGTGCGGTCAAGGGTTACACACAATCAGCACTGGCAGTCGTACTGGCCGGCTCCTGGCTGCCCTTTGTAGCCAAAGACCTCTCCGAGTTGATGGGCTGGGGCCAGAGCTTCGTCGGTACCCTGCTGGTGGCGGCCGTCACTTCCGCTCCGGAAGCGGCGGTCACCGTCTCTGCGTTGCGCATCGGCGCCCTCGATATGGCCATCGCCAACCTGCTCGGCAGCAATCTGTTCGACATCGTCATTCTTGCGATCGATGATGCGTTCTATACCAAGGGCCCTTTGTTGGCGCATGTCGACATCAGCCATGCGCTGACCGCACTCACCGCGGTGATGATGGGCACGCTGGTAATCGTCGGACTGGTGTTCCGTCCACAGGGCCGGGTCGTGCTGGGCCTGACCTGGATCAGCCTCGGCCTGCTGATGCTTTATGTCCTCAATTCATGGTTGTTGTTCCAACATGCAAACTAGCGACCAACTCTGGCACACACTCTCCACCGAGGCCGCTGCAGCCGCGCTGCACAGCGAGCGCTCCGCCGGCCTGAGCGCCGCGGAGGTTGCACTCAGGCGAGAGAGGTTCGGGCCCAACGCACTGCAGGAAGTGGTGGCGCGCCCGATGTGGCGCATGCTGCTCGACCAGTTCACCGACTTCATGATCGTGGTACTGATCGTCGCGGCGATCATCTCCGGCATCGTCGGTGATGTGGGCGACACCATCGCCATCGTGGTCATCGTCATCCTCAACGCGGTGATCGGCTTCATCCAGGAATACCGCGCGGAACGCGCGATGGCGTCGCTCAAACGCATGGCCGAGGCGAGCGCCCAAGTGGTACGCGACGGCCAGATCGAGACGGTCAGTGCCTCGGCACTGGTGCCCGGCGATATCGTGTTGCTGGAAGCGGGCAACGTGATCCCGGCCGATCTGCGCATCATGGAAGCCGCGCGGTTGCGCATTGACGAATCTGCACTCACCGGGGAGTCTGTAGCGGTGGAGAAACATTCGCAGGCGCTGGAAGCTGTCGAGCTACCGCTGGGTGACAAGACCAACATGGCATTCAAGGGCACCATCGTCACTTACGGCCGCGCGCGTGGGCTGGTGGTGGCGACCGGCATGCAGAGCGAGCTGGGCAAGATCGCCACCTTGCTGGAAGAGAGCGGCGAGATGCGCACGCCCATGCAGCGCAGACTGGCCGAACTTGGCAAACGTCTGGCCATCGCGGCGCTCGGCATCTGCGTGCTGGTGTTCGTGGTCGGCATATTGCGCGGCGAGCCGTTGCTGTTGATGTTCATGACCGCCATCAGTCTGGCAGTCGCCGCCATCCCCTCCGCGCTGCCCGCCGTGGTCACCATCTCGCTGGCGCTGGGCGCGCACAAGATGGTGAAGCAGCACGCGCTGATCCGCCGTCTGCCCGCGGTGGAAACACTGGGTTCGGTCACCTTCATCTGTTCCGACAAGACCGGCACGCTCACCCAGAACCGTATGCATGTCGCCGAGCTGTATGCCAACGGCGAACGCAACAAAGCAGGGCATGGTGACGGCGAGCCATGGAACAGTCTGTTGCAGGCGATGTCGCTGAACAGCGATGCGCATCTGGACCAGCACAACAAGGTGCACGGCGAACCCACGGAAGCCGCTTTGGTCTACGCCGCCTTGCAAGCAGGCTTCAGCAAGACGGTGCTCGAAACGCAGATGCCCCGCTTGCTGGAATTGCCGTTCGATTCCGAGCGCAAACGCATGACCACTTTCCATCGCGATGCGGACGGCATCATCGCCTACAGCAAGGGTTCTCCCGAGGCCCTGCTGCCGCTCTGCTCGCGGGTGCTTGCGGCTTCCGGCGCACAGGATATCGACCGCGCAGCGCTGCTGCTGCAGGCGGAGCTGATGGCAGCGGAGGGACTGCGCGTGCTGGCCTTCGCCTGTCGCCGCTGGGATGATTTGCCGTCCACCGCCGATCATCAATCTCAGGAACGCGATCTGATGTTCCTCGGTTTTACCGGGTTGATCGACCCGCCGCGCGGCGAAGCGAAGGAAGCCGTGGCGCAATGCCGCACCGCCGGCATCACTGCCGTGATGATCACCGGTGACCATCCCGCCACCGCGCGCGCCATCGCGCGCGAACTCGGCATCCTCGACGATGGCGAAGGGCGCGTGATGACCGGCATGGAACTGGCGCGACTCGACCAGAAGGACTTTGAAACCGAGGTGGAGCGGGTGCGCGTGTATGCGCGCGTCGATCCGGCGCAGAAGATCAAGATCGTGCAGGCGCTGCAGGACAAGGGCGAGGTGGTCGCCATGACCGGCGACGGGGTAAACGATGCGCCCGCACTGAAAGCGGCGGATATCGGTGTGGCCATGGGCAAGGGCGGCACCGACGTGGCGCGCGAGACGGCGCACATGGTGCTGTTGGACGACAATTTCGCCACCATCGTGCATGCCGTGCGCCACGGCCGCCGCCTGTACGACAACATCCGCAAATTCCTGCGTTACGGCATCACCACCAACTCGGCCGAGATCTGGACCATCTTCCTCGCGCCTTTCCTCGGTCTGCCCATCCCGCTGCTGCCGATCCAGATCCTGTGGGTGAACCTGGTGACCGACGGCCTGCCCGGGCTGGCGCTGGCGGCCGAGCCGGCCGAACGCGGCATCATGCGCCGGCCGCCGCGGCCGATACGGGAGAGCATGTTCGCGCACGGCATGTGGCAACACATGATCTGGGTGGGATTGCTGATGGCGAGCATGTGTCTGCTGGTGCAGGCATGGGCCATCCAGAGCGGCAGCACACACTGGCAGACCATGGTGTTCACGGTGCTGACCCTGTCGCAACTGGCGCACATCATGGCGATCCGTTCGGAACGCGAATCGCTGTTCAGTATCGGCTTCCTCTCCAATCCCGCCATGGCCGCCACCGTCGTGTTCACCTTCCTGCTGCAGATGGCGACCATCTACGTGTCGGCCTTCAATGCGGTGTTCAAGACCGAAGCGTTGAGCATGGCAGAACTGGCGATCTGTCTCGCCATGTCCAGTGTGGTGTTCTTCGCGGTCGAAGTGGAGAAGCTGCTGATACGTCGCGGCCTGATCTATCGTACCGCGTGACCTGCGTTCAGTCGGCCAGCCAGCAGCAGGACAAGGCAGGAATGGTGATGGCGTCCTCCTCGGCTTCAACGCGCGTGCCGCCGCACAGCTCACGCATCGAACCATGCCCGAACAGACCATAGGGACGCAGCACTTCCAGCGCCAGTGATTGCGCTTCATTATTGAAGTTCGCCACGACCAGCACACGGTTGCGCGGTGATACCGGATCGCTTCGCACGAACACCAGCAGATTGGGATTGTCTACGAACACCTGCTGCCGGTTGTCAAAGTCTGCAAAGGCAGCAAGCTCCTTGCGCAAGGCAATCATCTTCTTCAGACCGTTGAAGATGCGTTGCTCCACTGTCCCGTTCTTGCGGCGCAATTCAGCCTTGTTCCAGTCGAAACTGGAGCGATGCGACCAGCGTGAGTCGTCACGCTTGGCCGGGTCCGCCAGATATTCCACGCTGTTCAGCATGCCGATGCCGTCGCCGTAATACAGCAGCGGAATGCCGCCAAAAGACAGGATGATGCTGTGCAACAACAGGATGGTACGGATCGCCTCGTCTATGGCGCGCTCATTGCCCGACTCGATGGCGGACTCCAGACCTGCCAGGGACGCGAGCGAGCCGGAGATTCGCGCATCGCCGGTCTTGGGATTCTCGCCGAACGGCAATCCGCGCGCGGGCGACCCTTCGAAACGGCCGGTGAAATAATCGATCAGGAAGCGGCGATGACTGTAGGGATCGTATCCGGCCAGCACCGCGTCTTTATCATCGAAACCGAGGCCGATGTCGTCATGGCAGCGCACGTAGTTGAGCCAGGTGGCACGTTCCAGTTTGGCAGGAAGATGCTGCACGCCGAGGTTGAGCAGCTTGGCGTTCTTGGTCGCCACCGCATCCCACAGTAGGGCCATCAGCGTGGCGTTGTAGGCGATCTCGCATTCCTTGGCCATGATCGCGTCCTCACCGAAATACTTGGTGATCTCGCCCGGAGCGACGATGGCCTCGGCGATGAACAGCACGCCGGGCGCAGTCACCTGGCAGCAATCCTTCATCAACTGCAACAGCAGATGTGCTTCGCGTTCGTTCTGGCAGGTACTGCCGATCTTCTTCCACAGGAAGGCCACCGCATCCATGCGCAGGATATCCACACCTTTGTTGGCCCAGAACAGGATGATGTCGACCATCTCGATGAACACTGCGGGGTTGCGATAGTTCAAGTCCCACTGGTAGTTGTTGAACACCGTCATCACCCACTTGCCCATCGCCTCGTCCCAGGTGAAGTTACCGGGTGCCGTGTTGGGGAATATCTCCGGCATGCCCTCCTCGAACGCATCGGGCATCTCGCGATCATCGTACACGTAGAAGTAGTCCTGGAACTTCCTGTCGCCAGCACGTGCCAGCTTGGCCCATGCGTGTTCGTCAGAGGTGTGGTTCACCACCACATCCAGCACCAGCAGCATGTCGCGCTTCTTCAGCGTGGCTGCAAGCACTTCCAGATCGGCATTGGTGCCAAAACGCGCGTCCACCTTGAGAAAGTCGCGCACCGCATAACCGCCGTCACTGGCCCCTTCCGGACAGTCCAGGATAGGCATCACGTGCAGCATATTGATACCCAGCTCCTGCAAGTAAGGCAGTTTCGCGCGTAGTCCCTGCAAATCGCCCGCGAAACGATCGCAATACAGGGCCATGCCCACCCACTTCTGGCTGAGGAACCAGTTGTAGTCGCGTTCGCGGGCAATATCTGACTTGCGCAGATGCGGTGCACGTTCGATATAACGCTGCGCCAGCGTCTCGACCAGACTGACCATCTGAGATTTGAAGTCGGGGCGATCACCGTACAGGTGATGGAACAGGGTGTAGATGTTGTAGAAGTTCGCGCCAAGGCGGGTGTAGAAATGGCGCAGACGCAGCTTGCCGATCTCCGGATTCAGTTCGATCAGGATCTCGTTCAGCATCGCATGTGAAGCTTGTTCGTACATGGCGTCCGCTCAGTGGGTTTCCAGCAACCAGGCTTCGATCTCGGGCCAATGATACGCTGCACCTTCCAGAATGCCCGCGCTGTAATTGCCGTTCATGCCAAGGAAGCCGCCGCGCGCGGTGCACAGCGAGGCTTTGTGGAGATGCGCAACCTGTTGTTTCAGCTCGGGCGAGGCATTGGCGACCAGCACCGCCGGCACATCGCTCTGCAACACATCGAGGTCGTTGCCGCTGTCGCCCGCGAACACGGTGTCCAGTCTGCCGTACCCCTGCTGCCGCATCAAAAACTCGATGGCATGCAGTTTATTGGCGGAGGCGGGCAATACATCCAGCAGGCCGATATGCTCTGCTTCGTCGATACTCCAGATCAGGTTGGCCTTGACGCCGTGTTCGTCCAGCAAGCGGCGCATCTGTTCCTTCAGAGCCGCGCTGTCCGCCGACAGATCGACATAGAAGCTCAGCTTGTGCAGGTTCTGTTTGACGGGCTCCTGCAAGCGCAGGTCGCCGAACACATGCAGCAACTTTGCCAACGACTCGCGCGACAGGTCGCCCCAGTCGGGCGCGATCTGTTCATCCCATTCGTCGCGGCGCTGCCAGCCGCGCTGCCCGACCTGATACACCGTCGAGCCCACATCGGCGATGACGAAATCCGGCTGCGGCAGATCGTATTCGTCTATGGCCTGCTCGATCAGTTCGCGATGGCGCCCGCTCACATAGGCCAGTTGCACATCGTCCCGCTCGACCAGGCGCTGGAAGGTCTCGCGTGCGCCCAGCGATTCGGGTTGCACGCCGTTCGGGATCAAGGTGCGATCCAGGTCGGTACACAGCAGATGACGGCTCATGCGCCACTCCTTCCCTTGGCGAAGAAATCATAGTGGGCGATCGCCTCCAGCACACCGGCCGCATGCTGCTGCCGTGTCTGATAGATGCTGTCGATGGCCGCGACATCGGCCAGCTCGTCCAGATGGCGATTGCTCACCACCGCGCCCAGCGTGTTGCCCATCAGCATGTCGGTATCGGCCGCCGTCGCGCCACACACCAGCGTGTGCTCCAGCGCAAAACCCAGCTGCTCCGCACACCAGCGCATGGCCAGCCCTTTGGAGGCGCGCACCGGCACCACATCCAGGAACTGCCCGAAGGAGAACACCGCATTCACGGTCTGCTCGTTGCGCAGCAGGGTCTGGCGGACTTCATGCGGGTTCGCCAGGGCATGGTCCACGTAGTAGCTGATCTTGAACGGGTTCTGGTGCATCTTCGGTTGCAAGGTCAGTCCCGGCACCTCGGCCAGCACATCGCGCACCTCCTGCGGGTTCCAGCGATGATTGATGTGACGCACCCAGCTCTCGGAGCGAGTAAGAGCCGGTGCATAGTGGATCTCCGTGCCCTGCCCGGTGATCAGCACGTCCGGTTTGGGAATGTTGTATTCGCGCAGTCTGGCCAATGCGTCATCCAGCCTGCGGCCGGTGGCGATGCCGAAGATGGTGGTCTTGCGATGTGCCTGCATGAGCTGCAGGAATTCACGCAGCGCGTCGTCATCGCCGATCAGATTCAGGTCGATACTGGTAAAGATCGCGCGATTGCGGAACACGCCCGCCCGACGGATGCTGGTGATCGGCTCCACTGGCTCGGACTTCTCCACCAGCGGGCGTATCACCTGCAGGTACTTCTGCACGTGGGCCTGCCAGGAATAATGGCGCGTCACACCTTCGATGCCGCTCTTCGCCAGGCGACGCCAGGCGGTTCTATCACTCAATGTGTCGAGCAGCGTCTGTGCCATCGCGGCACGATCCAGCGGATTGATCAGATGGCCGTTGCCGCAGTTGCCGATGATGTCGATCGGGCCGCCATCCTCGGTCGCCACGATGGGCAGACCGCATGCGGCGGCTTCGATCAGGGTCAGGCCGAACGGCTCGGTCAGCGCGGGATTGACAAACACACCATGCAAGCTGGCCGCCAGGCGATACAGCACCGCCACTTCTTCCTGCGCGTGATGTTTCGGATAGGCGACCTTGCCGTACAGATCGTATTTGTCGATGGCAAGCAGGATGCTGTTGAGCACGCCCGCCGAGGTGTCTTCCATCTCGTTGATGTCGTCGCGGTTGCCGGCCACGATCACCAGATTGGCGATGGCCTGCAAAGCGGGCGACCGGCCATACGCTTCGATCAGCGCCACGATGTTCTTGCGTGGATCCGGTCGCGACAGGGCCAGAATGATAGGTTTGTTCGGCTCCTTCAGAAAACGTTTGAGTTGCTGCGCGATGGTGCTTTGCTTCTCATCCCCCTGCGGCGGATAGAACTGCTTCAGATCGGTCCCTGGCGGCACCACGCGCATGCGCGCCGGCTGGTAGAAATCATACAAGCCGTATTGCTGCTCGACTTCCTGGCGGGTACTGGTGATCACGCGCTCGGCTACGCCCAGCGTGTCTTCCTCCGCCTCGATACGGCGCGTGATGTGATAGGTGCTCTCGATCTCGCTGCGCGGCACGCCGCTGGCCAGCAATTGCTTGCGCTTGCTGCGGCCCAGCGAATGACCGGTGAACACCAGCGGAATGCCGAGCTGGTGCGCCAAGCGCGAACCGACATAGCCCGCGTCCGCATAGTGGCCATGGATCACGTCCGGCAGGCGCGGTTGCGCTTTGAGAAATGCCAGGGCGTTGTCGGAAAAGCACTCCAGGCAGTCCCACAACATCTCTTTGCGCAGATACGCCGGCTCACCGCAATCGATGCGCACGATCTCCGCTTTGTCCGAGAGCGCCTCGACCGGCTCCGCATAATTCTGGCTGACACTTTCGTCCGGCACGCGACGGGTCAGCAGAATGACGCGTTCCACGTCCTTGCATTCACCCAGAGCGCGTGCCAGTTCGACCACATATTTGGTCTGGCCGCCGGTATCGGCGTCGCGCCCGAGTTCCAGATCGTGCCCGCGGATCAATCCGTGCACGCTGACCAACACGATGAATAGCGGCGGTTTTTTCATGATCGCCACGCACTCAGGAAGGGTTCATAGAAATCAGCATGCTCCGGCACTGCACCCCGTATGGTGCATATCGCCGCCGCAAATTCATGCGCGCGCGCAAGTGTCTGTTCGACTGGCCAGCCCTGCAATTTTCCCAGCATGAACACAGCGGAAAACCCGTCCCCGGCACCGACCGTATCGACTACGGTTGTCGGCGCCCTGTTCGGCATCACGCTCACCTCTTCGCCATCTCGCCGCACCAGCCACGCACCTTCGGCACCACAGGTGACCAGCACTTGCCTGATGTCGAACATTTGCATGAAGGCACGCGCATGCCCGGCCAGCGTGTCTCCCGGCAAGGCGAACATATCTGCCAGCACGGCCATCTCTTCGTTGTTGAGTTTTACCGTGTCAGCCTGACGCAGTGATCGGCGCAATACCTGAGGCTCATACCAGGGCGACCGCAAGTTCACATCAAAAAATGCCGGCGCACGGACGCTGTTGAGCAACATCCTGAGCGCCCGACGGGAGGCGGCGTGCCGCTGGGCCAGGGTACCAAAATAGATCAGAGAAGGATGGCAGTTCAGGGCGACCATGCGTGCCACCGTGGCATGGATGTGGTCGTAAGCTTGTTCCGGCAGGATTTCGAAGCGATGCGTGCCCGCTTCGAAATGGACTTTCACTTGCCCCGTCGGATAATTCTGATCGCACTGCACACCCACCGTCTCCATGCCGCTGGCCGCCATCGTCTCCAGCAGTTCGTCGCGCAAGGCGTCGTTGCCGGTACGGGTGATGAGGACGGGATTGAGACCGAAAGCTTTAAGGTGTCTGGCGACGTTGAAGGGGGCGCCGCCGAGGACGCTGCGGTCCGGAAAGACATCGGCGAGCACTTCACCGAAAAGCGCGACGGTTGCTCCACTGCGCCGAGAAGATATGTGGGGATCGGGAATTGTTCGTGTCTGGTCTGCTGTTTCTTTCATCGGCCTGTTGGTACATGCCGCCACATTGGTTCCGCGACGAACTAATTGGTGAGTGATGTGCGCATTATACCGAAGCTTGCGCATGCGTTGCCGCAATTGCCGCCTATTCTGCAAATCGCTCCATCAATCCCTTGCATCTGTCGTCATCATGCCAAGGTTTGGAGGCGCCAGTCGCTCTGTGGTATAAACGCGGCCCCACCCCAATTCGAGAAACACGATGCCGCGCGCATCGATGCTTCCATCCAATCGCACAGGAGCAGCCACCGTGACCAACACACGACAGACCAATATTCCCATCTACTCGGCCGACAAGCCGCAGTTCCGCTCTTACAATCTGAACAACTTCCGCGACATCCCGCAGATCGCGAGGCTGACCGAACAGCAGCAACTGGATATCGAGATCGTCGGAAATGTGCTGCCGTTCAAGGTGAACAACTACGTGGTCGACCAGTTGATCGACTGGAGCAAAGTACCCAACGATCCGATCTTCGCGCTGACCTTCCCGCAGCGCGACATGCTGAGCACGGCACACTACGACGAGATGGCCGCACTGCTCGCGCGCGGCGCGGACAAGGCCGAGATCAGGGAAGTCGCCAACCGCATCCGCATGCAGCTCAACCCGCATCCCGCCGGGCAGGCCGACCACAACGTGCCCGAGATGGACGGCGAACGCCTGCACGGCATGCAGCACAAGTACCGGCAGACCATATTGTTCTTCCCCAGCCAGGGACAGACCTGCCACGCCTATTGCACTTTCTGTTTCCGCTGGCCGCAGTTCGTCGGCATGACCGACATCAAGTTCGCCAGTCGCGAGGTGGAGAAGCTGGTCGAATACGTGAAGCGCAACCCGCAGATCACCGACATCCTGTTCACCGGTGGCGACCCGATGATCATGAGCGCGAAGAACCTCGCCGCCTACATCAAGCCGCTGCTCTCCGCCGATCTGCCCAACCTGGTCAACATCCGCATCGGCACCAAGGTGCTGGGATACTGGCCACACAAGTTCGTGGACGACGACGACACGCAGGAGATGCTGGCGCTGTTCCGCAAGGTGACCGACAGCGGCAAGCAACTGGCATTGATGGCACACTTCAACCACCCGCGCGAACTGGAGAACGACACCGTGCGCCATGCCATCCGCAACCTGCGCGAAGCGAACGTGATGATACGCACCCAGTCGCCGGTGATGCGCCACATCAACGATGACCCGGCACTGTGGGCGCGCATGTGGGAGGAGCAGGTCAAGCTCGGATGTGTGCCGTATTACATGTTCCTCGCGCGCGACACCGGCGCGCAGCACTACTTCTCGGTGCCGCTGGTGCGTGCCTGGCAGATCTTCCGTGAGGCCTACCAGCAGGTGTCCGGCCTGGCACGCACCGTGCGCGGCCCCAGCATGTCAGCCAATCCGGGCAAGGTGCAGATGTTGGGCGTGGCCGAGGCGGGCGGCAAGAAAGTCATGGTAATGCGCTTCCTGCAAGGGCGTGACCCGGACTGGGTGCAGCGCCCGTTCTTCGCTGAATACAATGAGACCGCTACCTGGATAGACGAGCTCAAGCCCGCCTTTGGCGATGAGAGGTTCTTCTTCGAGGAAGAACTGGAACAACTGTTCCATGAGCGCAACGACACAAGTACGGCGGAAGACTTCGAGTAAGGGGCATACCGTCCATCTGTGCGCCATCAACCCTTATTCCGGTTCACATTCCTGCTTGAAAATTCCCAGATTGGAGACATTCGATACGCCACTCGGGGTGGGTACCCAGAACCGTGCGCCACAACGGATCGTCTCGATGCAACGCGTCTTCGGGATCGGGTCGTTCTGGACAAAGGGGCGCGCCAGACAGGCTCGATATGACTCATGACAAGCCTGCCCTTCCGCCAGACCAGACTGCATCAGCACGATCTGCTCGATGAATCTGCACCGATCCGATTGCGCATGTGACGCATGGGCCAGCGACATCGCCAAGATGACGAATAGGGCGCGCATGCCGCCTGGTCACTGATCTGGCAGGTTCACGATGCGCAGGGCAGGCGCCTTGCCCTGCTTGTCCTGCCCCGCATACAGCGTAAGGTGCGGATATGGGATCTCGATGCCATGTGCATCGAAGGCTTTTTTCAAGACACTCAGGAAGTTGCGGCGTACGGCCCATTGCTCCATGGCGACCGTCTTGAAGCGACAGCGGATGACGACCGCGGAATCAGCCCAGTCCTGCACCCCTTGTATCTCGATATCTTCCAGTATCTTGGGGCCGATCTCGGCATCGTCACGCAATACCGCAGCGGTCTCGCGCGTGACACGATAGACCTCGTCCAGGTCTTCACGGTAGGCGACGCCGAACTCGATCAGTGCGTAGGCGTAGCCGCGAGACTTGTTGGTGACGATACTGATCTCTCCGTTGGGGATGTAGTGCACATTGCCTTCGATGTCACGCAAGGCGATATGGCGCAGCGTGATGTCTTCCACCACGCCGGTCTTGCCCGAGATCTCGACTGCATCGCCCTGGCGGATCTGGTTCTCCAGCAACATGAAGAATCCGTTGAAATAGTCCTTGATCAGGCTCTGCGCCCCGAAGCCGACCGCGATACCGACCACACCGGCCGCCCCCAGGATGGGCGCGATCGAAATGCCGAGTTCGCTCAGCGCCAGCATGCCGGCGACCAGCCAGATGACGATGGTGGAGATGTAGCGGAAAACGCGCGCCAGCGTCTCGATGCGGCGCCCGTCCTCGGCGGATGCGCTATGGTGCTGCATGTAGTCGCGGAACAGGCGGACCAGCTTGCGGCTCACCACGATCAGGAACCAAGCGATGGACAGGATGAGTACGACGCGCAGAACCTCTCTGGAGATATGCAGCGTGTCGAAGATCGATAGGGTTTCCATGCGATGCTCCTGCGTTGAGGGTTAGCAGATTCTAACGCAAGCTGCACGAATGGCTGTCATATCGACTCAGGTATAATCGCCGCCCCTTCATCGCTGGAGCATTAATGTCCACCACCGTACTCGTCATCGGCCTGATGGTGTTTTTTGCGCACTTCCTGTCACTGCAGTTCAGCCGCACCAACATTCCGGATGTCCTGGTTCTGATGTTGATCGGCATAGTGCTGGGGCCGTTGCTGGGCATCGTATCGCCTGACGATTTCGGCAAGGTCGGCTCTTTGCTGGCTACGATCGCCCTCGTCGTGATCCTGTTCGAGAGCGGCACTTCGCTCAATCTCGATGTGCTGGGACATTCCATCGGCACCACCGGTTTCCTTGCCATCGCCTGCTTCGTGCTGACCACGGCACTGATCTCTGCAATCGGCATGACCATGCTCTCTCTGGAACTCATGCCAGCCCTGTTGCTGGGACTGACACTGGGCGGCACCTCTTCTGCCGTCGTGATTCCGATGGTGAACGCGCTGAAACTGTCTGAAAAACCCGCCACCGTGCTGGTTCTGGAATCCGCGCTGACCGACGTGCTGTGCATCGTGGGCGTGTTCGCCATGCTGCAGATCCTGACGCAAGGCGATGTGGCCGCAGGCAAGGTGGTGGGGGGCGTCATGGCGGCACTGGTGTTCGCGGCTATTTTCGGCGTGGTCGGCGGCATCGGCTGGCTGATGGTACTGGGCAGGGTGCGCGATTTCCCGAACACCATTTCCTCCACTCTTGCTTATGTGTTCATCGTCTACGGCGGCACCGAAGCGCTCGGCTTCTCCGGCGCCATCGCCGCCCTGGCACTGGGTATCACACTGACCAACTTCGAGAAGTTCGGGCTGGACAGGATCCCCAGCATCGACCGCAACATAGTGGCACTGAACGAGGTCGACCTGCTCTTCTATCGTGAGTCGGTGTTCCTGCTGAAGACCTACTTCTTCGTTTATCTGGGCATCTCCATCCACTTCGGCGCCATCGGGCCGGCCACGGTCGCGGTCGTGATGGTACTGCTGGTCTACGCGATGCGCCTGCTGCTGACACGCGTGGTGTTCCGCGACCCGACCTATACCCTGCGCGACACGGCCGTCACTTCCATGATGGCGCCCAAAGGACTGGCGGCTGCGGTACTGGCTGCATTGCCTTTGCAATATGGCATCGTGGGCGGTGAAGTGATACGCGATACAACATATATGGTGGTGCTGTTCAGCATCTCGCTCAGCGCCGTGCTGGTGATGGCCTACCCCGTACCCGCTGTGCGCAACCTCTACTCCCGCTTGCTGGGCAAACAGCCCGGGGACACCATGAAAGTCCCTGCCTTCGTGCCGCCCCCAGAATCCTGAACAAACATCGACACAGACTAGCATCCGCTGCACGGCAATGCCTTGAACTTATTTTTGGAAAACACGAATGATCATCACACTCCTGACGATAGCCACCATTCTCTTCCTTGCGTTGCAGCTGGAGGAGAAACTTCGCGTGCCGTCCCCGCTGGGATTGATTCTGCTCTCCTTCATCGCGCACTATGCCTTCAGTCAGGTGCCGGTACTGACCGGTGACACCGAACACTTCGCCACGCTGGTCATCTTTTTGCTGCCGGTGTTGCTGATCTCCGATTCGCTGGAACTCAAGGTCGCCGACCTGAAGGAGCATGCCTGGAGCCTGCTGCATCTGGCAGTGGTCTCCATCATCCTGTCGGTGCTGACCGCGCTCGCCATCGCCGACTGGCTGTTCGGCGACTATGAACTGTCCGCCGCTGCCGTGATCGTGCTGTTCGCCATGGTGCTGGCGACCGACCCGGTGTCGGTGGTGAGCATCTTCTCCAAGTTCGAACTGCCGCACCGCCTGAAGATACTGGCCGAAGGTGAGAGCCTGCTGAACGATGCCACTGCGCTGATCGCCTTCGTGTTCGTCGGCCTGTATGCGCTGGGCGGCAATGAGATCAGCACCGGCTATGTGCTGGGCATCAGCGCTGAGGTGATCCTGGGCTCCGTGGCCGTCGGCATGACGGTGGGACTGCTCGGCCTGGCACTGCTGAAATCCACGCATAACCGCATCGCCGAGATGATGGTGCTGATCATCGCCGGTTACGGCGCGTTCGAGATCGCCGAGCATTTCTATGTGTTCCTCAATCTGCTGGGCGGACATTCGCATCTGCATCTGTCCGGCATCCTGGCCGTCATCTTCGCCGTGATCACCGTCAACCACGTGATGATGAAAGCGGTCGACGAGGAAGCGCGCAGCATCGAGGCTGATGAAGCCACCTTGCAGCGCGAGGCCATGAGCCGGAATACGTCTGCCAAACTGATCGGCAGTACGTTGGGACGCTTGCGTGCCACGCTGGCCGAGCGCGAGCGCCATCTGCGCACCAAGGAAGACATCCAGCTGCTGGCACTGGTCGCCAACACCATCCTGTTCATCGCCATGGCGGAGATGATCGACCTCAAACTGTTGTGGCAATACAAGACCGAGATACTGGTGATGTTCCTCGCCACCACAGTGATACGCGGCGCGATGATGGGGCTGTTCGCCGCCATCGCCAACCGCACCGAGAAGATGGTAGACATCAACCTGCGCTGGTGGAGTGTGCTCACCTTCGCGGGCATCAAGGGTGGCCTGTCCATCGTGATGATCACCATGATCCCGGCCGACTTCCCGCATCTGGAGATGTTCAAAGCGGTGGTCATCGGCGTTATCATGCTGTCCACATTCCTCTATTCCGGCGCACTGCTGTTCATCATCGGCCGCAACAGTGAAGTCTTCCGCAACGAGAAGCTGGCCGAGGACGTTCACCACTGATACCAGACGATATGGATATGACAGAACTGTTCCAGGGGCTGATCTCGCACCCGATGTTCACCAAGCTGGCAGAGCTCGGTCTCAGCCTGTTCTTCATCTTCCTGCTGGTGCGCTTCGCCAAACTGATCGCCACCAACAACATCGACAACAAGGACCTGCGCTACAAGACACGCAAAGCCTTCAGCCTGTCGGGCTATGTCCTGTCGCTGGTCATCGCCATCGCCATCTTCAGCAACCAGCTCTCCAACCTGCCGGTGCTGATCGGTCTGCTCGGCGTCGGTCTCGGTTTTGCGCTGCGGGAGCTGATCCAGAGCCTGATCGGCTGGGCCGTGATCACCTTCGGCAACCTGTACAAACCGGGCGACCGCATCATGCTCGGCGGCGTGATGGGCGACGTGATGGACATCGGCCCGCTCACCACCACCGTGATGGAGTGCGGAGACTGGGTGAAGTCCGACCTGTACAACGGTCGCGTGGTGTATCTGCCGAACAACATCGTGCTGCGCGAACAGGTGCAGAACTACAGTGTCGATTTCCCTTTCCTGTGGGACGAGATCGTGGTGCCGGTGCGCACCGATAGCGACCATCGTCTGGCACGTTCCCTCATACTGGAAGTGGGCCAACGCGAGCAGGCCGACACCATCTCTGCAGCGCAACAATACTGGTCCAATTTCATGCTGCATCACCGCGCAGAGGACGCACGGCTGGATGTGGTGGTGACCATGAGCTTCGATGCCAACTGGATAGAGTTCACGCTGCGTTATCTGGTGGACTACAGTCGCCGTCGCACTACCAAGGACAGACTGTTCACCGCCATCCTGGACGAATTCGAGAAGACCGACGGCAAGGTGAAGGTCGCTGCGCCGGTATTGCAACTGACCGAACTGCCCAACATCCGCGTACTTCCGACACAGCCCGCCTGATCCACCGTTACGCTTTCCTCAGCGCCAACCGCCATCGCCCACATGAAGATTCGTTTCACACTTTACTTGCCGCTCTCGCTTTCGTTGCTTGCCACACCAGCCCTGCACGCCGAACCCATCGTGGCTGATCGGCCCGGCTTCAGCACGGGCACACATACAGTCACTCCCGGACACTACAACATCGAAGTGGGTTTCCAGGGCAGCGATGTCAGTGAGACCCTGCCGTTGAGCAACGTGCGCATCGGCCTGACACCGAAAGCAGAGGTGGATGTGCAATGGGGCGGCTGGACCTTCGCCAATGGCAGCAGCACCCTCAACAACCTGAGCCTGGGTGGCAAGTATCGACTGGACGACCGCGGCCCCCTCAAGCTGACCATGCTGGGATTGCTCAGCCTGCCCAGCGGCAACGGCAACCCCTCAGGCAGTCGCATCGCCCCGCAGGCAGCACTGCTGTGGAACCGCAGCGACTTGTTCGGCATGTTCCAGTTGGCCAGTAGCCACACTGGCTCACTGCAGACCCAGGTACAGGCTGCCATCGGCAAGTCTTTCTCACACAGCGCGCAACTCGGCAGCTATCTCGAACTGTATGTCGATCATCCGTTGAATCATGCAGGCGGTGACAGCATTATGCTGGACGGCGGTTTCGCTTACCTGCTTGATGCACATACCCAGCTCGACCTTCACCTCGGGCTGGACGTGAACAGCAACGCGGCCAACTTCATCGGCTTCGGCTTCGCCCGCAGCTATTGACCCGTGACTCCTCCAGCACGGAAGCCGCATGACTTCCGTGCGCTTATTTTGAAATCAGCAGACAGGTATCGCACATGGACATCAAGAATTTCCCCGAAGCCAAGACCAATGTTTTGAGCGGCCTTACTGTCGCACTGGCACTCGTGCCCGAAGCGATCGCCTTTGCCTTTGTCGCGCAGGTGCATCCGCTGGTCGGCCTGTATGCCGCGTTCATGGTGGGATTGATCACTTCGCTGATCGGCGGCCGTCCCGGCATGATCTCCGGCGCAGCCGGCTCGCTGGCTGTGGTGATGGTGGCCTTGGTCGTACAACACGGTGTGGAATATCTGTTCGCCGCCGTAGTGCTGATGGGGGTGCTGCAGATCGGTTTCGGACTCGCCAAGCTGGGCAAGTTCATCCGCATGGTGCCGCACCCGGTGATGCTGGGCTTCGTCAACGGTCTGGCCATCGTTATCTTCCTGGCGCAGCTCGGGCATTTCAAGACACCGGATGGCGACTGGATGAGCGGTGCGCCACTGTACACCATGCTGGGTCTGATCGCCGTTACCATGGCCATCATCTATCTGCTGCCCAAACTGACCAGCGCCATTCCATCCACGCTGGCGGCCATCGTGGCCGTCTCGGCACTGGTGATCTTCAGTGGCCTGGAGACCAAGACTGTCGGCGACCTGGCTTCGATCAAAGGCGGGCTGCCACAATTCCATCTGCCTGATGTGCCCTTCGACTGGGAGACTCTGAAGATCGTGTTTCCGTATAGCCTGATCCTGGCCGGCATCGGCCTGATCGAATCATTGCTGACACTGAATCTGATCGACGACATGACGCAGACACGCGCCAAACCGAACCGCGCCTGCGTGGGTCAGGGTGTAGCCAACGTCGCTACCGGTTTCTTCGGCGGCATGGGCGGCTGCGCCATGATCGGTCAGAGCATGATCAACGTCACCAACGGTGCACACAAGAACTTGTCCGGCATCTCGGCGGCATTGTTCCTGCTGAGCTTCATCCTGTTCGCTTCCGAATGGATCGAGATGATTCCGCTGGCTGCGCTGATCGGGCTGATGTTCGTGGTGTCCGAAAAGACCTTCGAGTGGGGCAGCTTCCGCCTGTTCGGCAAGGTGCCACACGCCGATGTGTTCGTCGGCATCACGGTCGCCCTTGTCACCGTACTGTCCGACCTCGCCGTTGCAGTGATCGTCGGCGTCATCATCTCGGCACTGGTGTTCGCATGGCAACACGCCAAACACATCGAGGTGAACATCTCCACCGAGGAACATGGCTGGAAGGTGTATGACTTGCACGGCTCACTGTTCTTCGCATCGACGCAGAACTTTCTGGCGCTGTTCCACCCAAAGGAAGATCCGACAGAAGTAGTGATCGATTTCCGCAATGCGCGGGTGAAGGACCACTCTGCTATCGAAGCAATCGACACCCTGGCTGAGCGTTACACGCAACTGGGCAAGAAGCTACACCTGCGCCATCTGAGTCCTGACTGCCTCGAACTGCTGGACAAGGCCAAGGGTATGATCGAGGTCAACGTGCTGGAAGACCCGCACTACCACCCGGCCGACAACCGCCTGGGATGAGCGTCCTGCACAACGCGGCGGCAGGCAGACACAAGGCCGCTGGCGTTGCACGCACTGCCCGATTTCGGCCGTTCCTCACACGAAGTCCGGTAACATAAACCCATGCAAACCGCATTGCCTGCCCTCGTCGCCCTGGCCTTCTGCGCTGCCCCGCTGCCGTTGCTGATGCAACGCTACGGGCGCGGTTATGCCGCGCTGGCAAGTGCGATGGTGATGGCGTCCTGTCTGGCCCTGCTGGCTCCGCTGGTGATGCCGGTGATGGACGGTACCACCTTGCTGACCAGCTTCGCCTGGCTGCCAGAATGGGGCCTGACACTATCCTTGCGCCTCGACGGCCTCGGCCTGATGTTCAGCCTGCTCATCCTCGGCATCGGCCTGCTGGTCACGCTGTACGCCTACTACTATCTGCACGGGCACGACAAGCTGGGGCGCTTCTACACACTGCTGCTGCTGTTCATGGCGGCGATGCTGGGCGTGGTACTGTCCGAGAACCTGCTGTTGCTGGTGGTGTTCTGGGAACTGACCAGCCTCGCTTCCTTCCTGCTCATCTCCTACAAACAGGAGAGTTACGAAGCGCGTCTGGCCGGGCGCATCGCGCTGGCGGTCACCGGCGGCGGCGGCCTTGCGCTGTTCGCGGGCGTGATGCTGCTCGGACACATCGCAGGCAGTTACGAACTGTCGGTGGTACTGGCCGCGGGCGAACAGATACGCGTCCACGCGCTGTACGAAGTCATGCTGATCCTGGTACTGCTCGGCGTGTTCACCAAGTCGGCACAATTCCCCTTCCATTTCTGGCTGCCGCAGGCGATGGCTGCGCCCACGCCGGTGTCGGCCTACCTGCACTCGGCCACCATGGTGAAGGCGGGCGTGTTCCTGCTGGCGCGTCTGCATCCGGCGCTGGCCGGCAGCGAGCTGTGGTTCTGGCTGGTCAGCGGCACCGGCGCGCTCACGCTGGTGTATGCCGCTTACCTCGCCTTCTACCGCTACGATTTCAAGGGCCTGCTGGCCTATTCCACCATCAGCCATCTCGGCCTGATCACGCTGTTGTTCGGTCTGGACACGCCGCTGTCGGTGGTGGCGGCCGTGTTCCACATCATCAACCACGCCATCTTCAAGGCCTCGCTGTTCATGGCGGCCGGCATCGTCGACCACGAGTGCGGCACGCGTGACATGCGCCGCGTCAACGGCCTGTTCAAGTTCATGCCCATCACCGCCACGCTGGCCATCGTCGCCGCCGGTTCGATGGCGGGCGTGCCGCTGCTCAACGGTTTCCTCAGCAAGGAGATGTTCTTCGCCGAGGCCGTCGGCCATCCGGTGTTCGATGAGATGAGCTGGCTGCTGCCCGCCTTCGCCACGCTGGCCGGCATACTCGCGGTGGCCTATTCGTCGCGCTTCATCCACGACGTGTTCTTCAACGGCGACCCGGTCAACCTGCCGCGCAAGCCGCACGAACCGCCGCGCTGGATGCGTGCGCCGGTGGAGGTGCTGGTGGCGATGTGTCTGCTGGTCGGCATCTTCCCGCAATGGAGCATCGCCCCGATACTCCATGCGGCCGCCGGTGCGGTGCTGCAACAGCCGCTGCCTGAATTCCATCTGGCGGTCTGGCACGGCTTCAACGCGCCGTTCATGATGAGTCTGGTCGCACTGGCCGGCGGCATCGCGCTATATGCGATGCGCCATCGGCTGTACGCACTGTATGACCGCCTGCCTTCCATCCACGCCAGCATCGTGTTCGAGCGCGGCTACGAGTACATGGTGGCGGCTGCGCGATCACTGGTCGCCTGGATGGACAACGGTTCGTTGCAGCGTTACCTCGCGTTGTTCATTGCATTCGTGCTGGCGCTGGGCGGCTGGTCCTGGTGGACCGCCTCCGCCGCCGTGCTGCCAGTGGTCACACAAGCGCCCGATGCCGCCAGCCTCATCGCGCTGGGCATGCTGGCCGTGGCAGCGACCGGCGTGGTGCGACTGCACCATCATCGCCTCATTGCCGTTGTGCTGACCAGCGTGATCGGCCTGATTGTGGCGCTGACCTTCGTGCGCTTCTCCGCGCCTGACCTGGCCCTCACTCAGCTTTCGGTCGAGGTGGTCACCATCGTGCTACTGCTGCTGGCGCTGTATTACCTGCCGCCGACCTCGCCCGCCGAGGACGGCATGCCGCGCCTCGTGCGCGATGCGCTGCTGGCGCTCGCTGCCGGTATCGGGCTTGGGGCGGCCGCTTATGCCATGCTCACTTCACCGTTCGACACCCTGTCTGGCTACTACCTGGCGCAGTCGGTACCGGGCGGGGGCGGCAGCAATGTGGTGAACGTGATCCTGGTGGACTTCCGCGGCTTCGACACGCTGGGCGAGATCACCGTGCTGGCGATGGTGGGCCTGGCCGCGCACGTGTTACTCGACCAACTGGTGCTCAAGCAGCCCATGCGCGACGTCGACGGTCGCGCATGGGCAAGCGAACGCCACCCGCTGTTCCTGCAGATGCTGATGCGCCCGCTGCTGCCGCTGGCGCTGATGGTGTCGGTGTACATCTTCCTGCGCGGCCACAACCTGCCGGGCGGCGGCTTCGTCGCGGGACTGGTGACCGGCGTCGCGCTGATCCTGCAATACCTCGCCAGCGGCATCGGTTTCGCCAGCGCGCGCCTGCCGCAGCGGCTACCGCTGTTCCTCGCTGCCGGACTCGCCTGTGCCAGCGGCGTGGGCGTGGCAGCGTGGGCATTCGGCTTCCCCTTCCTCACCACCACGCACGGCCACATCGCCCTGCCGCTGATCGGCAACATCGAACTGGCCTCCGCCATGGTGTTCGACCTCGGCGTGTATCTGGTGGTGGTCAGCGTGGTGCTGATGGTGCTGGCGGAACTGGGCAAGTTGTCGAATAACAATAGTCTTGCGCAGCAAGCACCGGCCGTACCCCTCGCCCTCCGGGAGAGGGGGAACGGGGGTGAGGGAACTCTCGCTGGAGCAACGCCATTCTCTGGAAAGGCGCTCTGATGGAAGCGATCGTCTCCATCGCCATCGGCCTGCTCACCGCCTGCGGCGTGTTCATGATGCTGCGCGCACGCACCTTCCCGCTGATCCTCGGACTCACGCTGCTGTCCTACGCGGTGAACCTGTTCCTGTTCGCCAGCGGCAGGTTGCGCATGGACGCGCCGCCTTTGATCCGCGATGGTGCGAGCTATACCGACCCGCTGCCGCAAGCGCTGGTATTGACCGCCATCGTCATCGGCTTCGGCATGACCGCGTATCTGGTGATGCTGGCGCTGCGCGCCCTGGGTGAATCGTGCGACGACCATGTGGATGCGAAGGAAAAACCATGACCCCGCACGCCGCCATCCTGCCCCTGCTGATCCCGTTCGTTGCCGCCTTGCTGCAACTGGCGGCCAAGGCTTATGGCATCGGCGTGCAGCGCGCCATCGGACTCATCGCCGCATTGCTCGGTGTGGCGGCCACGCTGTGGCTGGTTTGGCTTACCGATGACGGCATGGTGCGGGTGTATGCGCTGGGCGACTGGGTTGCGCCGTTCGGCATCGTGCTCGCGGCGGATCGCCTCGCCGCAGCGATGAGCCTGCTCACCGCGCTGCTGGGCTTCGGTGCTTTGCTGTATGCCAGTGCCGGATTCGATGCACAGGGACGTCATTTCCATCCGTTGTTCCAGTTGCAGTTG
>JAHJQE010000048.1 GCA_018819205.1 Gammaproteobacteria bacterium
CCCGACCCCGACCTGTTGCCACTGGAGATTTCGCCCGAGTGGATAGAACAGATGCGCACCACGCTGCCTGAATTGCCGCAGACCAAGCAGGCACGCTATGTGAACGAACTCGGCCTGTCCGCCTACGATGCCAGCATCCTCACCGCCTCGCGCGAGATGGCAGATTTCTTCGAGACCGTGCTGGCCGCCGTGCCGAATGATGCCAAGGTCTGCGCCAACTGGATCATGGGCGAGCTGAACGCTCAACTGAACCGCGACGGACTGGACATGACGCAGTGCCCGATCAGCGCACAGCAACTGGGCAACATGCTGGCGCGCATCGTTGACGGCACCATCTCCAATTCCGGCGCTAAGGAAGTGTTCCGCTCTATGTGGGCGGAAGGCGGCGAAGTGGATGCCATCATCGAAGCCAAGGGTCTGAAGCAGGTGTCTGATGCTGGTGCGATCGAGAAGATCGTGGACGAGATCATGGCGGCGAACGCCGACAAGGTGACCGAATACCGCAGCGGCAAGGACAAGTTGTTCGGCTTCTTCGTCGGTCAGGCCATGAAGGCCAGCAAAGGCCAGGCCAATCCTGCGCAACTGAACGAGGTATTGAAGCAAAAGCTCGCGGGCTGATCGTCGCCATACCGGCGCAGGCCGGCATCCGGCAGCATCAGCAGATCGCGTAGCGGACAAAGCCCTCGGCATTGTCCGCTACGCGGGATATTTTCTTGTCTGGATTCCGGCCTGCGCCGGTATGGCGGGGGTGGATATGAAGCAAATGCTCACATCGTTCTGGCTGGCGCTGCTCCTGCTGCAACTGCCCTCCCCACTTTTCGCCGTCGAGCCGCCGCCGCTGATGCTGGCGAACATCTATCGCGACGAGGTCCCGCTGACCGAGTATCGGGTCAGCGAAAAACTCGATGGCATGCGCGGTTATTGGGATGGTCATCGACTATTTTCGCGCGGCGGTGAAATCATCCATGCGCCGCAATGGTTCACCGCCGGCTGGCCGAATGCGCCGCTGGACGGCGAGTTGTGGATCGCGCGCGGACAATTCGCGCAGACAGTCTCCATCGTCCGCAAGCAGACACCCGACGATGCCGAATGGCGGCGTATACATTTCATGGTGTTCGATCTGCCGGCCCATCCCGGGATATTTGACGAGCGCGATGCGGCACTGCAGCAGATCGTCGCGCGCGTTGGCCAGCCATGGCTGCAGCATGTCGCGCAGTTACGGGTGAGCGATCACGACGCGCTGCAAGCGATGCTGGCGCGCATCGTCGGGCAGGGCGGCGAAGGATTGATGCTGCATAGGGGCGCGTCGCTTTATCGCGCCGAGCGCAACGATGACCTGCTCAAGCTCAAGCCTTTTCAGGATGCCGATGCCAGAGTCGTGGCGCATCTGCCGGGCAAGGGAAAGTACGCGGGGATGCTGGGTGCGCTGCAAGTGGAAACGCCCGAGGGGCTGCGCTTCCGCTTGGGAAGCGGATTCTCCGATGCGGATCGACGAACACCGCCGGCGCTGGGTAGTTGGGTCAGTTATCGCTACAACGGCGTGAACGAGGACACCGGCATCCCGCGTTTCGCACGCTTCCTGCGGATTCGCACAGACAGGTAGCAGGCTCTGACTGCCGGGGCACCCTATGCAAGGTCGTAACGCATCACCCGGTAAAAACCGCCGAAGCAGTATTCGACGTGCGGCTCGCCAGCCAGCGATTTGCCCTGTTTGCGCAAGGCCACATCCAGTTTCGCGGTCACATCCTCCTGCCAGAATCCCGGCAGGAACGGCTCCATGGTTCCCAACACCCAGCGCGTCAGCGTAAAACGATACAGCGGATGGTGATGCGGCGTCGCCGCATATTCCGTGACCAGCACCGAACCGCCCGGCTTCAGGACGCGCGCCATCTCGTCATACACGTTCTGCCGCGCCTCCGTAGGCAATTCATGGAACAGGAAGAACAGGATCAACTGGTCGAACGCATCGCTGGCATAGGCCAGCGTCTCCGCGTTCATGCGCGACAGATGGATACGGCGCGCGATGTCCTGCGTCTTGCCGCGCGCCAGTTGCAGCTGACCGGTCGCCACGTCGCACAGATGCACCTCGTTGTCCGCGTTGCGGAACAGCGATGGGGTGAGCTTGCCGTACACGCAGGTCAGTTGTAGCAGGCGCGCACCGGAACGGGCATCGACATGGCGCAGCGTCTTGTGCAGCAGCTTGTCATATTGCCCGAACAGGATGGCGTTGATGATAGGCTGGTGGTCGAAGAACCAGATGCTCTTGTCCCACAGGTACGCCCACCAGTAATGGCGTGCCAAATATTCTGGCACGCCGCCCTTGATGAAACGTTTGTAGATCACCATCAGTGTTGCGCGCGCGGCTTGTGCGGCGCTTTGGCGAACAATCTGTCGTAGATCCAGTTCGGCAGCAGTTTCAATACTCGCCCGGCCAGCGCCATCTGCCAGGGCACCACTTTGAACGAGCAGCCACATTCGATCACGCGCGCGAAGCGCAGTGCCGCATCATCCACTTCCAGCATGAACGGCATGGGATAAGGATTGATGTCGGTCATCGGCGTGCGGATGTAGCCGGGAGAAATCGTCACCACCTTGACGCCGCTGCCGTGCATCTCCAGCCGCAGGCTTTCCATATAGGAGATCAATGCGGCCTTGGAGGCGGAATACGCCCCCGCGCCGGGCAGGCCGCGGAAGCCTGCCACGCTGGCGATACCGACCAGCCTGCCGCGACCAGCATCGCGCATCTTGTCGAGAAATGGCTGAAAGGTCTGCACCACTCCCAGTACGTTGATGTCCATCACATGTTTGAACACCTCGTTGTCCTCGGCGTGGCGGGTCAGCGTACCGATGCTCACGCCCGCATTGGCGATCACGATGTCCGGCACGCCGACGCGCGCCATGAAGTCCTGTGCCGCTGCCGCGATGGCGGAAGCATCCCTCACATCCAGTGTGTAGGTAAAGACTTTGTCTGGGAATTGCGAGGAGAGTTGTTTTAGCAGTTCACCGCGACGGGCGAAGGCGGCGACGGTCGCGCCGCGCTCAAGATAATGGCGCGCGAGGGCAAGACCGATGCCGCTCGACGCGCCGGAGATGACGACCTTCATCTTTGCTTGCTGCGTTCCTTGCGGGCGATCTTGATGACTTCGTTCAGCACGCGGATGGTTTCTGCCGGCTCCAGTCCGGTGATGATGTATTTGCCGTCCACGGCGATGGTGGGTGTGCCGCGTATGCCGTAGCTGCGCACCAGCTGGTTGCTGCGCGCGACCTTGCCGGCCAGCGTGAACGAGTTATAGGCCGCATCGAACTTGGCACGATCCACGCCGCGTTTGGCAACGAAATCCGATATCTTTGCCTGATCGCTCAGATCGGTACCGAACACGTTCCATGCCTGGAACAGATCGTCATGCAGCTTCTCGAGCATGCCCAAAGCCTCCAGCGCATAGAAAGTGCGCGCCATCGGCTCCCAGGAATCGCGGAAGATGACCGGCACGTACTGCAGGTCGACATCCTTGGGCATGGTCTTCTCCCAGCTGCTGAACGGGCCGTGCAGATGGAAACAGTGCGAGCAGCCGTAGAAGAAGAATTCCAGCACTTCCACCTTGCTGCCGCTGCTGGTCGGTTGCGGCGTACTCAGCACTTGGTAGTCTCGGCCAGCCATCGCCCCGGCCTGGGCTTGCACCGCACACAACAACAACACAACAGCGATCAGTTTACGCATCAGAGTCATCTTCTTCTCCTGTGGTTATTGGGCACGCACCGCGGTGGCGGTGATGCCGCTCGTCTTCAGACTGGCGATGGTGGTGTTCGCAGCAGCCAGCCCCGTGAACGGCCCGAGCCGGACGCGGTGCCACACACCCTTCTCTGGGAGGTTGACGCTGACGATGCTGGCCTCGAACCCGCCCAGCGCCAGACGCGCCTTGAGCTTCTCTGCATCATCCTTGTTCTGGAACGAGCCGGCCTGTACCAGGTAAGGCGTGGCATCAACCACAGCTTTGGGTTGAGCCTGAACTGCAGGTGCGGGCTTGGCCACCACTCCCGCCTCGGATTTGTCCGGCAGCACCCTGTAGAACTCGAACTGAGGCTGAGATGGCGCACCTTGCTCGGTCTGGGCAGGCTGAGGAACCACGATCTGCGGAACCGGTTTCGGTATTTCGCGCGCGACAGAGGGCTGATTGAAGGTGGCCGGATTCTTATTAACCATGTACCAGGCGACGATACCCGCGATGGATACACCGATCACCATGCCGATGATCAGCGATGCGAGTGCCTTGGATTTTTGTGATCCGCCTGCAGTGGCCATGTTCTTCCTTATTGAGATTACATTTGCTCGGGCGCTGTGACACCGAGTAGCGACAATCCGTTCCGCAGCACTTGTGCGATGGCGGAGATCAATGCCAGCCGCGCCAGCTTGACCTGCTCGTCGTCGACCAGGAAGCGCGACGCATTGTAATAGCTATGAAAATCAGCGGCAAAGTCCTTCAGATAGACCGCTATCTGGTGCGGAGCCAGGTCATTCGCTGCCGTCTCGATCACATTCGGGAAGTCGATCATCTTCTGCAGCAACACCTGTTCGTAGTCGCCATCCAGCGCGCCCAGATCGACCGTGTGCAGACTCTGCCTGTCGCCGCCCCATTGCGCCAGCACCGTGCAGATGCGCGCATGCGCATACTGGATGTAGTACACCGGGTTGTCGTTGCTCTGTGATTTCGCCAGATCGATATCGAATACCAGTTGCGAATCCGGTGAGCGCGCCGCAAGGAAGTAGCGCGTGGCGTCGCAACCCACCTCATCGATCAGATCGCGCAAAGTCACATAGCTGCCCGCACGCTTGGAGATCTTCACCTCTTCACCGTTCTTCAGCACCGTCACCATCTGGTGCAGCACATAGTCCGGCCAGCCCTGCGGGATGCCCGCGTCCAGCGCCTGCAAGCCGGCGCGCACCCTCGTAATCGTGGAATGGTGATCGGAGCCCTGCTCGTTGATGACGCGCACGAAACCGCGGTTCCATTTCTCCAGATGGTAGGCCACGTCCGGCACGAAATAGGTGTAACCGCCGTCGCTCTTGCGCATCACGCGGTCTTTGTCGTCGCCGAAATCGGTGGTGCGCAACCACAGCGCATCGTCCTGTTCATAGGTGTGGCCGCTGGCGATCAACCTCTGCACCGTCGCTTCCACCTTGCCCTCGGTATACAGCGCCGACTCCAGCGAGAACACATCGAACTCCACCTGGAAGGCGCGCAAGTCCAGATCCTGTTCGCGGCGCAGATAGGCCACCGCAAAATGGCGGATCGCCTCGGCATCGTCCGCATCACCCTTGCCGGTGATGTGCTGGTCGTCCGCCTCGACGGTCTCTTTCGCCATGTAGGCATCCGCCACATCCTGGATGTAATCGCCACGATATCCGGAGTCCGGCCAAGAAGGATCGTCCGGCGTGACGCCCTTGCAGCGCAGTTGCACCGACAGCTTCAAATTATCTATCTGCACACCCGCGTCGTTGTAATAGAACTCGCGCGTCACGTTCCAGCCCGCCGCATGCAGCACGTTGCACAGGCAATCCCCCACCGCCGCGCCGCGACCGTGCCCGACATGCAGCGGACCGGTCGGATTGGCCGAGACGAACTCCACCCCCACCTTGCGACCCTGACCGACATGCACATGACCGTAGCCCGCTCCCGCAGTCAGCACGCTGTTTACCACTGCCTGTTTGGCATTCGCGGCAAGGAACACATTGATGAAGCCCGCACCCGCGATCTCCACCTTGTCGATGAAATCGGTCTTGGGTAACGCTGCGATCAGCGCATTGGCGATGTCGCGCGGCGACTTGCGCAGGGGCTTGGCCATTTGCATCGCCAGATTGCAGGCGTAATCACCGTGCGCGGCCTGCTTGGGCCGCTCGATGAGAATGGCCGTGTCGGCCGACTCCGGCGACACCTCGCGCAGAGCTTGCGCGAACAATTCGGAAAGATGGGATCTGAAATTCAGGACTACGGACATTGCAGGGCGCCTTTTGAGAGGCGCGGATTATAGCATTCGGGGACGGCGATAATATTTTGAACTTTCGCCCGGAGTCCGGCGGGCGTTCAGCCTTGCAGAAACAATGACTGGAACTTGCCGATCGGCACCGGGCAGCCGAACAGGTAGCCCTGAAACTGCTTACAGCCTGATCTCTCAAGCAACTCTCGCTGCTCCTCTGTCTCCACGCCTTCAGCGATCACCTCCAGATTCAAACTTTGTGCCATGACGACTATGGTGCTGATGATCGTCCTGTCGCTGTTGTCGCTGGTGATGTCCCGCACAAAAGACTGGTCGATCTTCAGCTGATTGAGGGGCAGCCGCTTGAGATATTGCAGAGATGAGTAGCCCGTGCCGAAATCATCCAGGGAGAGCCTGACGCCGATCTCGTTCAATGCATTCATGGTGGCGATGGTGTCCTCGATATCCCCCAACAGCATGCTTTCTGTCAGCTCGAGTTTTAACTGCCCAGGGTCGATGCCGTTGCCTTCGACAGCCGCACGAACCTGCGCGGCAAAATCCGTCTGATGGAATTGCTTGGCGCTTACATTCACTGCGAGTACAAGTCGGCACGTCATCTCATTCTGCGCCCATGCTTTGAGCTGCTTGCAGGCTGTCTCAAGCACCCAGAGCCCGATCGGCAAGATCAGTCCCGTTTCTTCGGCGTGCGGGATAAAGGCACCAGGCATCGTCAAACCTCGACCCGGGCTATCCCAGCGAATCAGGGCTTCGGCTCCGAATGGGCGACCCTTATCGTCCACCTGCACCTGGAAATGCAATTGGAACTCTTCGTTTTCGATCGCATTGCGCAACTCCGCATCGAGCGCTGCATGCGCGTTGATCGACGCCTGCATCTGCGGATCGAAGAATCGCAGAGTATTTCGTCCGGCTTTTTTTGCTTGATACATGGCGATATCGGCCTGCCTCAACAACTCATCGATCGAAATGTTCCGTTCGAACAGTGTGGCCCCGACACTGGGCGTACTGTTATATGCATGTTCACCAAGCAAATATTGCACATTGAGCGCACCAAGAATCTTGGCACCGACATTCTTGGCCTGTTCTGCTGCTTCCAGGGTGTTCTCACTCAAGTCTTCCAGCATGACCACAAACTCATCGCCACCCAGACGTGCCACGGTGTCACCCTCGCGTACGCAAGTGACCAATCGTTCCGCCACTTGCACCAGCAACAAGTCGCCGGTGTCATGTCCCAGTGTGTCATTCAGCGTTTTAAAGTTATCCAGATCGATGAACAGTACCGCACCGCCTCTTCCGCTCCGCACGCTGGCAGTCAGTGCTCGCTGCAGACGATCTTGCAGCAATCGCCGGTTGGGAAGCTGGGTGAGCGGGTCGAAGAACGCCAGATTCTTGATCTCCTCTTCGGCTGATTTGCTTGCCGTGATGTCCATGAGGGTTGCGACATAATTCGCAATGCGCCCTTTGGAGTCTTTCACCGATGTGATTGTGAGATGTTCCGGATACGCTTCGCCATTCTTGCGCCGATTCCAGACCTCGCCTTCCCAGACACCCTCGCGCTCGATGCGCTCCCACATGTCCTCGTAGAAACTCCGGTCATGCCGACCCGACTGTAGCAGTCGCGGATTCTTGCCGACGACCTCGTCCGCACTGTATCCGGTGATTCTGGTAAAAGCCTGGTTCACCTGCAGTATCTTTCCTTCGGCATCGGTGACGAATATCCCTTCCTGCGACTCAAAGGCCGTTGCTGCGATACGCAACTGCTGCTCTGCTTGCAGGGTCTCAGTGATGTCACGGGTGATTCCCAGCAGCGAAGTCACTTCACCGTTGGCATCCCGCATAGGCGTGGCATGCGTCTCCAGAAAACGTGCCGTACCTTTCAGGCCGGTGATTTTGAATATTAGCTTGCCGCTTTCGCCCTGCATGACGCGTTTGTGCAGCGCCAAAAAAGCGTCTTTATAATCCGGGGCGACATAATCGAACAGGCTCCGGCTCTGGGCTTCTTCCAGGCTACTTGCTTCCAGCATCTCCAGGCCGGCACTGTTCATTTCCAGCAGCCGTCCCTTGTTGTCCACGACCTTGATACACTGCGGCTCTGTCTCAAAGATGCTGCGCAAGCGTTTTTCGCTGGTCGCCAGCTTTTTCCCTGCGGCTTCCAGCTGCTCGGCGCGTTCGAAGGTCTCCTTCTGCTGTGCGCTCAGTCTTCGCAGCAATGCGGCGGCAGCAAATGCCATCAACCACAGGACTGCTGTAGCAACGATGGCTTGACCGCGGTTCTTGGCAAGGATCGCCTCGACCGGTCTCAGCAAGGTGGTTTCACTCAGACCGGTCACTACCACAATTGGCGCTTCCTCGATACGCTGCCATTGGAACAGTCGTACGACCTTGTCGAAGTTGGCTGAAGTTTTGAACGATCCGCTGGGCGCTGCATCCGGCCCGACAAAATCACGATTCGCGCCGACGTGTTTCCCCATCGCCTTCTCATTTTCGACACTGCGTGCCAGATATTCGCCGCTCTGCCTGAAGATCGCGATCACATCGTCAGAGGCCAGAGTCGTTGCCGCCAGGGAGCGGTGCAGATATTCCGGCGATAGCGCGACGACCATCACGCCATTGAAACGCCCCCGGTGCAAGATAGGGCGCGTGAATTGTATGGACCATTGTTTGGAGACCCTGCCAAACACCGGTGCGCTGACAAATAACCTGGGCTCTGGTGAGTTCAGATGCGCCTTGTAATGTTCGCGATCGGCCAGATACACACTGCTTTTCATCCCTAGATTGGAATAGGAAAGGTAGCCTTCCGCATCAATGGATGCGATCTGCAGCAGAGAGCCGAACGGGAATCGCTGTTCCACCTTTGCCACCAGGGTGTCGAATTCTCGCTTCCGCCCTGATGCATAGGCCTCGGCCAGTTCTTGTGCAGCCCGGTCTGCGGAACGCACGAGGATGGAAACCTGTTCCGCCACTGCACCATTCAATTGCTTGGCGCGCAGCTCGGCTTGAGCGACCGTTTCGGCGCGAAGTTGACCGGCAGCTCGGGTCAGCTGCCACCAATACAAGCCCGATGCGACCAGCGTCAGCAGCAGAACCACCCAACCGATTCGCTTGGCGTGCAGGTGAGACGTCATGATTTTCGGATCGCGCAGGGTGGCGACACCCCGGCCCTGCAAGGCACGAAATATTGCTGCTTCATACTATCCTCCGACATTTGCGCCCCTGTCGTTTCAGGTGTGCTACCCGAGGTTGCGGAGCGCTATGCGAAGAATTGTACGCTTATCTTTCGGGCATTTCCTTCACGCAAATGGATGGAGACGCGATTCGAGGAAGCCCGATCATATGGGCAACCTGATCGTGTATTGGCCGGATTTCTCGTCTTTGGCCAGCACCACCAGCTTGTTGCGCTGGGCATCTTCTATCAACTCCTTGAACGAGCGGTAGCCGTAATAGGATTCGGTGAAGCCGGGCCTGCGGCGCTGCATGGTGGGCTTGACCATGGAGCCCCATATCTTCTCATCGGAGCCGCGCTCGGAAATGAGGCCTTCGACGGTCTCCACGAGGAACTCCATGGCTTCCTGCTTCTTGTCGTCGTCGCTCTTTGCGGCGGGTTTGGCGACTTCGACTTTGGCTTTGGCAGGGGCTTTCTTGGCGGCCTGTTTCTTCTTGGCTTCCTGCACGCGCACCAAGTCGTCGTAGAAAATAAACTCGTCGCAGTTCGCGCTCAGCAAATCCGAAGTGGAATCTTTCACACCGATGCCGATCACGTATTTGTTGTTTTCGCGCAGCTTGGAAACCAGCGGCGAAAAATCCGAATCGCCGCTGATGATGACGAAGGTGTCG
>JAHJQE010000049.1 GCA_018819205.1 Gammaproteobacteria bacterium
CCGCCACACCCATCCCAAGAACCTTGGCCATGTCGCTGGAAGGCCTGCGCGATTTCTCGGTGATCGCCACCGCGCCGCAGCGCCGCCTGTCCATCAAAACCTTCGTCAGCAACTACAGCGCGGGCGTGATCCGCGAGGCCGTGCTGCGCGAACTGAAACGCGGCGGGCAGGTGTACTTCCTGCACAACGAAGTGGACACCATGCCCAACATGCTGGAGAAACTGACCGAGCTGCTGCCCGAGGCGCGCATCCGCATGGCGCACGGCCAGATGGGCGAACGCGAACTGGAAGCGGTGATGCGCGACTTCACCCACCAGCGCTTCAACGTGCTGCTCTGCTCCACCATCATCGAGACCGGCATCGACGTGCCCACCGCAAACACCATCATCATGAACCGCGCCGACCGCTTCGGCCTCGCGCAGCTGCACCAGTTGCGCGGCCGCGTCGGTCGCTCGCACCACCAGGCTTATGCTTATCTGCTGGTGGACAACAAGGAAGGCCTCACCGCGCAGGCCAAGAAACGTCTGGAAGCCATCCAGGCCATGGAACAACTGGGCAGCGGTTTCTATCTCGCCATGCACGACCTCGAGATACGCGGTGCTGGTGAAGTGCTGGGTGAATCGCAGAGCGGCGAGATGCAGGAGATCGGCTTCAGTCTTTACAACGACATGCTCAACGCCGCCATCAAATCGTTGAAGTCCGGCAAGGAACCGGACATGGCGCACCCGCTGGGCGTCACCACCGAGATCAACCTGCACACCCCCGCCCTGCTGCCGGACGAATACTGCGGCGACATCCACCAGCGTCTGGTCATCTACAAACGCCTCGCCAACTGCGAATCGCAGCAGGACCTGGACGACATGCAGCAGGAACTCATCGACCGCTTCGGCCTGCTGCCAGAACCAGCGCAAGCGCTATTCGACTGCCACCGCCTGCGCATCCTCGCCAAGCCGCTGGGCATCAGCAAAGTGGACGCCTCCAGCGAAGCGATCCAGATCCAGTTCGTCCCCGAACCACCCATCGACCCGATGAAGATCATCACCATGATCCAGAGCAAACGGCATATCAAGATGGCGGGTCAGGACAAGCTGAGGATCGAGTTGAAGTATGGGGAGTTGAAGCAGCGGGTGCTGGCGATCGTGAATTTCTTTAAGGAATTGCAGTAGGCAACTTCGCAGTGCCCTAGGTTGGGTTAGCAGCTTTATCGCGTAACCCAACATCAAGTACAAAACCAACTGGGGTTGCCCGACGGTTTTGAAGTTGAATCAAAGCAAACCACCGACCTACTTCTTCCCGTGCTTCTCCCACCACTCCCGCCGCCGCTTCTTATCCATGAACGTCCAGGCCAACAACCTGCTCTTCTTCTGCCCCTGCGCCATTTCGATGGTGCGACTGTCTACCGCGCCAAAATGTTGAAGCGCATCGTAGGCCCGCGGCAGGCTGGCAGATTTTGAGATCAGGGTGGTGAACCACAGGCAGTGCTCGCCGCCGCCTGCGCTGTCTTCGATCATGCGGGTGACGAAGGCTTCTTCGCCGCCTTCACAGCACAGCTCCATGCTTTGTCCGCCGAAGTTCAGCACCGGTTTCTTGTGTTTGTTTTGCTCTTTGCCGAGGTTCTGCCATTTGCGTTGCGAGCCTTTGCGGGCTTCGGCGAGCGAGGCGTGGAACGGCGGATTGCTCAGCGTGAGGGCGAAGTATTCGTCGGCATAGGTGACGCCGGAGAAGATGTCGGTGCTGGAGGGTTGCAAACGCAGTTCTATGGCGTCGCTCAGGTCGTTCGCTTCGACGATGTGTTGCGCATTGCCCAGCGCGACTTCGTCGATATCGGTGCCGACGAAGTGCCAGCCGTAAGCGGCGTGGCCGATGAGCGGGTAGATGCAGTTCGCGCCCACGCCGATGTCGAACACGCGCACCGCGTCACCGCGCGGGATGCTGCCGCCGTTGCTCTCGGCCAGCAGGTCAGCGAGGTAGTGAAGGTAGTCGGCACGGCCGGGGATGGGCGGGCACAGGTATTGGTCGGGGATGTCCCATTCCTTGATTTGGTAATACTGTTTCAACAATGCGCGATTGAGCGCTTTCACCGCTGCCGGATCGACGAAGTCTATCGACTCGTTGCCGTAGGCATTCACCGACACGTACTTGGCCAATTCCGGACTGGTCTTGATGAGTTGCGCGAAGTCGTAACGCTCACGATGCAGATTGCGCGGGTGCAGATTGGTTTTGGTCGGGACTTGGGTCATGGCTGGAATGGCTGGCGAGCGTGAAGCTGAGGCGCGCCATTCTAAACAATATGGGCAGTGCGGCGCGTCATTTCCGCGCGCGCAGCATGTGACGGCTTGCGATCCGCGCCGCGTGTGCAGCGTAGATTGCTGGCCGTTCTACTTTCTTACAGTGCAGCTTTCACCACTTCCGCCAGCGGCGTCGTGGCCCTGCCGATGAGTTTGCTCAACTGATGACCGTCATCGAACAGCGCGCCTTTGGAAACACCCGTGTCGGAATCCGCCAGCAAGGCCGCCAGCGGTTCAGGCAGACCGGCACCGAGCAGCGCTTGCTTGTAAGCCGCTTCCGGCAGATTGACGTAGTTGATCGCCTTACCGCTTTGCCTGGCGATCTCGGCGGCGAATTCGCTCAGGGTGTAGGCGCTGTTGCCTGCCAGTTCGTAGGTCTTGCCCGCCTGATCGTTGCTGGTCAATGCGACTGCGGCTGCTTCGGCATAGTCGGCACGCGCGGCGGAAGCGATACGCCCTTCCCCTGCACAGCCGTACACCGCGCCGTGTGCCAGCGCGGTGGGGACGCCCATCGCGTAGTTCTCGGTGTACCAGCCGTTGCGCAGGATGACGGCGGGCACGCCCGAGGCTTTGATGGCGGCTTCCGTTTCGCGGTGTTCACCCGCGAGGCCAAGCACGGATGTGTCTGCGTGCAACACGCTGGTGTAGGCCAGCAGCTTCACGCCCGCGCGTTTGGCCGCGTCGATCACGGCCTGATGATGTTTCGCGCGCTGGCCGATCTCGCTGGAGGAGATGAGCAGCACTTTGTCCGCACCTTGCAGCGCGGCATCCCAGCTTTGCGGCAGTGTGTAGTCGGCCTGGCGGACTTGCACACCCAGCGCGGCGAGGTCTTTGGCTTTTTCCACATTGCGCACGGCGGCGACGATGGTCGAAGCGGGGACTTTCTTGAGCAGGGAGGCGATGACGAGGCGGCCCAGTTGGCCGGTTGCGCCGGTGACGACGATCATGGTGTTTCCTTTCTTCGTTGATTTATGAATGGGTGAACGAAGAATATCCGCTACAATAACTTTTCGTAAGTACGTACAAAAAGGTAAGTGTCATGCCCGCTATCGCCGCCGCCACTCCCAAGCCCGTGTTTCGCCGTGGAGAAGTGTTCTCCACGAACTGCCCTTCGCGCGAGATCCTCAACCATGTCACCAGCCGCTGGGGCGTGCTGGTGCTGTCCGCATTGATGGACGGCACGCACCGCTTCAGCGAACTGCGCCGCAAGATCGACGGCGTGAGTGAGAAGATGCTGGCGCAGACGCTGCAACAACTTGAGATGGACGGCTTCGTCGACCGCGTGTCCTACCCGGTGGTGCCGCCGCACGTGGAATATTCGCTGACGCCGCTGGGCGAGCAGATCGGGGCGCAGATCGACAGCCTGGTGGACTGGATAGAAAGCAACCTGGCCAAGATCCTGAAGGAGCAGCAGAAGCGACAGGACTGAAGTTACATCCCTTCCCCATGAACCTCAAATCAAGATGGCCGTCGGCCAAGCGGCAGATCAGGTAGCAATCGCAGAGTATGGGCTGCGCTTGCAGGCGGAGCAGTGCGTCTTCAAGTAACCCGCACTGGCCTGAAACAGCGCAATTAGTCCGATTATTGCTTCCCTTTCTTGTGGGTATACATCCTCATGTCTGCTTCACGCAGAATGTCGTTCGCATTCAGACGATAGCCGGTCTCGGTGACATGTCCCACCGACAGTGATATCGGCCATCCTCTTCTCCGGAACGCTGTATCAGCTGCATGCTGTATGCGTTTCACCAGTTCAAGACAAGTCGGTTCATCCGTATCGGGAAAGACCATCACGAACTCGTCACCACCGAAACGGGACACGATATCGACACGTCTGGAATTCTCCCGCAACACGCTGGCGAGCGCCTGCAAGGCTGCATCGCCGGTCTGGTGCCCCCTTTCGTCATTGAGCGCCTTGAAGTTGTCGACATCGATATACAACAGTGAATAGGGACTGCCGGAACGCTCACTGCGTTCCTGTTCGATCTCGAAGCGGTCGAAGAAATCGTAGCGATTGGCCAGCTGGGTCAAAGAGTCCTTGAAGGCGAACTCCCTTTCCTTCCATAGCTTGGTCACAACACGACCGATGACGGTAAAGGTGACGCTGCGCGTGAACAAGTTCATCGCTAACGCCTGCCACGGGAATTCCGGCCAGATGATGGCCACCTCCGCCAAGCTCCAGGCCAGTGCCACGGCGATAGCGACGAACGTCGGGTGTTGCGAATCGGAACGGCGCATGGCATGTATCGCGCCCAACCTGGCAGCTTGGATGACAGGCAGGCAATACAGCACATCCAGCGAAAAGAAGGTGTTACGCACGAGATAATCCAGATAGGTGATCCCCAGCACTTCAGCTGCGATCAATATCAGAATCAGATAGTTTTTCAATTGCCTGCTCATATACCGCGGCCCTTTGTGGCATGTACCTATATGCGCTATTGGACTCAGCCGCTGGTCGCCGATACGACGAAGAAGAATCGTCAACGATCCCCAGTACGAATGATCGCCATGGACAATAAGCAGGTTGGCACCTGCCGTCAAGGCGCGCGCGCAATGATCTGCCTTGCGCGGGTAATAATATTCCCCCAACTTCTTCGGGAAGCTGAGGCCGATTGAATTAAAATATCCGCCACGAAGATTGATAACCCTACGCCGCCGTACACCTCCATGAACCTCATCCTGCAAGCCTTACACGACATCCCCGCCGCACAAGTGGAACATCTCGCCCGCCTCAGCAAGGCGACCCGCACCGAACAGTTCGGCACGCATGCCTACCGTTTGCGCGAAGCTCAGCCGCATGCCGACATCGCTGACTATTGCTACCAACACCAGATCGATTTCGGTTTCGTGCCGCAGGGCAGACATCTGGGCGATTTCGGCCTGCTGGTGATGGATATGGATTCGACACTGATCAGCATCGAATGCATAGACGAGATCGCCGACATGCAGGGCATCAAGCCGCAGGTGGCGGAGATCACCGAATCCGCGATGCGCGGCGAGATCGATTTCGCAGAGAGCCTGCGCCGCCGCGTGGCACTGCTGGCGGGCCTGGATGAATCCGCCCTGCTGCGCGTTTACAACGAACGTCTGCAACTCAATCCTGGTGCCGAGAAGATGCTGGCCGCCATGAAGCAGCACGGCATCAGGACGCTACTGGTATCCGGCGGTTTCGTGAACTTTACCGAGCGACTGAAACAGCGTCTCGGCCTCGACTACACCCATGCCAACACGCTGGAGATCGTGGACGGCAAAATCACCGGCAAAGTCTTGGGCGATATCGTGGATGCCCAGGGCAAGGCCGACTGGCTGAATCGTGTGCGTGAAGAGCTGGGTTTGAACCGCGAGCAGGTGATCGCCATGGGCGACGGCGCGAACGACTTGAAGATGATGGCGCAGGCGGGCGTGAGCATGGCCTACCACGCCAAGCCGGTGGTGCGCGCACAGGCCAGCCACGCCTTGAACTTTGTCGGACTGGACGGTTTGCCCACCTTGTTCGAGCAGGCATGAGGTCCAGCCTGCAAGCTGCCTGCTCACTCGGCGGACTATTGTTCGCGATGCACTGCCCGGCAGCCGACAGCTTCGGCCCTTTCGACAGGATAGAGAACGCCCCTCTTTCAGAGATCTGGTTGAGTACCGGATTCGAAACCTGGCACTTCGATAAATACAAGGGATTAAACGGCCACAATCCCGGCTGGGGAATGGATTATCGGTACTCTACAACGCTTGCCATCACCGCTGGACAGTTCTACAACAGCGACCGGCGCACGTCCAACTATCTGGGCGGGAGTTGGCATCCAGTCTCGGCCGGCCCATTCCGCTTCGGTGTGTTTGCAGGTCTGTTCGACGGTTATCCCAGGATGCAGAGCGGCGGTGTCTTTGCTGCACTGGTACCGGTGATCAGTGCAGAGTATGGGCGGATCGGTGCCAATCTCATCATCATCCCGACCATTCAGGACCGTCTTTACGGCGGGATATCACTGCAGCTGAAGCTGAAAATATACTGAAGCTGATCAGCCCGGAGTGAGGGCAGTCCCTATCAGCACTGCTGCAGGCAGCGACTTCTTCAGTTCCTTGTTGCGATACATCGCATCGTCGGCAGCGTCGATCAACTCCACCCCGCTCACGCCATCCCCCGGATAAAAGGCGACTCCGGCGCTGACCCCCAGTTCCAGGCTATGGCCGCGCACCTCGAACGGGCGTGACAAGGCATCTGCTATCTTGTTTATCACTTGTTCCGCATCCGCCGTGCATTCAGCATCGGTGAGCAGAATGGCGAATTCGTCACCGCCTATGCGCGCCACGGTATCACTCGCTCGCATACTGCACTTGATGCGCGCTGCCGCCAGCTTCAGCACCACATCACCGACGCGGTGGCCGAAACGGTCGTTGATAGGCTTGAAGTTGTCGAGATCGAGAAAGACCACTGCGCAGCTCCGTTTCGCCCGTCTCGCCACGACCAATGCATGCTCCAGACGGTCGTTGAACAACTGACGGTTGGGCAAGCCGGTCATCGGATCGTGATAGGCCATCCGCATCGGACGCAACTGAAAATTGAGCATGAAAGGCGCACAGATGAGCGCGAGCAGACCGGCATCAGTCATGGCCCGTATCCAGATCGGATAACCATACGCTTCCATCATCGGCTCGACGGTCATCATCAGCAGCGTCTCGGCCAGCGCAATCAGGCCGAGCAACATGAAAAAATGGCGCATAGGGATATGCTGGTTCAAGACACCTCCGGTCGCTGCAGTTATCCATCCCGAGAATCCGACGCGACTCTACCGTCATAAAGCCGCAACAAACACCCCTACTTTTCCTCGGGAATTATTTACAGAAAATTCCATCCCTGTCCGGACCGGATTGGGCTATCTTTAAGGCACCGGAATCACGCAACAAAAGGCCCACCTCATGACGCAAGAGATCAGCACCGAAGTCCTCCTCGAAAAATACGCAGAATCAGACGAAAACACGGTGCAAGACGTACGCCGCCGCGTGGCACGCGGTCTGGCCCAGGCTGAAGCACCCGAACAACGAGCGCAGTGGGAAGAGACATTCTTCCAGGCACAGGAGAACGGCTTCGTCCCCGCCGGCCGCATCAATTCCGCCGCCGGACTCAAGATACAAGCCACGTTGATCAACTGCTTCGTGCAGCCGGTGGGCGATGCCATATCCGGTTTCAGCGACGGCCGTCCCGGCATCTACGACGCGCTGCAGCAGGCCGCCGAGACCATGCGCCGCGGCGGCGGTGTGGGTTACGACTTCTCCACCATCCGCCCCGAAGGCGCGCATGTGAAAGGCACCAACTCGCGCGCTTCCGGCCCCATCTCCTACATGCGCGTGTTCGACCGTTCCTGCGAGACGGTGGAATCGGCCGGTGCACGACGCGGCGCGCAGATGGGCGTGCTGCGCTGCGACCACCCCGACATCGAAAAATTCATCAGCGCCAAGGACAAGGGCGACCTGCGTAACTTCAACATCTCTGTCGGCGTCACCGATGCGCTGATGCAAGCAGTGGAGAAGGACGAAGAGTTCGAACTGGTGCACGCCGCCGAGCCCTCCGCCGCCATCAAGGAAGCCGGTGCGACACAACGCGCCGACGGCAAGTGGGTGTACCGCAAAGTGCGCGCCACCGACCTGTGGAAACAGATCATCGCCAGCACCTACGACCACGCCGAGCCGGGGGTGCTGTTCATCGACCTGATGAACCGCGACAACAACCTCTCTTATTGCGAAACCATTGAGGCGACCAACCCCTGCGCCGAGCAACCCCTGCCCCCCTACGGCTGCTGCTGCCTCGGTTCCATCGACCTGACACGCATGGTGAAGAACCCGTTCAGCAACCATGCGGGTTTCGATCACGAGCCGTTCAAGCAACTGGTGCGCACCTCGATCCGCATGCTGGACAACGTGCTGGATGTGACCGCTTGGCCGTTGCCGGAACAGCAGGAAGAGGCGCGCAGCAAGCGCCGCGTCGGTCTCGGTTTCACCGGGCTGGGCGATGCGCTGGCGATGCTGGGGCTGCGTTATGACACCGACGAGGCGCGTGCCTTTGCCGCCGACATCACGCGCATCATGCGCGACGAGGCGTATGAGGCTTCGGTGGAACTGGCGCAAGAACGCAGCGCATTCCCTTTGCTGGACGCGAGCAAATATCTGGCCGCACCACGCTTCGCTTCGCGTCTGCCGGACGAACTGAAAGACAAGATACGCAAGCACGGCATCCGCAACAGCCACCTGCTCTCCATTGCGCCCACCGGCACCATCTCGCTGGCCTTCGCCGACAACGCCTCGAACGGCATCGAGCCGCCCTTCTCCTGGTTCTATACACGTAAAAAGCGCATGCCGGACGGTTCGACCAAGGACTATCCGGTGGAAGACCACGCCTGGCGCCTGTACAAGAAACTGGGCGGCGACACCGACAAGCTGCCCCCCGCGTTCGTCACCGCGCTGGAGATCTCGGCCATCGACCACATGAAGATGGTGGCCGCCGTCGCACCCTACATCGACACCTCGATCAGCAAGACAGTGAACGTACCGGCCGACTATCCGTACGAGGATTTCAAGGACCTGTACACCGAAGCATGGAAGGCCGGCCTGAAAGGCCTGGCGACCTACCGACCCAACAGCGTGTTGGGCTCGGTGCTGTCGGTCACCCCCGAGAAGAAGGAAGAGGAGCAGCCGCAGGACTTCGTGTTCGATCAGGACCGGCGCATCGTGCTGGAATCCGCGCCCAAGCCGGCGCTGGCTTCGCTGCGCTGGCCGGGCCGTCCCGACCTGCCTGCCGGCAGTGATGGCTGGGTGTCGCAGGTGGTGAAACATCCGCTCGGCAGTTTCGTCGCCTTCGTGTCGCACACCACCAACGGCTCCAATCATCCGTTCGAAGTGTGGGTGAACGGTTCCGAGCAGCCGCGCGGTCTGGGTGCGCTGGCCAAATCACTGTCGATGGACATGCGCACACGCGATCCGGTGTGGATACGCATGAAGCTGGAGATGCTGATGAAGTCTGCGGGCGACGACGCATTCGACATGCCGATGCCTCCCGATGCTGAAGTGAAACACATGCCCAGCCTGGTCGCCGCATTCGCTCACCTGCTGAAATACCGCATCGAACAACTGGGCGCGCTGGAAGTGTGCGACGGCGTCACCACGCCGATGATGGATGCGCTGTTCGCCAGGAAGGAACCCAAGACCGGCGTGGACGGCACCATGAGCTGGACGGTGGACATCTCCAACGCGGGCAGCGGCGACGACTTCGTGCTGGGCCTGAAGGAACTGGTATTGCCGGATGGCCAGCGTCGCCCGTATTCGATGTGGCTGTCCGGCGTGTATCCGCGCGCACTGGACGGCCTGTGCAAGGTGCTGAGCCTGGACATGCGCGTCATAGACCCGGCCTGGATCGGCATGAAGCTGCGCAAGCTGCTCAACTTCGGCGAGCCGCTGGGCGACTTCATGGCGCGCGTGCCGGGCGGTGCGAAGATGGAGAGTTATCCCTCCACCGTATCCTACGTGGCGCAACTCATCATCCACCGCTACGCCATGCTCGGCATTCTCGACGAGCATGGCTATCCGGTGCAGCAGATGGGTGTGCTGGAGATACCGGAAGGCCAGATCAAACCCACCACCAGCATCAAACCGCTGGCCGGCAAGCACTGCAAGGAATGCGGCAATGCCACGCTGATCAAGAAGGACGGCTGCGAGTTCTGCACCAGTTGCGGCGCAATCGGCGCGTGCGGTTGAGCTGCAACAAATTCAAGGTTGAACGTACCGCCTGAGTGCGGTACGGTCTAGCCTCGCATAACCGCCCTACACTGTTGCGACCATGATCCGTCAATGCCTCAAAACCTGCCTGCTGTTTATTGCCCTGCCCTTGTTCGCCCATGCTGCCCTGCCGCAGGCATCCAACGTGCCCGGCGGCGTCGCGCTCGTCCCGCTCGGTGCGGCAGTGAAGAACGCCCAGCCGCCGCAAGCATGGCTGGGCGATCAACCTATCCTCGTGACTCCGGACAAGGGCAAGTGGTTCGCCGTGGTCGGCCTGCCGCTGGATATGAAGCCGGGCATGCATACGTTGCGCACCATGACGAATGCAGAATCAGCAACGATAGCCTTCAAGGTCAAGCCCAAGAAATATCCCGAGCAGCACATCACCCTGAAGGACAAGGGCAAGGTGCAACTCTCGCCGGAAGATGAAGCAAGGGCTCTGGGAGAGATCGCCACCATCAAGCAACTCAAGCTGCACTGGCAGCCGGCTGCGGATACCGACCCCGCATTCATCATTCCGGCCAAAGGCAGACTGTCAGGTCGTTTTGGCCTGCGCCGTGTATTCAACGGCGAACCGCGCGCGCCGCATGCCGGTATCGATGTTGCGGTGCGTAGCGGCACCACGGTCGTCGCCAGTTCGCAGGGCAAAGTACTCGCGGTCGATGACTACTTCTTCAACGGCAAGACTATCTTCCTCGATCACGGCAACGGCCTGATCACCATGTACTGCCATCTGGATCGCATCGATGTCGCCGCCGGCGAGCCGGTGCGTAAAGGCCAACCCATCGGCCTGTCCGGGCAAACCGGTCGCGCCACCGGCCCGCATCTGCACTGGAGCGTCATCCTCAACGGCGCGATGGTGAACCCCAGGCTGTTCCTGCCGCGCGGTACGAAGTGAACACCGGCAAGCCACTGCCCTACCTCGCCGGCTATCCCGCCACACTGGTCGAGCAAGTGCGGCAACTTATCGTGCAGGACAAAGTCGCCGACCTGCTGCTCGGGAGATATCCCGATGCGCACGACATCCGCACCGACAAGGCGCTGTACGACTACGTACAGCAACTGAAGAATGAACACCTGCGCAACGCCGGACAACTGAGCAAGGTGATGTTCGACAGCAAACTGCAAGTGTTGCGCAACGCCCTCGGCACCCACACCACCCACTCGCGCGTGCAGGGCTTGAACCTCAAGGCGAAGAAAGAGATACGCATCGCATCCCTGTTCAAGGACGCACCGCCCGAGTTCCTGCGCATGATCGTCGTGCATGAACTGGCACACATGAAACAGCGCGAGCACGACAAGGCGTTCTATCAGCTATGCATGCACATGGAACCGGACTACGGACAACTGGAGTTCGACCTGCGGATATATCTGAGTTATCGCGATACGGGCGGCGCGGCGTTGTGGCAGCCCGCTGCAGTCCAAGACACTACCTCCCATCCTTTTCTGACGTAACCTCGCTGTAACCTGCCGCTCCTAGAATCCTGCACTCGTTCCAAGACAAAAATGTAGTTCAGGAGGTTGCATGCACGGTCAACACACTAACGGCGAAAGTATCTTTTCACTGGTCAATCCAATCGAGGCCCTGTCGCCCGAGTTGCCGCTGGAAGAAGTCGCACTGCTGTTCGCCGACGCGCGCAATGCCAAACTGCTGTCACTGCCGGTGGTAGAGAACGGACGCCCGATCGGCGTCATCAGCCGCTACCACTTCATGAACATCTATCTCAAGCAGTACGCGCGCGAGCTGTACGGCAAGCGTCCGCTACGCGGCTTCATCAACAACACACCGTTGCTGGTGGAACTGGACCAGCCGCTGACCGAAGCGGCACAGCATGTCACTGCCAACATGCAGTTCCCGCTCACCGAGGATTTTATCGTGACCCGGCACGGGCGTTATCTGGGCATCGGTTTCGTGATGGATCTGCTGAAGGCGATGGAAGTGAAGATGCGCGCCAACACGACAGAGCTGGAGCAGGCCTACTCCCAACTCAAGTCGTCACAGCTTGCGCTGGTGCAGTCTGAGAAGATGGCATCGCTGGGCCAGATGGTGGCCGGGGTCGCGCACGAGATCAACACGCCGCTGGGCTATGTGCAGAACAACGTCGCCATCGGACAGGAACTGTTCTCCCAGATGCAGGGCATGCTCAACACCTACGAGGTACTGGTCGGCCAACTGCTGGACGGCGATGCGGATGAAGAACAGATCACCGCGCAGTTGCAGATCGCTGCCGCGATGCGTAACGACATGGATGCGCAGGAGATGCTGGGCGAGATGAACGGATTGATGGCGGATTCGCTGTACGGTATCGAGCAGATCTCCAACCTGGTACTGGACCTGAAGAACTTCTCGCGCATGGATGCCGCCGCCAACGATCTGGCCAACCTGAACGACTGCATCGAAAGCGCGCTCAACATCGGCCGCAACGTGCTCAAGAACAAGGTGGAGATCGTCAAGGATCTGGGCGCGTTGCCGGATATCATGTGCGCCCCCTCGCAGCTCAACCAGGTGTTCCTCAACCTGTTCACCAATGCCGCGCAGGCGATGGAGACACAGGGCACGCTCTACATCAAGTCATGGCAGGACGCCGAGTCCATACACGTCAGCGTGAGCGACAACGGCAAGGGCATCCCGCCAGAGATCGTCAGCCGCATCTTCGACCCCTTCTTCACCACCAAGCCGGTAGGCGAAGGCACCGGTCTGGGACTCGCCATCACGCACCAGATCATCCAGCAGCACGGCGGAGACATCCAGGTCGAATCGCGCGTCGGCGAAGGCACCAGTTTCCACATCAATCTGCCCGTCGGGCAACACAGCACGCAACCATCCGCAGTGATACATGCCGCAATCCAGGAATAAGGAGAGAACATGAGCAAACCCACCCTGCTATTGATCGACGACGAGGAACGCATCCTGCGCTCGCTGCGCATGCTGTTCTTCATCGGCTACAACGTGCGCACCACCACTGAACCGAACGAAGCCATCCGCATCCTGCGCGAAGAGAAAGTGCACGTCATCGTCAGCGACCAGCGCATGCCGCAGATGCAAGGCTCGGAACTGCTGCGCATCGCGCGCGAGACCTCACCCGCCACGATGCGCATCCTGCTCACCGGCTATTCCGACTTGGACGCCTCCATCGCCAGCGTGAACGAAGGTGAAGTGTTCCGCTACCTGATGAAGCCGTGGAACGTGGAAGAGGTGAAGAAAGTCGTGGCCGAAGCTGCCGCTATCGCTGAAGCCAGTTTTGCCGTGCAATCACACACCGAAACCGTGGCTGATACAACCGGAGCTAAACCGCGCGTACTGATCATGGATCACGATGAAGCGACAGCGCACACTGTGCACGAGACTCTGGGCGACCGCTGCGAGATCGTATGGGCGTCCGATGCACAGCACGCCATGGAAGAGCTAGCCAAGCAGGACGTGTCGGTAGTGGTATCCGATCTGATACTGGGCGAGACCAACGTCGGCTACATCCTCAAGACCATCAAACAACTCAACCCGCAGACGCAATGCATCGTCGTCACCTCGTTCAACGACACCTCGCGTCTGATCGAGCTGATCAACCAGGCGCAGATCACCCGTTTCCTGCCCAAGCCGGTCAGCAAGGGCATCCTCGCACGCAATCTGGAATCCATGCTGGAACGCTTCCACCTGGTGCGCAGCCAGCCGGTGCTGCAGAAGCGCCAGGCGGTGGAACCCATCAGCAACCCGCAGGAGCGGGTTCAGGCTGGGAATTTCATGGGCATGCTGGGCCGGCTGCGGGCGCGCATCGGTGCCTGATCCGCAGCGCGCTCATCCCGCCCGGTTGTTGCCGCCCACTTCCACTGTAGTGGTTCACCAGTGAACACCCCATAGTCGCGCTGCCGGCAAGGGGTAGATTCGCGCGATAGGAAAAACATATCGCGTGCATTCAAACAAGCAATTGGCCTGATTGCCGCGGCCGGACTATGCTGACCGTGCATTCTCTCTAACCTTAGAAGGAGATAGCCATGTCATCCGAAGCCAAATGCCCCTTCCCCGGCCATACCGGCACCGTCGCAGGCGCCCGCTCCAATGCGGACTGGTGGCCGAACCAACTCAAACTGAACATCCTGCACCAGCATTCCGCGCTGTCCGACCCGATGGGCAAAGGATTCGACTACGCGAAGGAATTCAACAGTCTCGACTTGAAGGCGGTGAAGCAGGACCTGCTGGCGCTGATGACCGATTCTCAGGACTGGTGGCCGGCCGACTTCGGCCACTACGGCCCCTTGTTCATCCGCATGGCGTGGCACAGCGCGGGCACTTACCGCATCGGCGACGGGCGCGGTGGTGCGGGCACCGGCAACCAGCGTTTCGCCCCGCTCAACAGCTGGCCCGACAACGTCAACCTCGACAAGGCGCGCCGCCTGCTGTGGCCGGTCAAACAGAAATATGGGCGCAAGATCTCGTGGGCCGATCTGATGATCTTGGCCGGCAACGTCGCGCTGGAATCGATGGGCTTCAAGACCTTCGGTTTCGGCGGCGGACGTCGTGACATCTGGGAACCTGAAGACGACATCTACTGGGGGGCCGAGGGCAAGTGGCTGGCGGACGAACGCTACAGCGGCAAGCGCGATCTGGAAAATCCGCTGGCCGCCGTACAGATGGGTCTGATCTACGTGAACCCGGAAGGCCCGAACGGCAATCCCGACCCGCTCGCCGCCGCCACCGACATCCGCGAGACCTTCGCGCGCATGGCGATGAACGACGAAGAGACGGTCGCGCTCATCGTCGGCGGTCACAGCTTCGGCAAGACCCATGGCGCGGGCGAGGTGACACATGTGGGTCCCGAACCGGAAGCCGCCGGCATCGAGGAACAGGGCCTGGGCTGGCAGAGCAGCTACGGCAGTGGCAAGGGTGGCGACACCATCTCCAGCGGACTGGAAGTCACCTGGACCGCCACGCCGACGCAGTGGAGCAACAACTTCCTGTCCACCCTGTTCGGCTACGAATGGGAACTGACCAAGAGCCCGGCCGGCGCACACCAGTGGAAACCCAAGGGCGGCGCGGGCGCCGGCACCATACCGGACGCGCACGACCCGTCGAAGAAACACGCGCCGTCCATGCTGACCACCGATCTCTCGCTGCGCGTCGATCCCGCCTATGAAAAGATCGCGCGACGCTTCTATGAACATCCCGACCAGCTCGCGGACGCCTTCGCGCGTGCATGGTTCAAGCTGACGCACCGCGACATGGGGCCGCGCGCACGCTACCTCGGCCCCGAAGTGCCAACAGAAGATCTCATCTGGCAAGACCCCATCCCCGCCGTCGACCACAAGCTGATCGACGCGCAGGACATCGCCGACCTCAAGGGCAAGCTGCTCGCCTCCGGCCTGTCCATCCCGCAACTGGTCGCCACCGCTTGGGCCTCAGCCTCCACCTTCCGCGGCTCCGACCTGCGCGGCGGCGCGAACGGCGCGCGCATCCGCCTCGCGCCGCAGAAGGAATGGGAAGCCAACCAGCCGGCGCAACTGGCGCAGGTACTCAAGACACTGGAAGGCATACAGCAGGCATTCAACAGCGCGCAGACCGGTGGCAAGAAAGTCTCCCTGGCCGACCTGATCGTGCTGGGCGGCTGCGCGGCTATCGAGGCCGCGGCGAAGCAGGCCGGCGTCGAGGTGCACGTCCCCTTCGCGCCGGGACGCATGGACGCGTCGCAGGAACAGACCGATGTGGCCGCGTTCGCCGTGCTGGAACCGAAAGCCGACGGCTTCCGCAACTATGTGCGCAAAGGACTCGAAGACATGGCGCCCGAAATGCTGGTGGACAAGGCGCAACTGCTGACGCTGACCGCGCCCGAGATGACGGTGCTGATCGGCGGCCTGCGCGTGCTGAACAGCAACGTCGGCCAGTCCAAACACGGCGTATTCACCCACCGGCCCGGCACGTTGAGCAACGACTTCTTCGTGAACCTGCTCGACATGGGCACCAAGTGGCAGAAGTCCGCCAGCTCGGCCGGCATGCTGGAAGGCCGCGACCGCGCGACCGGCGCACTCAAATGGACCGGCACCCTCGTCGATCTCGTGTTCGGCTCCAATGCGCAACTGCGCGCACTGGCGGAAGTCTATGCCAGCAGTGACGCGCAGCAGAAGTTCGTGCACGACTTCGTGGCGGCGTGGGACAAGGTGATGAATTTGGATCGCTGCGATCTGGCATGAACCTGAACAACTCATTTCATCCACGAAAAACACGAAAGAACACGAACAGATTCCAACTCATATCCATCTGGTAGCACCACCACAAAGGTGAAGCGCAAAACTTGAATAGTTTGTTTTTTGTTTCGTGACTTTCGTGTTTTTCGTGGACGACCAAGGTTTTCAGAATGAAACGGAGGATGATATGTCCGCGCCAAACATCCCGGTCTGGAGCCCGGCGGAGCTGCACCGCCACCTGAGCGAGAGCAGTCGATTCGCCATTCTGGATGTACGCAACCAGAGTGAGTTCAATGTCTGGAAGATCGAGGGAAAGGTTCCGATCCCTACCATCAACCTGACATATTTCGACCTGCTCGACCTGGAGGATGAGGACGAAGAACTCGCAGCGGCATTCGCCCGGTCTATCCCGATACGGCTGAAGGACGAGCTGCCTCTGCCCGGGCAACCTGTCCTCGCGGTATGCGCGAAGGGCGAGACATCGCCCCACGTTGCCGAGGGACTGCGGCGGCTCGGCTACGAGGCATACAACCTGGCGGGCGGCATGGCCGCTTGGGGCGACCACTACGAAGTGCGCGTCATCGAGGAAACGCCGCGGCTCTCCATCCTGCAAATCAGCCGCCCGGCACGGGGTTGCCTCAGCTACCTGCTGGCCAGCGGCGGTGAAGCCATGGTGGTCGATCCCGCGCGCCACATCGAGACCTATACCAGCCTCGCCGCCGAGCGGAAGTTGCGCATCACCGCTGTGCTCGACACCCATCTGCAGGCCGACCATCTCAGCGGCGGCGTGGCGTTGGCGCAGGCGGTCGGGGCCGATTACTGGCTGCATCCCTACGACAGCATCTATCCCGACGACCTGCTTCCGGCGACGTTCCCCTTCCGCTATCTGGAGGACGGAACAACTTTCAAACTGGGCAAAGTGCGCGTCCGCGCGCTGCACCTCCCCGGCCACACCCTCGGCATGATCCATCCGCTGGTGGATAATCGCTTTCTGCTGAGCGGCGACACGCTGTTCATCGATTCGATCGGGCGACCCGATCTCGGCGGAAAGGCAAAAGCCTGGATCCCCCTCCTCTTCGATTCGCTGCAGCAACTGCTGGCATTGCCGGACAGTACCATGGTCCTTCCCGCCCACTTCAGCCACATGCACGAAGCAGATGCGCAAGGCTGTTACCGTGCGACTGTCAGCGCGCTACGCACACGCAACGAAGGCCTGCGCATGTTGAGCCAGGGACTGACTGCATTCAGTGCCTATATCGAAGCCAGCCTGCCTGAACATCCGCAGTCCTACGACGATATCCGGCGGGTCAACACAGGATTGCTTCAGGTGGACGAGGCAAAGGCCAGCGAACTGGAGCTCGGACGAAACCGCTGCGCGCTGTCGCAGCGCGAGGCCGAAAAACAGGCAGGCAAAGAGGCGTCTGTATCCTCCCGGCTTCAGACGCTTGGCTATTCAGTCCAGACTCCATGGCAACGCTTCATATCGGGATGACATATCCCTGCTCGCGGAAAAGTTTGATGCAGGCCTCAACCACTTGTTCATCGTATTGCTTGCCTCGCTTTCGATCGATCTCATCCAGCGCTGCCTCGATGCCCAGCCCCGGACGATAAGGCCGGTGCGAGGACATCGCCTCGACCACGTCGGCCACGCACAGTATGCGCGCTTCCGGCAGGATGGCATCGCCCTTGAGTCCTTGCGGATAGCCCGAACCATCCATCCTTTCATGGTGTTGCCAGATCATCTCTGCGATCGGCCAGGGGAATTCCACATCTTTCAGGATGTCGTAACCGGCCTGCGGATGTACCTTGATGAGTTGGAACTCTATGTCGTTGAGCTTGCCGGGCTTGGAAAGTATCTCCGCCGGGATGTGGATCTTGCCCAGGTCGTGGATGATGGCCGCAAGGTGGAGACCCTTGATCTGCTCTTCGGGCAGGCCCATCTGGCGCCCGATGGCGACCGCAAGGTTGGCGACGCGCCGCTGGTGACCGGCGGTATAGGGGTCGCGCGCTTCGACGGTGCTGGCGATGGTCTGGATGGATTGCTCCAGGCTCCTGCGCAGTATGGCCGCATGCTGCTCGTGTGCGTTGCGGGTGCGTAAATTGATGATGCCGTAGGCCAGGTCGCTGGCGAGCTCTTCCAGCAGTTCCACCTCCTCTTTGCTGAATGCGGACGCTTCGGCGGCATAGATGGTCAGCGCGCCCAGCACTCGTCCAGCCTGGATCAGCGGGATCGCGATGCTCGACCGGTAGCCGCGCCTGATCGCGGCTTCGCGCCATGGAGCCATCTTCGGATTGGTCAGTACATCCGGATTGACTGATGTGACGCCTGTCCTGATCGCAGTACCGGTCGGTCCCTGTCCCAGTTCCGTATTTGCCCAAGTGATGTTGACGCTGGCGAGATAACCTTCTTCGGAACCGGATTGACCGACCACGCGCACGGTTCGGGCTGCATCATGTTCGGCATAACCCACCCAGGCCATCACATATCCGCCCTGCTCCACGATGACGCGTGTGACCGATTGCAGCAACTCCTCCTCGCTGTTCGCCTGCACCAGCGCAAGGTTGCCCGCCGACAGCGTCTTGAGCGCGCGGTTGGCGCGCTCAATGGCTATCTCATACTGCTTGCGTTCGGTGATGTCGCGGCTCACCGTGAATACCATGGGCTCTCCGCCCACCAGCGCACCGCCTAGACTGACCTCCGCGTCGTACAGCGAACCGTCCTTGCGCCGGTGGCGCGTCTCGACGGTGGCGCTGGTTTGCGAGAGATCGGAGAAGCTGGCCCTGATTTCCGCCTCCGACATATTGGCCTCGAAGTCCCAGGTATGCAGTCCGGTTACCTCCTCGGGCGTATAGCCCAGCATGACGGCAAAGCGCGGATTGGCCTCCACCACCTGATGCTGTTGATTAATGATAGCGATACCATCGCGCGAGCTTTCCATGAGTAGGCGGCGGCGTAGCGCTTCGCTCTTCAGCGCTTCTTCTGCCTGCTTGCGCTCGGTAACGTCCCAGACCATGGAAATCACCAGCCCCTTGTCAGGCAGCGGAATATCTCTGGCGGAGATGAAGGCAGTCTCTTTCCCGCTTCGGGAGATCGGTACGTCGTCCCAATGCATGCGCCCGACATCCCCGCTCGCGCAGTCATCAAGCACCCGCATCCTGATCTGCTGCCTGAATTCCGGGTCCTCGTAAACCGCCTCCCAGAATGCGCCGGGTCTGCGAGCTTGTCCCGGCTGGTCCGGTAGATTGCGGGAAAATTATCGTTCATGTAATGGAAGGTTACTGAAGGATCAACCGAGTTGACAGCGATGCCCACGGGCAGATTGTCCAGAACAGCCTTGGTGAATGCCTCGCTTTCGCGCAGCTTGTCTTCGGCTTGCTTGCGATCGGTGATGTCAATGCCGATGCCGATGATACTGAGACCATGCAGTGTTTCGATCCGATAACCGTTCAGGGCATATAGACGAATGCCGTTCTGCGTGACCAAGCGTGCCTCGGCCGTGGCCGCGCCGGTTTCGAAAACTTGCTGGATATTCTGGGCGATGAGCGGTCTGTCCTCCTCGTAGATGAAATCCAGTGCACTGGCTGAGGCCATCTGTTCCGCCGTATACCCGCGCAACTCCATGAGGTTCCGGTTCCACTTGATCAAGCCACCTTGCGGGTCGAGCAGATAGAAGATGGCTGGCAGGCTCTGGATCAGGGATTCGGAGAATGTCTTTTCATCCTGCAAAATCTGTTCGCCATGTTTACGATCGGAAATGTCCTCATAGATACCCAGCACGCCGCTCACCCGGCCTTCCGCGTCGCGCAACGGCACCTTGGACGTGCGCAGCCAGATGGTGTGGCCGTCCGGCGTGGTCTGTGGTTCCTCGAAACCGAGTTTAGGCACGCCGGAATCCATCACCCGCCGGTCGTCGGCACGGTACAGCTCGGCCTGCTCGCGCCAGCCCATCTGGAAATCGTCCTTGCCGTAGAGTTGCTGCGGGTGCGACAGGCCGGCATCCTGTGCAAAGGCGGTATTGCAGCCCAGATAGCGCAGATTGCTGTCCTTCCAGAAGACGCGGGCAGGCGTGTGTTCCACTACCGAGCGCAACAGGTCGCGCGAATTCCGGATCGCTTCCTCGGTCTGCTTGCGCTCGCTGATGCCGCGGATGATGGACTGCCTGAATATTGTTCCTTCCACCTCGATCATGCGGGCGCTGACCTCGACCGGGAAAGTGGAGCCATCCTTGCGCATGAGCTCCGTCTCGTAGATCGCCCCATGTTCACTGAACTGCCATTGCCGCTCCATATCCTCCCTGGCCAGCGGCGAGATCAACTGCCGGGCATTCATGGCTAACAGTTCGTCGCGGCTGTAACCGGTCATCTCGACGGTGCGTTCGTTGGCATCGACGATGCGGCCATCGGCATCGGCCAGCATGAAGATGTCGTTGGCATGTTCCAGTATCGTTTCGTAATGGGAACGCAAGGCCTGCCGCTCGGCCTGCTCGCGATACCGCTGCTCGAGCCAGCTGTGGGCTTGCTGCCGCCAATAAAGCCTCAGGGTGATTCCACTCGTGCCAACCAGAAGCAGTGCAAACAGGCCAAGCAGCCAGCGTTGCGCGGCCAGCTTGCCATAGATCTCTTCCTGGTCAATCTTGGCCACCATGATCCAGTCCGTGCCGGGGATATTGCGGATCGCCGCCAGTACGGGCACGCCACGGTAATCCACCCCTTCACGCACATCCATTTCGCCGCGCAAGGCCATGGCTGCGATCAGTTTGCTTCCCGCGAGCGGTTTGGTGAACTCGAGCGGCCTGTTGGCGATATGCCGCAGCGGATTGAGGAACACCACCTTGTCGCCTTCCTTGCGGACCAGCAGCGTCTCTGCCGTGCGCGTTTCGGTCGGCCAGACCTGGATCAGCGGGAATAGCATCTGCTTGGCCGAGGCGTGCAATACGATGACGCCGACCAGTCGTTGTCCCTCGCCATGGCCGGAAAGCATGGGCGCCAGGATGTCGAAATGGATGTCATCGTCAATGCTATCCCGATAGAAGGGCGAGATGGCTGGCTCGCCACTTTGCACTACCTGTCTGACCAGCGCCGATGTGCCGCCTCCCGGACGGGCATGGTCGGGGTCGGCATGGTAAGGGTGGTCGCCCCGGGTATCGAGCAGGCTGACATTCATATAGCCGTAAACCTTGCGGATGCTCTCCAGATGGGATCGCAACGCTGCGATATCCTGCGGCGACTCCTGATGCGCCAGCCAGCGGGCGTAATGCTGTGCAACATCATAGTCATGGCCGAACAGGGTGGCGTCGTGCTGTCTTTCCTGTAGCCATGCGGTCACCATGCCCTCCTTGAGGTTGGCTACGGAAGCCATTTCCCGCGCCCGCTCCTGCTTTATGCTGGCGCTCAACACCTCGTAGATGCTCAGGCCACCGGAGAATATGACCGTCGAGAACACTGCAAAGATGAGCAACAACAGCCGTCCGAGGCGATCCGGAAAGCGCGGCATCCCCGGCATTTCGTTTTCCGGGGCGGCGATGCGGATGCGGATGGCGAGATAGAGCAGTGCGGCGGTGACGGCGACGAGGATGGCCAGTGCCAGATGGGCTGCCGGAAAGCCGACGACTGCGGAGGAGTGAGAGAGGGCAGGCAGGACATGGAAGGCCACTATCCAGCTGCCGGCCAGCAACAGGTACCAGCCGGTGAAGCGTAACGCCTGACTCTTATTCGTCATCACGCCCACCCTTCCATTCGGACGGATAGACTGACATCCCGGCCGTCACTTTCAAGCCTGGTGAAATATCCCGACGAAGATCTTTCGGGCTGACAGGTATCGCAATGAATTGGTCTACCTGGTACCGTCACTTCAGAAGGGCTGATTTTGAGACATGCGACTTCCCGACCAGAAACGTGGTGCCGCATATGATGCTGACTGTTTTCGATGGCATCGAAGAGCAAACGCCAGTTGATGGTGTGCATTGCCACGCCCCCCAGCCAGACAGTAACACCCTCCTCCTACCTATTATTCTTTTGTGATTTGGTTTGGTTTACCACAAATACAGTCACCTAGTCAAAGCCTTGGATATTTACGATGCTAATCCTTTGCCTGGCTCAGATATCAAAGGCCAGCCAAAGTGGAAACAGTGCCGTTCAATTCACGCAAATTTAAAGATTCGAGTCGATAGCACACAGTCCACACAGCCGAAAATCGAACGCCCTGAAAAGCTGCTGAACAGCATCCTTACCGCTAACCAGGCCTCAATCCTCCAGCGCCCTCACCTTCACCGACTTGCCCTTCACCTTGCCCGCGTTCAGCCGCTTCACGGCTTCGCGCGCGATGTCGCGGGTGACGGCGACGTAGGTGGACATGTCGGTGACGGTGATCTTGCCGACTTGTTCGCGGGTGTAGCCGGCTTCGCCGGTGAGCGCGCCCAGCACGTCGCCGGGGCGGATCTTTTCCTTGCGGCCGCCGAGTATCTGCAGCGTGACCATGGGCGGGATCAGCGGGGCGTTGTGTTCGCGCTGTAATTTTTCAACTTCTTCCCACTCGGGTTCGATGCCCATCATCTTGGCGATGTTGCCGATGCGGTTCATCTCGGCTGGGCTGACCAGGTTGAAGGCACTGCCTTCGGCGTCGGCGCGGCCGGTGCGGCCGATGCGGTGGATGTGCACTTCCGGATCGGGGGTGACGTCGACGTTGATGACGGCCTCCAGTTGCGCGATGTCCAGGCCGCGCGCGGCGACGTCGGTGGCGACCAGCACCGAGCAACTGCGGTTGGCGAACTGGATCAGCACCTGGTCGCGCTCACGCTGTTCCATGTCGCCGTTCAGCGTGAGTGCGTGGATGCCTTCGGCTTGCAGCACGTCGAGCAGGTCGCGGCATTGCTGTTTGGTGTTGCAGAAGGCCAGCGTGCTGACCGGGCGGTAATGCTTGAGCAAGGCGGCGACGGCGGGCAGGCGCGTCTCGTGGCGCACTTCATAGAAATGCTGGCGGATCTTGCTGTCGTCGTGCTGCTCGGCCAGTTTCACTTCCTGCGGCTGGTGCATGAACTGGCGCGCCAGTTTGGTGACACCTTCGGGATAAGTGGCGGAAAACATCATGGTCTGGCGACGGTCGGGGCAGCGCTTCACCACATAGGCGATGGAGTCGTAGAAGCCCATGTCCAGCATGCGGTCGGCCTCGTCCAGCACTAGCGTGTTGATGGCGTTCAGTTCCAGCGTGCCGCGCTCGATATGGTCCATGATGCGGCCCGGCGTACCGACCACGATGTGCGCACCGAAACCCAGACTCTCGCGCTGCGGGCGCATGGTGCTGCCGCCGACCAGCGTGAGGATCTTGATGCTGTGCATGTAGCGCGCCAAACGGCGCAGTTCCTGCGTGACCTGGTCGGCCAGTTCGCGCGTGGGGCACAGCACCATGGCTTGCACGCCCATGTGTTTGGGGTTGAGTTTGGTCAGCAAGGGCAGGCCGAAGGCGGCGGTCTTGCCGCTGCCGGTCTTGGCCTGTGCGATCAGGTCTTGGCCGGCCAGCGTGATGGGCAGGCTCTCGGCCTGGATCGGCGTCATGGTCAGGTAGCCGAGCTGCTGCAGGTTGTCCAGCATGGCAGGCGGCAGCTTCAGTGTGTTGAATGCGGGACCGCTGGCGGTCGGGGTGGGAGTTGGGCTTGTTTTGGTCATGCGCGATTATCCTCGCCTGCGGCGCTGCCTGCTATAGTTGCTGCAAAATTAAGCGGAGTCGCGCCATGCCCAAGCACACCACACCCGACCATGCCCGCCTCGACCGCGTCGTGGCGGAAGCGCGCAAGCAACGCGAACAGCGCGAGGCGGGTTACCGCGAACGCGCGCTCAAGATCTATCCGCACATCTGCGGGCGCTGCGGACGGGAGTTCGCGGGGGAACGGCTGCGTGAGTTGACGGTGCATCACCGCGACCACAACCACGACAACAACCCGTCGGATGGCAGCAACTGGGAGTTGTTATGCCTTTACTGTCACGACAACGAACATTCACGCGTGATGGATGAGGTGGTGCGCGACCGCCAGGAAAGCGGCCCGGCAGCGGCCACGCATAACCCCTTCGCAGACTTGAAAGCGCTACTCAAAAAGTAAACAGCGCCTTTGTAGGATGGGTGGAGCAACGCGATACCCATCATTGAATAAATCGTCGATGGGTATCGCTTGCGCTCCACCCATCCTTGTATCTTTCCCTCCGTGGTGGTTAGCTACCACCACACGAAGCAGAGACAGCTTGAACCCATCCTTAAGGTTCGACCTTGTCGCGTAGATCAAGCCCTCTGCTTCACCTCTCGCCAGCAAAGACACTGAACG
>JAHJQE010000050.1 GCA_018819205.1 Gammaproteobacteria bacterium
GAGCAGGAAGCCCTGCTGCGACTCGTTCGCATCGGGCGTCAGGTTCCATGCGCCGGCGGCCTTGCCGATGGCGTTCCAGGTCCACACCGTGCCCGGCTCCACCGACTCGCTGAAGCGCGCCATGCAGCGCACCTTGCCCCATTGCGATTCGCACCAGATCCAGTCGCCGTCGCCGATGCCGGCGTTCTTCGCCGTCAGCGCATTCACATACAGATAGTTGTGCGCATGGATCTGGCGCAACCAAGCGTTCTGCGAATCCCAGGAGTGATACATCGCCATCGGGCGCTGTGTCACGGCTGACAGCGGATACTTCTGCTTGTCGCTGGCCTGTGTCTCCAGCGGCTCGTAGTAGAACGGCAGCGGATCGAAATAGGTCTCGACGCGCTTGGCCAGATGCTTGGGCGGCTGGCGCGTGATGCTCTTGCCCTGCGCGGCCAGACGGAATTTCTGCATCACCTCGGAATACAGGTGGATCAGGATGGGCTCGGAATAGCGCGTGATACCGTTGCGCTGCGACCACTCCAGATAGCCCTTGTTCCAGTTGCGCATGAACTGGTAGGAACGCGGCAACACCTCGTGGTGCACGCAATCGTTCTTGGCGTACATCTCCCACTGGTTCGGGTTCGGCTCGCCCTTCATGCTCTTCTCGCCGCCCTTGCCGCGCCAGCCGGACAGGAAGCCGATGCCGGAACCCGGCGCGGTCTCCCAGTTGACGATGAAGTCGGGATAGTCGCGATACTTGCGCGCGCCGTCAGCGGTCACGAACGCCGGCAGCTTCAGACGCGTCCCCAGTTCGATCAACACCTCCTGGAACGGCAAACATTCGCCGGTACGCGGCATCACCGGGATGCGCACCGAATCCACCGGGCCGTCGAACTCGGAGATCGGCCGGTCCAGCATGGACATCACATCGTGGCGTTCCAGATAGGTCGTGTCCGGCAGGATCAGGTCGGCGAATGCGGTGGTCTCGGAATGGAACGCGTCGCACACCACGATGTTCGGGATCTTGTACTCGCCGTTCTCGTCCTTGTCGGTGAGCATCTTGCGCACTTCGCTGGTGTTCATGCTGGAGTTCCACGCCATGTTGGCCATGAACAGCAGCAGCGTGTCGATCTTGTACGGATCACCGCGCCAGGCGTTGGTGATCACGTTGTGCATCAGACCGTGTGCGGACAGCGGGTATTCCCAGGAGAAGCCCTTGTCGATACGCACCGCTTCGCCTTCCTTGTCCACGAACAGATCGTCCGGGTCGGCCGGCCAGCCCAGCGGCATGCCGTCCAGCGGCGTGTTCGGCTGCACAGCGCGCGGGTCGTTGGGCGGACGCGCGCAGGGCGGGATCGGACGCGGGAACGGCGTCTTGTGACGGAAACCGCCCGGACGGTCGATGGTGCCCAGCAGCGTCATCAGGATGGACAGTGCGCGGATGGTATGGAAACCGTTGGAGTGCGCAGCCAGTCCGCGCATGGCGTGGAAGGCCACCGGATTACCGGTGACCGTTTCATGTTCCTTGCCCCAACTGTCGGTCCAGGCGATCGGCAACTCGATCTTCTGGTCGCGCGCTGTGATGCCCATCTCATGCGCCAGGCGACGGATGGTGTCAGCGGAGATGCCGGTGACGCCCTCTGCCCATTCCGGCGTGTATTCGGCAACGCGATCCTTCAGCAACTGGAACGCAGGCTTCACCGGCGTGCCGTCAGGCAGCTTGAACTCACCACGCAGGAACGGGTCGGCCCCTTCGCTATGCGTCACCACCGGCTTGTTGGTATTGCGATCCCACCACAGTTTGTTCTGCGGGTCGTAGCAGCCCTCTTCTTCCGGCACCTCGGTGCGCACGAACATGCCGAACTCGTCATGCGCCGCATCCAGATTCACCAGCTGGCCGGAGTTGGTGTAGCGCACCAGGAATTCGCGGTCGTACAGACCCAGTTCGATCAGCTCATGGATGATGGCGAGGAACAGCGCGCCGTCGGTGCCGGGACGGATGGGCACCCATTCGTCGGCGATGGCCGAATAGCCGGTGCGTACCGGATTGATGGAGATGAAACGACCGCCCTCGCGCTTGAACTTGGCCAGCGACACTTTCATCGGATTGGAGTGATGGTCTTCCGCGGTGCCGATCATGATGAACAGCTTGGAGCGTTCCAGATCGGGCCCGCCGAATTCCCAGAACGACCCGCCGATGGTGTAGATCATGCCGGCCGCCATGTTGACCGAGCAGAAGCCGCCGTGCGCCGCGTAGTTGGGCGTGCCGAACTGGCGCGCGAACATGCCGGTCAACGCCTGCATCTGGTCGCGCCCGGTGAACAGCGCGAACTTTTTCGGATCGGTGGCACGCAGTTCACCGAGCCGATCGGCGAGCAGAGTGAAAGTCTCTTCCCAGCTGATCTCCTCGAACTCGCCGGCTCCGCGCTCGCTACCCGGCTTGCGGCGCAGCGGCTTGGTCAGACGTGCCGGTGAGTACTGCTTCATGATGCCCGATGAACCTTTGGCGCAAATGACGCCGCCGTTCAGCGGGTGATCCGGGTTGCCGTCGATGTAGCGTACTTCGCCGTTGCGCAGATGCACGCGAATTCCGCAGCGGCAAGCGCACATATAACAAGTGGTCTTCTTGATCTCGGTGGTGGCGCCAGCAACCGGCGGCGCCAGCGGGTCGTGCAATGGAATCGATGACATGGGCGAAATCTTGTATAGGTTGTCGTTACCGGAGCGCGCCACTTTTCGATGTGCCGCTGCCCTACGAAATTGCTCAATCTTTCAGGTGCCGAAGTATGCGTATCCAGCGCCAGCGCGACCATAGCCGTGATGAGGGGGAAAGACATAACCCCTATGGGGGGTGTGACCCTCAACCCATGAGGGGTATCGCCTCACGTGCGATGTTCCTCTACTGTGCGCACCTGAAATTTCGACGTTGTTCCATCCGTAGCTAGACCCAACAGGGAGGCTTTATGGCATTGGTAAACCCGCACGGCGGGAGCGATCTGAAACCGCTGCTACTGGCAGGCGAGGATCTGATCGCAGAGTTGAATCGGGCACGCAGTTACCCCAAGGTGACCGTGAGTTCGCGCGAAAAAGGCGACCTCATCATGCTCGGCATAGGCGGGTTCACACCGCTCGACGGTTTCATGAGCCACGCCGACTGGCAAGGTGTCTGCGACGGCATGACGCTGACCAACGGCCTGTTCTGGCCCATCCCCATCACCCTTTCCACCGACAAGTCCGCAGCAGACGCCATCCCCACCGGCAGCGACATCGCACTGGTCGATCCCGATGACGGCAGCATCCTCGCCACCATGAAGGTGACCGAGAAATACACCATCGACAAGGCGCACGAATGCGCCACCGTGTTCGGCACCACCGACATCGAGCACCCCGGTGTGAAGATGGTGATGGAACAAGGCGAAGTGAACCTGTCCGGCCCGGTGAAGGTATTGTCGCAAGGTGGCTTCCCGCAGAAATACGGCTCAATGTTCATGACGCCGAAAGAAACGCGCGCGCTGTTCACCGAGATGGGCTGGAGCAAGGTCGCCGCCTTCCAGACACGCAACCCCATGCATCGCTCGCACGAATATCTGGCCAAGATCGCCATCGAGGTATGCGACGGCGTGATGATCCATTCCCTGCTCGGCAACCTCAAGCCCGGTGACATCCCGGCCGAGGTGCGCACCCATGCCATCATCGCACTGACCAAGAACTACTTCGTCGGCAAAACCGTGGTGCAGGCGGGCTACCCGCTGGACATGCGCTATGCCGGTCCGCGTGAAGCCTTGCTGCATGCCCTGTTCCGTCAGAACTACGGCTGCTCGCATCTCATCGTCGGTCGCGACCATGCCGGCGTGGGCAAATTCTACGGCCCCTTCGATGCGCACCACATCTTCGACAAGATTCCCAAGAACGCTCTGGAGACACAGGCACTGAAGATCGATGTCTCCTTCTGGTGCTATAAATGCGGCGGCATGGCCTCGGCCCGCACCTGCCCGCATTCCGATGCCGACCGCCTGCAGGTGTCCGGCACCCAGTTACGCAAGATGCTTTCGGAAGGCGAGGAAGTGCCTGCTGAGTTCAGCCGTCCCGAAGTGCTGGAGATATTGCGCAAGTATTACGCGGGACTGAATAGCGGATAAACTAGCGATTGATTGACTGAAATAACTTGTGACTAATAATTTGAGGAGAACCTGATGTTCACGAGCAACCCCTTTGCCACACTCTCAGAAGTCATATCACCCGACATGATGCAGGGCTACATCGTTCTCATGGTCCTGCTGGTCATGGGCGGGACCATACTCGACATGCTGCACAAGAAAAGCGCGAAATACTTTTTCGAGAATGCGAAAAAAGCGCAGAAGAGCGCCAAGCGCTCTGTCAGTGGCGGAGAAAAAGCATCGATCGCAGTTTCGGTGCTGGTCAACGAAGTATTGACCTCCGGTGAGTTCAGCAACCCACGACGCAGACTTTCCCATCTGTTGACCATGTACGGATTCATCATCTTCGCTGCAACGACCGCGATCATGATCTTCTCGCCGGAGTCCACTTCCACCTTGCTGCCGCAACTGTGGCATATCGGCGCACTGATGCTGGCCGTTGGTGGCTACTGGTTCTGGTTCTTCATCCGCGTTGATGTGGCTGCGGAAGGCCTGTCATGCTTCCGCTTCGAGCGTGCAGACTTGTTCATCGTCTCGCTGCTCGCCACCTCGACTTTCGCATTGATCTGGTCGTTCACCGGCGGCGGATTGGGTATCCCCTTCGCCTTGTTCATCCTGTCCAGCACCGTTCTGTTCGGCGGCGTCTACTGGTCCAAGTTCGCCCACATGTTCTTCAAGCCGGCTGCGGCACACCAGAAGAAGATCATCATGGCAGATGGTGGTCGCGAGAATCTGCCGCCAGACTATGATTTGACGGATCCGGAAGTGCAACGCAAATTCCCGGACATCCCCACCTATATGGGCAAGAATCCACCCAACATGGGGCTCTGCATCAAGGCTGAAAGAGCAAACCACTACTGAATCGACCAATCATCTATAAAGAATAGAGGAATAAATTATGCCAACCTTTGTATATATGACGCGTTGTGACGGTTGCGGTGAATGCGTCGACATCTGCCCGTCCGACATCATGCACATCGACAAGAAGCTGCGACGTGCCTACAACATCGAACCCAACATGTGCTGGGAATGCTATTCCTGCGTGAAGGCATGTCCACACCAGGCGATCGACGTTCGCGGTTATGCCGACTTCGCTCCGCTGGGTCACTCGGTACGCGTGATCCGCGACGAGGAGAAAGGCACCATCGCGTGGCGCATCAAGTTCCGCAACGGCAAGAAAGACATGGAACTGCTGGCGCCGATCACGACCAAGCCCTGGGGTTCGGCGACACCGAAACTCGCAGACGTGCCTGCTCCGAGCAAGGAGATGCGCGACAGCCAACTGTTGTTCAACGAGCCGAAATATATCCGCATGGATGAAGGTGGCCTGCATACACTGGAATCCAATGGTCTGGAAATCAAAGAGGGAGTGCAATACTAATGAGCTACCAGACAATCATTGAAGACAATATCGACATCCTGGTTGCAGGCGCGGGCCTGGGCGGTACGGGTGCGGCATTCGAAGCCAGATATTGGGGTCAGAACAAGAAGATCGTCATCGCCGAAAAGGCGAACATCATGCGTTCCGGTGCAGTCGCACAGGGCCTGTATGCGATCAACTGCTACATGGGCACACGCTTTGGCGAAAACAATCCCGAAGACCATGTGCGTTATGCACGTATCGACCTGATGGGTATGGTGCGCGAAGACCTCGCGTTCGACATGGCGCGCCACGTCGACTCCACCGTGCACAACTTCGAAGAGTGGGGTCTGCCCATCATGCGCAACGAGAAGAAGGGTTCGTTCCTGCGTGAAGGCCGCTGGCAAATCATGATCCACGGTGAGTCCTACAAGCCTATCGTCGCCGAGGCCGCCAAGAAGTCGGCGGACAAGGTTTTCAACCGTGTCTGTCTGACCCACCTGCTGATGGATGAATCCAAGGAGAACCGTGTTGCGGGTGCCGTGGGCTTCAATGTCCGCACGGGCAACTACCACGTATTCAAGTCCAAGACCGTTGTCTGCGGTGCCGGAGGTGCTTCCAACATCTTCAAGCCGCGCTCTGTCGGTGAAGGTGCGGGCCGCGTCTGGTACGCACCGTGGTCCTCGGGTTCCGCTTATGGCCTGATGATCGAAGCCGGCGCGAAGATGACCCAGATGGAGAACCGCATCGTGCTGGCGCGATTCAAGGATGGTTACGGCCCTGTCGGCGCCTACTTCCTGCACCTCAAGACCTATACCCAGAACGCCTATGGTGAAGAGTACGAGTCCAAGTGGTTCCCTGCCCTGCAGGAGATGGTCGGCAAGGAATATCTGGACCCTGAAGTCTCGCACCGCACGCATCGTCCTATTCCGACCTGTTTGCGTAACCACGCGATCATCAACGAGGTGAATGCCGGTCGCGGCCCGATTCACATGGTCACCATGGAAGCCTTCCAGGACCCGCATCTGGAAGAGATCGGCTGGCACAACTTCCTGGGCATGACCGTCGGTCAGGCCGTGCTTTGGGCCGCCACGGACGTCGATCCCAAGTACGAGAATCCCGAGCTGACCACCTCCGAGCCTTATGTCATGGGTTCGCATGCTACCGGTTGCGGTGCATGGTGCTCTGGTCCGGAAGATGTGTCTCCACCGGAGTACTACTGGGGCTACAACCGCATGACGACCATCGAAGGCCTGTTCGGTGCCGGTGATGCGGTCGGCGGCACACCGCACGCCTTCTCTTCCGGTTCTTTCACCGAAGGTCGTCTGGCTGCCAAGGCTGCCTGCAAATATATCGATGACGGCAAAGCTGAGGGCATCCGTGTTTCTTCCGCGCAGATCGAGCGTCGTAAGGAACAGATATACAAGCCGCTGGAAACCTATCGTGTCTACAGCAATGAAGTGGTTGCCGGTAGCGTCAACCCCAACTTCATCAACCCGAGACAGGGTCTGGATCGTCTGCAGAAGTTGATGGACGAGTATTGCGGTGGTTTCGGCGTCAACTACATGACCAACGACAAGCTCCTGAACATCGGCCTGAAGAAGATGTCGATCCTGGGTGAGGATCTGGAGAAGGTCGCTGCGTCAGACATCCATGAACTGCTGCGTGCATGGGAGCTGAAGCATCGTTTCCTGACTTCCGAGAGTGTGTTCCATCACACACTGTTCCGTAAGGAGACGCGTTGGCCGGGCTACTACTACCGTGGCGATGCGATGAAGCTGGATGACAAGAACTGGCACGTGCTGACGGTGTCTCGTCGTGATCCCAAAACCGGTGAGTACACGATGGAAAAAGCACCGCTCTACCACCTGGTAGGTGATGTGGAGAAAGCACCGCCGACAGACCATCACTAGGCAGACGCAGGCTTGATTTACCGGTTTTGTAAAATCAGGCTTACGCAAAGACATTTGCGATGACTTGGTAGTACATTAAAGAGGACCGGCATATTTTATGTTGGTCCTCTTTTTATCTCTTTCGCAAAAATGGAGTTGGGTTGATGAATATCATTGATAAGACAGATGAAGAACTATTGGAGATCGCAAATCCGATGTGGGCGGATCTGGTCAAATACTCGAACGAAGGCAACTACGGGGCTTTCACGCGCAACTTTTCGAGCACACTTATTGCGGGTGCGAATGAGGTCGAGATGGGCAAGCAGTTCGCCCGCAGTGAACTGGCAAAATCACTGTCACCGGACTATGAATATCTGGGCATCATCCGTCGCGGCGACTATGTCACCGTGCTATACAAACAGAGAAGCTTGAAAAAACCGGGAGAATGGCTGGGCAGGCTGGTACTCGGCTATGAAAAAGACAAGGTGAGGATCTTTGGCGCCACCATTTTTTAATACAGGGTTTTATAAAGATTCCATATGTCAGATACCATTGAAGACGAAAAATTCGTTGAGCTGAATTACCGGGTCATCGACGACAAGACCGGCGACGTACTGGTCACCGTCGAATACCCGCTGGGCTATGTGCATGGCGTGAATGACGTGATGTCCGAGGAAGTGACCAAGGCCCTGTATGGCAAAAAGGTTGGCGACATCATCGAAGTGCCGATCGACACCAAACTGCTATACGGCGAGCGTGACGAATCACTGGTATTCACCGATCGCATCGAGAACGTCCCGGAAGAGTATCGGGAGATCGGCATGACCATCACCATGGAGAATGAAAAAGGTGAGCCCAGAGACTTCATCGTCACCCGCTTCGACGACCAGACATTGACTGTCGATGGCAACAACCCGCTTTGCGGCAGGGAAGTCACCTTCATGCTGGAAGTCCTATCCATCCGTGATGCGACCGAGGAAGAGATCGATCTTGGCGGCGCGGTCGGCGCAGATCCGGAATTGAACGAGATACTCGAACGGGCACAATGAAGCGTTCTACCCTGTACCCCCTCTACCCCTCTAACAAAGCACTGGAACGCTCCATTGCGGATGGACTCTGTCTGCTGAGTGATCAAGAAGCGGCAGCGGCCATGCCGGATACGCAAGTCGCCGTCTCGGATAACTTCCGCTATACGCGCGGCTATTACGAGCAGCACCGCTATAGCACCCGCATCTTCGAGCGCCTGCGCGAAGCACTGCAGGCCTCGCTGGCTTCCTCTCCAAGCGTGGAAATGCAGAACAATCTCGGCAACATCCTCGCCGCACTGGGCCAGCAGCGCAGAGATGCTGCCTTGTTCGAGCAGGCCGTCCTGTGTTTCGAACAGGCATTGGAAAGCTACACTCAGGAAGACTCACCATTGGAATGGGCGGCCACGCAATACAACCTCGGCACGGCCAATCAGTCATTGGGCCGCTTGAATGAAATGACCAACCCGTTGAAGCTCGCAGTGGATGCCTACACCAACGCCTTGCTGGTCTGGACGCGAGAAGCACATCCGGAAGACTGGATGCAGACCATGCACCAACTCGGCGCGACCTTTTATACCTATGGCATCCAGCTCAAAGGTAACCGTCAACTGCAAAAGTCCGTGGTCGCCTACAAGAATGCGCTGGCCGTACTCAACGCAGACGATCATGCACTGGAACTGACCGCCACCCATAACAACCGGGGCATAACTTTGCATCATCTCGGCGAGTCGGAAGCGAATCCGGATCGCTTGAAAGAAGCGATCAACTCATACGAAAAGGCATTGACGGTCGGCATGGAGCAGCAGCTGCCCATTCATGTGTCCGTCCTCTGCCGCGTGAACAAGGCGACCGCACAGAACGTGCTGGCGCAGATGAGCAACGACGCCGCACTGGCCGAAGAAGTCGCGGATGAATTCGAAGTGATCATCGAATGCTTCGCGCACGCGCTGCAACCGCTGTGCTTGAGGCATTGTCAGGAACAGATGAAACTGGCGCGAACCGCGTCGAGCACTCAGGTCGCGGGGTGAAGGATGGATCAGACTCGCTCGGAAAGTCTGTTCTCCACCTCGATGAATGAGCCGGTATCCGCCAGGAAGCGGATCGTGCGCGCGCCGAAACCGACTTCCGGGCTGGCTTCACCCTTATCGATGGACAAGGTCAGCGCCACGCCCAACCGTGGAGACAGATTGTGGCTCTTGCAGACTTCAACGATCTTTTCCTTGAGGGGCTCAAGTTGCTTGACGAGGCTGTCGGTCAAAGCGAACACATCCACCTCTCCGGCAAGTGTCTCCGTGGATAACTCCCAGGAACTGATGACGGGTTTATCCAGCCCGCTGTATGCGCCCGCGGCATTGACCGTGGTGGGTTCTATCCCGAGCAAACGCGTGATGTCGTCAGGATTGAAATGGTAACCAAGCAATGCAAAGTAAGCCCGTCCTTTGTTCGATGCCACGATGTTTTCCTCGTCGATGATTTTCTTCGTCCGAGTATAACGTACAGAAAGAGGTATGCTGTTGACGTCTGAAGCTACACAGGAAAAGAAACGCGACCCCAACGATCCCTGCCTGTTCTGCAAGGATCCGCGCGGCGTATCGCTACAACATGAACTTGCCTACAGCGCGCGCGACACCTACCCCACGAGTCCGGGTCATACGCTGGTCATCCCGCGCCGGCATGTCGCCAGCTTCTTCGAGCTGACGGAGGAAGAAGTCGCTGCTTGTATGGGCCTCATCCGTGAAGAAAAAAAACTGCTGGATGAAGAGTTCTATCCGGACGGTTACAACATCGGCGTCAATGTCGGACCGGCGGCCGGGCAAAGCATCTTCCATGTGCATATCCACATCATCCCCCGCTACAAAGGGGATGTTGAGAACCCGCAGGGAGGCGTGCGTCACGTGATCCCGAAGAAGGGACATTACACACGCTAACGAGTACAATTTCACCGGAAATTTGGAGGCCCTCCTCCCGTTTTCGGCTACTGATTTTTCAACCAAAGGAGTTAGGATCATGAGTGAAGAAAAGAAGCCTTTTTGCCGCCCCAAAGTTCCAGATGGTCACGCATTCCACGTAACCACCCGCCAGAAAGAGATCGTACCGGGACAGTTCTTCGTTGGTTATGAAACTATCTGGGAACCGCACCAGAAAGAAGTGCCTTACACCACTCCCAAGGCACCCTGAGTCAATCTTCAAAGAATCATCAGCCGCGCGAACCTGAACAGGGGCGCGGCTACCCAATGTTAGATTTATTCACTGCCACGCACGCTTCATATGGCGTTCATTTTTATTCAAAGCCATCTGTTCACAGGAGCTTGGTTCAAGCGCGCGGCAGAGGCAGGCGTCATGGACGAGGGATATGCGCAGTACCCCCTACTCACGATAGAATCAAGTCCGTTTCAGAAATCAATTTTGGACCGATAGATAGCAATGGTAGTCAGAAAAGCACCTGAAGGATCGCATGAAGTCACCCTGCGCCGCTGGAGCGTGATGGAGATCACCACCAAGCAAGGCACACGCAGTCATCATGTACACGGGCATGACGTCACCCACAACTTCGCACGCACCTCCAGCGCCATCGGCCACTTCGACGCCCACAACATGACCGTCAGCACCCGCAGTGGCAGACTCTACCAACTCGTCGGCCTGCCCGGCAACTACCCTGCCGGAATACCTGCCTGGGAAAAATGGTGCAGCAACAACTGTATCGTCACCGAGACAGATGTCACCGATCAGTACCTCGATATCGACAAACACTCCACGCTGGGATTCGACCGGCTCACACGTGCAGCATTGAGAGAAGAGAATTCCTAAGGGCTGCTGTTCGGCCTTATGAAGGGCGCTACATAAAGCCGAATAGTTGCCAGCCCCAGCCTCTATATCCCTGCAATGGATATTGTTGACAATATCACTCAGGAGTTTGAAGATAGCAGCAACGGTGGGCGTCCTGCCTGCCCGGTCAGCA
>JAHJQE010000007.1 GCA_018819205.1 Gammaproteobacteria bacterium
ATGAATCCTTGTCCGCCGCTGCGTCATAGGCCAGCGGCAGGTTGAACTTCTTGCCATACGCATCCGCATCAGGATTGGTGAAGCTGTGCATCGCGCCGGGGTACACCACCGTTTTGTAGTCCACACCCGCCGCTTTCAACTCCTGCTCGAACGCATGAACTTGCGCAGCGGGGATCATCTTGTCCTCTGCGCCGGTGAAACTGCGTATCTTTGCTTTCACCTTGCCTTTCTGTGCCGGGGTGTCGGTCGCCAGTCCGCCGTGGAAACTGGCCACGCCACGCAAGGGTTCGCCTTCCCGCGCCATGTTCAGCACCACCGATCCGCCGAAGCAGTAACCGATGGCGGCCAGCTTGCTACCGTCCACACGCGGATCGTCGCGCAGCACTTTCATCGCCGCCTCGAAACGGGCCTTGGCCATGGGGCGGTTCTTCGCGACTTCGCCGGAGAACTTGCCCGCATCGTCGGGGTGCATCGCCTGTTTGCCGTCGCCGTACATATCCACCGCCAGCGCCACATAGCCCATTTCAGCCAGCATGTTCGCCCGTTTGCGTGCGTAGGCGTTGTGTCCCCACCATTCGTGCACCACCAGTACCGCCGGGCGTTTGCCCATCGCATGGCCTTCGTAAGCCAGCCAGCCTTTCAGCGTCGTACCGTTGGCGGAGTAGGTGACTTCTACACCTTCCACCGCCGCAATGGCCGTTGCGGACAGGCAGAGCAGGGCAAGGGAAACAAGGAATCTCTTCATGGCAGCCTCCATTTAGGTGAGGTTCGAAAACAGGAAGCCCGCACAGGCGGGCTTCAGGATTCTATCTGTCATTTCTGTACTGGGGCTACATGCCCACCATCGCGGCTTTTGGATCGATATCGCGCACCATGTGCAGCAACTCGATGCTTTCCACTTCTTCGGGGTCGTATCTGACCAGTAGGGAATGCGGATGCGGCTTGTGCTCGAACTCCGCGCAATCCACACCGATGCGTCCCATCATCTTCCTTTCCAGATCCATCCTCGACTGTGATTCCAGTTCGGGATGCACGTAGATCAACATGTCGGCTGTGTGCATGATCTTCTCCTTCAACAAATTAAAGAACAGGAACCGCGGGTTTGCACCCGCGAGTGAGAATCATGCTACGCCTTTGGCAAGCCGATAAAAATGGCTACACGCAACAGGGTTGTTCGGATCAGAAGCGCAGTTCCAGTGCCTGGCACAGGAAACGCATCAAAGGGGCGGCCTGCCGGTAACGCTCCACCACCAGCGGGCGGAGTTTGGCTGAGGCCACGGTCGCCTCGCTCATATTCGCCAAACCGATGAAATCCTTGCGTTTCAGGTCGTCCACCTGCGGGTGGTCCTTGGCGAAACCGCGCGGCGCGTTGGCCAGCGCATCACCGACCAGCTCATAATGTTCGCTGAAAGCCGCATCGTCGCGTGCCGCGAGCCATGCCTCCGGCTTCTGCACGATGGCCTCGCGGATCTTGAACAGCGCAACCGCATCCGGATGCCACAAGCCCACCCCCACGAAGCACTCCCCCGGCGCGATGTGCAGGTAATAACCCGGTGCGTGGATGTCCTTGCCCAGCTCATGCCGGAACTGGATGCCGATGTTGGTCTTGTAGGGCGTCTTGTCTTTGCTGAAACGTGTGTCGCGATACACCCGCATCAGGGAACCGCCGACCTTCTTCGGCTGCGCCAGAAAGTGGCGCGAGATGGCCGGCATCTCGTCCGACATGTCGCTGATGAAGTCCAACGCGGGGCTGCGCACCAGGTCTTCGTATTCCTGCTGGTGCTGTTCGAACCACTCGCGGTTGTTGTTCTGCTCCAGAGCGGAGAGGAACGCGAAAGTCTGTTTGCTGAAGTAGCGGTCTGCCATGGCTTCTACCTCCGGAGGGATGTGGTGAGGATTCTAGATCAATTCGACACCGCCTCGAAGTCAGGCTTCTTCCTGCAGTGCCGCTTGTCTGCCGCGCGTCGCATCCACGCCGCGCAAGATCAGCAAGCCCGCCAGAAAGAACGCGCCAGTGACCAGTATCGCCGTGCGATGGTCGCCTGCCGTCAGCCAGCTCACCAGACCGTAGGTCACGGGGCCCAGGATGGACGACAGCTTGACCGCCAGACCCCACAGGCCGAAGAACTCGGCGCGGCGCGCCACGGGGGAGAGCAGGCCGACCAGGGCGCGACCGGCCGACTGGCTCGCGCCCATGCACAGCCCCGCCAGATTGGCCGCCGCCCAGAACAAGCTCGGCCCTTCGGCGGCCCAGGCCATCAGCACCATCACCATCCAGCCGAGCAGCGTCAGCGCGATGGCCGGCACATGGCCGATGCGATCCTGCAGGTATCCGAACGAGAAAGCGCCGAGCGCTGCCGTGATGTTGACCACGAAGATCAGGCCCAGCGTCTGCTGCATGGTGAAGTGCATCGCCTGCTGCGCATAGATGGCGGCCAGCGTGATCACCGTCTGGATGCCCGCCTGATAACTCACCGTACAGATCAGGAAGCGGCGCAGGTCGCGGTAATGCCGGGCATGGCGCAGGGTCTGCAGCAGGCGTGCGAAGGATTCCTGCAGCATGTTCTTGCCGACCAGATGCGGTTGTGGCAGGGCGCGTTCTTTCAGGATCAGGAAGGTGGGCAGGCTGGCCAGCGCGAACAGTGCCGCCGTGAACAGCATGGTCACCGGCACGAAGTCCGCTGCCGTATCGCCGCGTGCCTGTGCCCAGCTCACATAGGCGAGGCAGACGCCCAGACTCAACAATCCGCCCACATAACCCAGACTCCAGCCCCAGCCCGACACCTTGCCCAGCGACTCCTCGCGTGCCAGTTCCGGCAGAAAGGCCGCGATCAGGTTCTCGCCGCTGCCGTAGAAGAAATTGGAAAGCACGATCAGCGGGATCGCCAGCCACAGCATGCCCGGTCCGGCGAAATAGAGCGCGGCGGTGAACAGCACACAACCTGCAGTCGTGGCGAGCAGCAGACGCTTCTTCGCCGCATAGGCATCCGCATACGCGCCCAGCAGCGGCGCGGTCAGCATGATCAGCAGATAAGAGGTTGCCAGCGACAGCGTCCACACCAGCGTCGCCCACGGTGCGCCGCCTGCCACCACCGAGACGAAATAGGCGTTGAAGATCGCCGTGATGACGATGGTGGTGTAGCCCGAGTTGGCGAAGTCGTACATCGCCCAGGCCCAGGCTTCGCGGCGCTTCACATCGGTGGCAAGGTTGTTGCGCATAGCGTTGGAGAGACAGGATAGATAGGCACGGATGTTAACTGCTCATGCGGGTGGACAGTATAAGATTCGCGCTGGAACGAATTACAACGGTGAGCAAGATGAGATACAGACACTACAAAGGCGGCATCTACGAGATCGTGTGCGAGGCGAAGCTGGAAGCCGATCCCAGTGTCATGCTGATGATCTACAAGTCGGATGAAGGTCAGATCTGGGCGCGTCCCAAGGATGTGTTCTTCGAAACGGTGCTGCACGAGGGGCAGAGCGTGCCGCGCTTCGCGCCCCTGAACTGAACGGACGCCACATGGACTTTGCGAGTTTGATTTTGTTGTTGGTGATGGGCGCACTGATCTGGTTCTGGTTGCACAGCATCCGCATCCTCGAGATCGCGCGCGAGGCGGGCAGGCTGATCTGCAAGCAGACCGGGGTGCAGTTCCTCGACGACACCGTCGCCAGCACCAAAGTGCAACTGGCCCGTGATGACAACGGACGCCGTATCCTGCGCCGCACTTATCGTTTCGAATTCACCGAGACTGGCAACACCCGGCGGGAAGGGGAAGTGGTCATGCTGGGTGCACGCATCGAATCGGTCACCATGGAGCCGTATCAGATCATGGACGAAGGTGAGGAATATTAGCTGCCGCTGACGCGGAACCAGCCCGCAATACTGCGGCGCGTGGCACGCGAAGGCAGCACCTCATGCGGGAACGACTCGCTCAGGAAGATGATCATCGTGCCGAAGGTCGGCTGTAGCCGCAGCAGTTCCTGTTCGCCGCTTGGGTCATACACCACCAGTTCGCCGCCATACTCCGGCTGCCAGTCCTTGTTCAGGTACAGCACCGTGGTCAGGATGCGGTTCTTCTTGCCCTGCAACACATCCGAATGCTTCGCGTAACCATAGCCTGCGCTGTAGATGGCGTAGTGGCTCTCGTAATCGAACATGCCCAGGAACAGGCGGGCGTTCAGCTCCCGTCGCAGGTTCTCCATCTGTTCCAGGAAGGCGCGATCGACGGGGTCTTCTCCCTCTATCCAGCTGATGACATCGCCACGGATGGATTCGATGCGCTGTTTCGCCGCGCCGCGCCCGACATGCGCGGACTGGAAGCGCCCCGTACCATCGTCCTCGCAACGCGCCAGCAGTCCTTCCAATAGCTCGTCCGCCAGCGGCTTGGCCAGCACGATATAGCCGGTCTGTTCCAGCTCTTTGGCGATGAGGTCGATGTCCATGGGGCGCGGAGTCTAGCAGTTCTCTGCACGAAGGTGGCCGCCTGATGCAAGCGTCAAAGCCACTACGACTAAGCAGTCCTTTATTGCGTTTCTCTGCTGCTAGAATGCGCCCCCGATTCGATCCGCAGTGATAACCGTACTGGAAAAAAAATGTCCACAGGCCTGACCGACCAGCAAGCATACGAATACATCATCAAACTGCTCACCGCCATGAGCAGGGCAGGCGGTTCCGACCTGTTCATCTCCAACGACTTCCCGCCCAGCATGAAGTCGCACGGCGAGATGCAGCCGATGACCTCGCAAAAGCTCAACGGCAAGATCACCCGCCAGCTCGCCTATGCGCTGATGAACGAGACGCAGCGTGCCGAGTTCGACCAGGAGATGGAATGCAACTTCGCCATCTCGGTGCCCGGCGTGTCGCGTTTCCGCGTCAACGTGTTCGTGCAGCAGCAGCACGTCGGCATGGTCATCCGTACCATCGCCGCCGAGATCCCCAATTTCGAGAAACTCGACCTGCCCGAAGTGCTGAAAGAGGTCATCATGCACAAGCGCGGTCTGGTGCTGGTGGTCGGCGGCACGGGTTCCGGCAAGTC
>JAHJQE010000051.1 GCA_018819205.1 Gammaproteobacteria bacterium
ATCATCGGCAAGACGGTGTTCGAGATCGCGCCGCAGCCACAGTCGGAGGTCTATCGTGACAAGGATCTTGATCTGCTCACCTCAGAAACCGGAGTGCAGGTGTATGAAAGCAATGTGAAGCATTGCGACGGTACCCTGCATGACGTGATTTTCCACAAAGCCAGGTTGAACGACAGCAACGGCGACCCAATGGGCATCATCGGTGTCATCCTCGATATCACCGATCGCAAACAATCCGAACGCGATATCCACCAGCTCGCCTTCTATGACCCGCTGACTCAATTGCCCAATCGAAGGCTGCTGATGGATCGTGCGCTGCAGGCCTTGTCGGTCAGTGCGCGTAGCGAGCGCTATGGCGCCCTGATGCTGCTTGATCTGGATGATTTCAAAAAGGTCAATGACAGCAAAGGTCACGATGTGGGCGACCAGTTGTTGTGTGAAGTGGCGGAACGTCTGCGCAGGACAGTACGCGAAGGGGATTCAGTGGCGCGACTGGGCGGTGACGAGTTCGTGGTGGTGCTGGAAGAATTGGGGCAGAGTGCTGCAGAGGCGGCGGCTCAGGCAGAATTGGTGGCGGAAAAGATACGCGACGTGCTGAACGATCCCTATCTGCTCGAAGGCAATCGCCACTTCAGCTCGCCCAGCATCGGGGTGGTGCTCTATCGCGGGCATGAGGAGACCATCGAGAACCTGCTCAAGTTCGCCGACATCGCCATGTACCAATCCAAACAGGCAGGGCGCAACACCATCCGCTTCTACGATCCTGCGATGCAGGCAGCTATCGACACCCGGCTGGAGTTGGAAAGCGAGCTGGACATCGCAATCCGGGAAAAACAGTTGCAGCTTTATTATCAGGTGCAGGTGGATGGCATGCGCCGTCCACTTGGGGCAGAAGTCCTGATGCGCTGGCAACATCCGCAGCGCGGATTGATATTGCCTGCACAGTTCATCCCGCTATCGGAAGATACCGGGCAAATCGAGGTGATGGGGATGTGGGCCCTGCGCACGGCGTGCCTGCAACTCAAATCCTGGCAGCAGCACGCGCATACCCGGCATCTCACACTTGCGGTCAACGTCAGTGCGCGTCAGTTCCGCAAGGCAGAGTTCGTCGCTCAGGTGAGCCGTGTGCTGCTGGATACCGGCGCACGTCCTTCCCTGCTCAAACTGGAACTGACGGAAAGTACGGTGTTGCTGGATGTGGAAGACACCATCGCCAAGATGCGTGAACTGAAGCTATTGGGCATCAGCTTCTCCATGGACGACTTCGGTACCGGTTATTCATCATTGCAATATCTCAAGCGCCTGCCGCTGGACCAGATCAAGATCGATCAGAGTTTTGTGCGCGACATCGCGAGCGATCCAAACGATGCTGCCATCGTGCAGACCATCATCGCCATGACCGGTGCACTGGGGCTGAACGTGCTCGCAGAGGGCGTGGAAACGCCGGAACAGCAGGAGTTTCTGGAACTGCGTGGTTGCTACAACTTCCAGGGTTTCTTGTTTGGCAAGCCTTTACCGCTGGAGGAATTCGAAGCTGCACTGCGGCCAGAACAGTTATCATCCGCGTAAAGGAGGGGGACATCATGGGACATAAGGACGCATTGCACTATCTACCGTCGATCGCCCCTGCAGAGCTGGACGACATCCTGTCCCGCTGGCAATCGGCATATCCTCAAGCGGGGCTGTGTGCGCTGTTGCCCGAGGCGGAGAAGGACAAGCTGCCCCTCTTGCAGACGGCATGCAGGAACAAGGCATTGCCTTTGGTCGGCGGCATCTTTCCGGCCCTGCTCGAAGGCGGGGTGTTCCGTACGCAAGGCGTATGGCTGCTGCGCTTCGACCGGATGCCGCCGACCATGCTGCTGGAAGACTTGCCGACCGATGCGGAGGCCACCGAAGCACGCATGCGCGAAGTCTGCGCCTCGCTGGTGTCACACCTGAACGGAACTGCGCATGCGACCCTGTTCATGCTGTTCGATGCCATGCAGCCCAACATCGGCTCCATCCTCGACGCGCTCTATCTCAATCTTGCCAACCGCGTGCATTATGCCGGTGTCAATGCGGGCAGCGAGACCTTCCAGCCCATGCCGTGCCTGTTCGATGCTGAACGGGTGATCGGCAACGGAGCGTTGTTCATGCTGATCCCCGACCATCAGGGCGCGATCCTGGAACATGGTTACCATGCGCCCACGCGCACCGTGTATGCCACATCCACCGAGGGCAACCGCATCGCGCAGATCGACTGGCGCCCCGCGTTCGAGGTCTACCAGGAGCTGGTGCGCGAGCAATACGGCATCGAGATCGACCAGCAGAACTTTTACGAGCATGCGGTGCATTTCCCGTTCGGTATCGTGCGTGCCAACCATCACGTGGTGGTGCGCATCCCGGTCGCCTTGAACGATGACGGATCACTGTTCTGTGTCGGTGAAGTACCGGCCAATTCGGTACTGACCCTGCTGGAACGTCCGGAGGTCGATACCCACGAGACCTTGCGTGTGTTGATGGATGGCCTGCAGGCGATGGGCGACGGGAAAAAAGGTGACGACCTGTTGCTGTTCTACTGCGCGGGTCGGCGCATGCACCTGGGGATGGAGCAGGCGACGGCCGAGCTGCAGGAGTTCAGCTCCCGCACTTCGCCATCCAACATCGCTGGCGCACTCTCGCTGGGCGAGATCGGCGGTTCCACACTGCACGGCTATCCCCTGTTCCATAACGCCACGCTGGTTGTGGCGCGCTGGTAGATGGGGCAGTGCAGCAACCACGCGACATACTGCCGGTCCTCTACGATCTGTCGGTCACGATAGGATCGGAGATCAAGCTGCACACGCTGCTGGTGCGTACCTTGCAACGTCTGCTGTATCACACCTCATACTCTGCCGGTTTCGTCTGCCTGGATGTCGAAAACTGCATGCAGTCCGAAGGGGCGCAGCTGATGAAGATCGAAGCCGCAGTCGGTGATTTCGACTTGGTGACGATGACCGGCAAGACCGTCGAATTGCCGCGTGCGCTGGTGTGCGCAAACAGTGCTGCTGGCGTTGAGGAGAGCGTGCTCTCGGTTCCGATCAAGGGGGTGCATGCGCCTTATCACGCTTTCCTGAGGCTGCCACTGGAAGGGCATGCATTGCTGGTCTTGCTGGGTATTGAAAAACCGGAGACCACGCTGGCGCTGCCGCTGATCCTGAAGCCGGTACTGGCGCAGTTATCCAGAGCGATCCTGCTGTGCCGAAACAACGATGCCCAGATCGCGGCCTCCGAAGCCAGGCAGAAGCAGATGCAACACTCCCTGCTGCAACTGGAAAAAGAATTCCGTTCATTGGTCGATCTGAGCCCGATCGGTGTGGGTTTCTCCAGTGACGGGCTGATACTGGATGTCAATTCCGTATGGCTGGAAATGTTCGGCTATGCCGACAGCGGCGAGTTGCAGGGACGCTCCTTGCTGGATGTCATCGCACCGTCATCCCGTGCGGATGTGGCCGACAAGTTGCAGAAGCGTGTGCAAGGGGAGCAGGTCCAGAACATCTATGAGACCCGGGGTTTGCGCAAGAATGGCAGTGAGTTCCCGGTGCTGGTGTCGGCAAAACGGGTCGATACAGAGGAGGGCGCGCGCACCTTTTCCTTCTTCATCGATCTGACGGAGCAGAAGAAGAACGAACGGATGTTGTACGAGGCGAATGAGATGCTGCGTTCCGTACTGGAGACTGCGCCCATACGTATCTTCTGGAAGGACAGGCAACTGAAATATCTTGGATGCAACACAGCCTTTGCGCACGATGCCGGATTGCATGCGCCGGAAGAATTGATAGGGCGTGATGATTTTTCCATGGGCTGGAGCGCACAAGCGGAGCAGTACCGCGATGATGACCGGAAGGTGATGGATTCCGGCAAGGCGAGGTTGAACTTCGATGAACAGCAGAGCACGCCGGAGGGTAGAACGCTCTGGTTGCGCACTTCCAAAGTGCCGTTGCGCAACGCTCAGCGCGAGGTCATCGGCGTACTGGGCATGTACGAAGACATCTCGGATCGCAAGGAAGCCGAGTCGCAGATCCATCAATTGGCTTTCTTCGACACGCTGACAGGACTGCCGAATCGCCGGCTGATGCATGACCGTTTGCAGCAGGCGCTGGCGGCAAGTGCCCGCAACAAGCGGTACGGAGCCTTGTGCATGCTTGATCTGGACGATTTCAAGGTCATCAACGATACCAAGGGGCATGCTACCGGCGACGAACTGTTGAAGGAGGTCGCGCGACGTCTGGTCGCCAGCGTGCGTGATGGCGATACCGTGTCGAGATTTGGGGGGGACGAGTTCATCGTCATCATGGAAGGCTTGAGCGAGAAGGCGGCAGAAGCGGCTGCAATGGCAGAGAACATCGCCGAGAAATTCCGGTCCATGCTGCATGAACCTTTTGATTTAACGGGGATCCCGGCGCGTGTATCGACGAGTATCGGTATCGTGACCTTCCTCGATAACCAGACCAGGATCGACGACCTGCTGAAATATGCCGACACCGCCATGTATCAGGCCAAGGCAGCAGGGCGTGATGCGATCCGCTTCTACGATCCCGCACTGCAGGCCGAACTGGAGTCTAGACTGAAGCTGGGCGAAGAGTTGACGCATGCGGTAGAGAACAATGAGCTCAGATTGTACCTGCAGCGTCAGGTGGACAGCACCGGCAGGGTGATAGGTGCCGAGGCGCTGGTGCGCTGGCAGCATCCAGAGCAGGGGCTGATCCAGCCGAGCCACTTCATCCCGCTTGCAGAAGAGAACGGCTTGATCCTGCCGATAGGGAAATGGGTGCTGGAGACCGCGTGCGGATATCTCAAAGCCTGGCAGTCGCACCACACCACGCGCGAGATCGTGTTGTCCATCAACGTCAGTGCGCGGCAGTTCCGTCAGCCTGATTTCGTTGCGACGGTGCAACATGCACTGTTGACGAATGGCGTCAAAGCCTTCCGCTTGAAGCTGGAGCTGACCGAAAGCACGGTGCTTGAAAATGTGCAGGACACCATCAGCAAGATGCGCGAGCTGAAACTGTTCGGCCTGCATTTTTCGATGGACGATTTCGGTACCGGTTATTCTTCATTGCAATATCTCAAGCAGCTGCCGCTCGATCAGGTCAAGATCGACCAGAGCTTTGTGCGTGACATCGTGAATGACCATAATGATGCCGCCATCGTGCAGACCATCATCGCCATGACCGAAGTACTGGGGCTGGACGTGATCGCCGAGGGGGTGGAGACTGAAGCGCAGCGCGATTTCCTCGATCAGCGCGGCTGTCATCACTTTCAGGGCAATTTTTTCGGCACGCCGCTGCCTTTGCATGAGTTCGAGCAATCGCTGGATGCCTGATGGCGTCTGCCACCATATATTTGACCCGGGAGTGAGCCACGATGGCCCAATACAACATCAATCTGCATGAAGCGATCTATTCGCTGTCCGACGCGCTCGATCTGGTCGGTGTGACGCACATCCACCACGGCAAACGTGTCGCCTTCATGGCAGCCGAATGCGCCAAAAAGATGGGTTGGCAAGGTAGGCGCGTGGACGATCTGTTCCAGGCTGCGATCCTGCATGATTGCGGGGTATCCAAAACGGTCGTGCACGAACGTCTGGCGCAGTTCGAATGGGAGCAGGAGAACGATCACTGCGTGCTGGGGGAACAGCTGCTGAAGAGCTGCCCAATGCTCGAGCCGCTTTCGCCCGTTGTGCGTTACCACCACACCCACTGGTCGGAACTGAAGGCTATGGACCTGCCGGAAGAGGTCAAGTGGAATGCGAACTGCATCTACATGGTGGATCGCGTGGATGTCCTTTCACTCGCCTTTCTGGTCGATCAGAACAATCTGCTGCTTGGGCGCGAGCACATCCGCGAGAAGATATGGGAGAAGCGCGGTGACTGGTTCTGTCCGGAGCTGGTGGATGCCTTCATGGAGGTGTCGCACTCGGAAGCTTTCTGGCTGTCATTGGAGAGCGGACAGGTCAGCGGCTATGTGTCGGTCTGGCTGTCGGAGACAAAGCAGCAGCCGATGGATTTCGCGGAACTGCGCAGTATCGTTCGCATCTTCTCCTTCATCGTCGATGCCAAGAGCTCGTTCACCCGGCAACATTCGGATGGCGTGGCACGGCTGGCGCGCTACCTCGGCACACTGTTAGAGCTGCCGGAAGACAGCTGCGAGATGCTGGAACTGGCGGGGCTGTTGCATGACATCGGCAAATTGCGCCAGCCCGATGCCTTGCTGGAGAAAACCGAGCGTCTGACCGATGAAGAATATGCGCATATCCAGCGTCACAGTTTCGATACCTATTCCATCCTGCACAACATCAAAGGGTTGGAGACCATCACGCAGTGGGCGGCGCAACATCACGAGCGGGCCGATGGCACGGGTTATCCCTATCATCTGAAGAATGGCGTCCTGTCCCTGGAAGCGCGCATCGTTGCGGTGGCTGACGTGTTTCAGGCATTGGCACAGAAACGTCCCTATCGCGAACCACTGCCGCCTGAGATGATCATGCGGATACTCAACGAGATGATGGCAGACGGCAAACTTGACCGGGAAGTGGTGATGCAGGTGGACAATCATCTGGATGAGTGCTGGAGGCAGGCGCTCGGCACGTAGTACCGCATTCTGCGGGCGAGGCGGGCTTTCCCCTCGCAAATCCCTCATCAAGCCATTACTATGGCAAGAAAATAGCAGGATAGGTACGAGGAGGGGTATGAGTTCAATCTTCAGGATGATGAATCCGCGCCGAAGTCTGCGCGCAGAGATCAGTCTGGCCAGTGGCGCTGTCGTGCTGCTGCTATCCACTGCATTGAGCTTTTATGCGGCTGATGTGAGCAAGCAGCAGATCGAGCGGAGCGAGGGCGAGGGATTCATGCGGCGCGCACAGACCGCGCTGGATGTGCTCGATCGCGGCATGTATGAACGCAGTCGCGAGATCCGCAATGCCGCATTGCTGGACGAGATGCGCGATCCCAAAGTTTCGGTGCCGCGCAAGCGCGAGCTGATGGAACGTCTGCAACAGAACTTCGACGCCTACGCATGGATCGGATTCTGCGGGCCGGATGCCATCGGGCTGGTCGGCACCGGTGGCTATCTGGAAGGCAAGGATCTTTCCAGGCGCCCGTGGTGTATCGAGGGACGTCAGGGTGATTACATCGGCGATGTGCACGATGCCATGCTGTTGGCAAAGTTGTTACCCAACCCCAGCGGCGAGACCTTCTATCTGGTCGATGTCGCTTCGCCCGTGTTCGATCACAAGAACAATCTGCTCGGAGTGCTGTGCGGACATATCTACTGGAGCTGGGCTTCCGAAGCGTTGGACAGCAAACGTACACCCGGGCAGGACATCTTCCTGTTGAGCAACGATGGCAAGGTATTGTCCGGGCCGGAAGCCGCCTGGGCAGATTTCAACGCCATGGCACCCGATACCATGGCGCATATTCGTTCGGGCGCCAAAAATGGTTACCAGATCGAACAGTTCAATAACGGCCGAACCTATCTGGTCGGGCATGCCACGTCGTCGGGTTATCGCGATTACAAGGGTTTCGGCTGGACGGCAGTGGTGCGCGAGGACATCACGACAGCTTTTGCGCCGGCGCGTGCCCTGCAGGAGCATATTCTGCTGGTGGGCGCACTGCTCGGTCTGTTCTTCACCTGGCTGACCTGGCTGATGGCAGGTCGTATCGCAGGCCCGATCCGTAACATCAGCCTGGAAGCCGAGAAGGTCGCGGGGGGGGATCTGAGCTACGATGTACCGCCACACCGCAGCGAGAACGAAGTGGGGCATCTGAGTCAGGCCATCCACGACATGGTGGATAACCTGACCCGTGAGATCAAGCAAAGACGTGAAGCGGAAGCCGGCCTGAGTCTGGCGGCCAAGGTGTTCGAGCAGAACAGCGAGGCCATCATCGTCACAGATGCCGAGAATCGCATCGTGATGGTCAACCGCGCCTTCTCGGATATCACCGGATATAGCGCCAATGAGGTCATCGGAAAGAATCCGCGCTTCATGGCATCGGGGCGGCAGGTGGCGCAGTTCTATCGTGCGATGTGGAAGGAGCTGCTGGAAAAGAACAGCTGGCGCGGCGAAATCTGGAACAAGCGCAAGAGCGGGGAGATATTCCCCGAATTCCTGACGATCAGTACCGTGCGCAGTGAACAGGGCGAGATTACGAACTTCATCGGCGTGTTCATCGACATCACGGAACGCAAGCTGGAAGAAGAGCGCATCACTCGCCTGGCCAATTACGACACACTGTCCGGCTTGCCCAACCGCAACCTGCTGGCCGACCGTGTCGAGCAGGCGGTGGCGCAGGCAGAGCGGCATGACAGCAAACTGGCGATGTTCTTCATCGACCTTGACCACTTCAAGCACATCAATGATTCACTTGGACACGACATCGGGGACGAATTGTTGAAGCAAGTCTCGGAGCGCTTGAAGCTCTGCCTGCGCCGCACCGATACGCTGGCGCGTCAGGGGGGCGACGAATTCATCGCACTGATCACCGATATCGGCAGCGAGAACGAGGCGAGCTTCGTGGCCGACAAGATGATCTCCGCTTGCGCCAGCGGTTTCGAGATCAACGGTCATCTCCTGCATGTGACGCCGAGTATCGGCATCAGCCTGTGTCCGGATGACGGTAATACACAGGTACAACTGATGCGCAATGCCGACCTGGCCATGTATCGTGCCAAGGATAGCGGGCGCAACCGTTTCGCCTTCTACGAGGAGCAGATGAACCGCAAGGCGGTGGAGCGGCTGCGACTGGAGAACGATCTGCGCGGTGCCATCGAACAGCAGCAGTTCTCGCTGTATTACCAGCCCAAGGTGGCTTGTGTCGACCATAGTGTGGTGGGCATGGAGGCCTTGCTGCGCTGGCAGCATCCGGAGTTCGGTTTCATTTCGCCTACGGTGTTCATCCCGGTGGCCGAGCAGACCGGGTTGATCAACGGCATCGGCGACTGGGTGCTGCGTCAGGCTGTGCTGCAGCAACGCATGTGGCAATCGCAGGGACACAGCATCGTGCCGGTTTCAGTCAACCTGTCAGTCGCCCAATTCCAGCAGGCCGATCTGGTCGATCGTATCGTGCGCATCGTGCGCGAAGGCGGACTGGAAGCGCGCTACATCGAACTTGAGCTGACCGAGAGCATGCTGATGGAATCCGCCATCGATCAGCACAATGTGCTGAATCAGCTGAGTGCAGCGGGCTTCAATCTGGCGCTGGACGATTTCGGCACCGGCTATTCGTCGCTCAGCCGTCTGAAGATGATGCCCATGAGCAGTCTGAAGATCGATCAATCGTTCGTGCGCGATATCGCCAGCGATGCGAACGACCGCAGCATCGTCAGTGCGACGGCCGCGCTGGCGCATGCCATGGGGATCAAGGTGGTGGCGGAAGGTGTGGAACAGCCGGGCCAACTGGAATTCATCCAGTCGCTGCACTGCGAGGAATATCAGGGCTTTCTGTTCAGTCCTCCGCTCCCAGCCGAGGAAGCTGTGCGCTTTCTGAAATGACACGATGAAACTGACGACCCGCTTCCTGCTATTGCGTGCTGCTGTGTTTCTGCTGTTCGGGGCACTGCTGTGGCTGACGTTCATCGCGATAGTCGAGGATATCAACCAGCGCTGGGGGCACGAGCTCGCCCAGCGGCAGGTGTTGTTCGACAAATATCGCACGCTGTCCCCGCTGATCAGCGAAATCGCGCTGGCACGCAAAATGGCCGCCGAGCCGGCCCTGATCGAGATGGCGTTGAACGAGCGCGATCCTGTGCTGCGACGTCGGGGACTGCAGATACTCGAGGACTATCGTTTCCGCTTCAGCGACCACAGCTATTTCGCCGCTTTTGCGGATAGCGGGAATTATTACTATAACGATGCGGATAACAGCTTCGCCGGTCGTCAGCATCGCTACACCCTGTCGCCCGGGAACAAAGGCGATATGTGGTTCTATGCAACCCTGACTGCGGATACGGACTATCAGGTCAATGTCGATCCCGATGTACATCTCGGTGTGGTTAAGGTCTGGATCAATGTTCTGCTCAAGCACGAAGGCAAGACATTGGGCGTGGTGGGCACCGGTATCGATCTGTCCGATTTCCTCAAGCAGAGTGTCGGCATCAAGCAGGAGGGCGTGGACAACTTCTTTGTGGACAAGAGCCTTGCCATACAGCTTTCCACCGATCCGGATCTGATCGACTATGCCAGTATCGCCAAGAAACTCGATGAGCGTATCCGGGTCGATGTGCTGTTTAGGAATCCGGCTGACATGCAGGCATTGCAAGTCGCTGCTCAGGAGTTACTGGACAAGCCGGGCGGGGACTTGTTGACGCTGTGGGTGGAATACCAGGGAGCGCGCCATCTGCTGGGGATCTCTTATCTGCCTGAACTGGGATGGTATGACCTGACGCTGATGGACGAACAGAGTGTCGCTGTACTGCAGGGCTATGCCTGGATGCCGCAGCTGTTCTCGCTGTTGCTTTTGCTGGCGCTGGTCGCGCTGGGTGTGTTGCTTAATCGCTGGGTGCTCTATCCGATCCGCCGCTTGCATGAAGCGATGCAGACCATCCAGAGCGGTGACGACAGCATAGAGCCCCCGCTGGTGGGTAAGGGGGAAATGCTTGCCTTGTCCAATTCCTTCGCGCAGATGGTGCATGTGGTGCGGGATACACATGCCGAACTGGAACGCAAAGTGAGAGAGCGCACCGAGGCCTTGCAGCATCTGAGCGAGATCGATCCGCTGACCGGCCTGCTCAACCGGCGCGGCATGATGATCCGCTTCGAAGAGGAGTTGTCCAGACAGGCGCGCCAGGACGGCACACTGGGACTGCTATTGCTCGACCTCGATCATTTCAAGGATGTGAACGACCGCTATGGGCATGCGGCGGGCGATCTGGCGCTGTGCGCCGCTGCCAAGGCGCTGGGTGACATGATGCGACCCTACGACCATGCGTCGCGCTGGGGCGGGGAAGAGTTCCTCGTTCTGCTGCCGGATTGCAATGAAGCGGACCTGCTCGCGATCGCAGAACGCATTCGAGCAAGTATCGAGGCATTGGTGCTTGATACGGGTCAGCAGAAGATATCGTTCACGGCGAGTGTAGGTGCTTGTCTGCAGCAGACACCACAGACACCGGACGCAATGTTGCAGCAGGTGGATCGCGCGCTGTATGCCGCCAAGGCTGCCGGCCGCAACTGTGTGAAACTGTCGTCTAGGGCAGAGCTATCTTGAGCCGCTTGCACAAGTTTATTTCGGGTATGGCCCTGCTGGCAGGGCTGGTCCCCATGACGCAAGCGGCAGCGCAGGAAGTACATATCGGGGTGCTGTCGTTCCGTCCGCTTGAGCAGACGCGTCAGCAGTGGCAGGCCACCGAGGATTACCTGAACGCCCATGTGCCCGGCGGTTATCACTTCAGCATGGAACCGCTGTTCCTGAAAGACATGGATGTGGCGGCTGCCGAGCGACGTTTTGATTTCATCCTCACCAATCCCAGCCACTACATCGTGCTGCGAACTCGCCATGATCTGGCGGTGATCGCCACCCTGATGCAGAAGATCGAAGGTCGGCCGGTGGACAGCTTCGGCGGGGTGGTGTTCGCGCGTGCCGAGCGTGCCGATATCCGTGATTTCGCAGACCTGCGCGGGCGCAAGGTCGCAGCCGCCGAGGAGCAGTCGTTCGGTGCCTATGCAGTGCAGCGCTGGGCTTTGTATGAACAAGGCATCCAGATCAGCGAAGTGGGCAAAGTGACCTTCACCGGCATGCCGCAGGACAATGTGGTGATGGCGGTGCTGCGTGGCGAGGCCGATGCGGGCTTCGTGCGTACCGGCGTGCTGGAGAACATGGCGCGCGAAGGCAAGATCAAACTGGATGATGTGAAAGTGCTGAATCTGGAGAAGGATGCGGATTTCCCGCAAATGCTCTCCACCAGACTGTATCCGGAATGGGCGCTCTCCGTTTTGCCGGGCGTGCCGGAGGCTTTGACTCGGCGGGTGGTGCTGGCCTTGCTGCGCATCAAGCCCGAGGATGAGGCGGCGCGCACAGGCAAGTACTACGGTTTCACGCCGCCCGGCAACTATGCGCCGGTGGAGGCGGTGATGCTGCGGCTGAAAACCAATCCCGATCTGGCGCAGGAGTTCGATCTGCGCGACATTCTGAACAAATACATGCATCCGCTGGTCGCTATGGGTCTGTTGATGCTGCTGCTGACTATGTGGCTGGCCGGTTTTCTGGCGCGCAACAACCGCCGTTTGCGTGCCAGCATCGTTGAGCGGGACAGGCTTGATGAAGCCCTGCGATTCGCCAACACTTCCCTGGAGCAAAAAGTGACGGCACGCACGCTGGCACTGCAGAAAAGCGAGGCGCGTTTCCGTCACATGTTCGAGAGTCACGCTTCGCCGATGCTGCTGATCGAGCCGGAAAGCGGAAGTATCGTGAACGCCAACATGGCCGCAGCGAACTTCTACGGATATTCGATCGAGCAGATGAAGGATATGGGCATCAGCCAGATCAATACCCGGAACCCGGAAGAGATCGCACAGGAGCGGATGCAGGCGCTGCGCGAAGAGCGAAACTATTTCGTGTATCCGCACCGCTTGGCCGACGGCACCTTGCGTACGGTGGAAGTGCATTCTTCGCCGGTCGAGGTGGATGGCCGCAAGTTGCTGTTCTCGGTAGTGCATGACATCACCGAGCGCAAGCGACTGGAACAGCAGATGCACGACCTGGCGTTCTACGATGTGTTGACCGGCCTGCCCAACAGGCGACTGCTGCTCGACCGCCTGAATCAGGCGCTTTCGACCTGCGTTCGGAACCGGCAACACGGCGCCCTGATGTTCCTCGATCTGGACCACTTCAAGTTGTTGAACGATCTGCATGGCCATGACATCGGTGACCAGATGCTGGTCAAGGTCGGACGACGTCTGCGAGAGTGCCTGCGCGAAGGGGATAGTGCCGCCCGCTTCGGCGGTGATGAATTCGTGGTGATGCTGGAGAACTTGTCCGCCGATGTCGAGGAGGCGGTGTTGCAGACCGAAGTAGTGGCCGAGAAGATCCGCCAAGTGCTGGCAAGACCCTATCTGCTGCATCGGTCCGGGGCGGGGGGGGAGTCGGAAGAGATCGTTCACCATTGCTCTTCCAGTATCGGCATCACCGTGTTCGGGGATCACGAGGAAGAGATGGATCAACTGCTCAAGTGGACGGATATGGCGATGTATCGCGCCAAAGAAGAGGGACGCAACGCCATCCGTTTCTTCGATCCGACCATGCAGGCTGCCGTGGAGAAGCGTGCCGCCCTGGAAGCAGATCTGCATGAAGCGCTGTCGTCCGGGCAATTCGAACTGTTCTTCCAGGTGCAGGTCGACGCAGCGCGCCGCCCGCAGGGAGCCGAGGTGTTGCTGCACTGGAACCATCCGCAGCGCGGCCTTGTACCGCCGCTGGAGTTCATCCCGCTGGCAGAAGAGACCGGACTGGTCCTGTTGATCGGTAACTGGGTGCTTGACTCGGCTTGTGCCCAGATCAAGGCGTGGCAGGGCATGCCGACGCTGAGCAATATGACGCTGGCGGTGAACGTCAGTGCACGGCAATTCCGCCAGCCCGATTTCGTGGAAATGGTGCAGGCCGCCGTAGCTCGGCACGGCATCACGCCGACCTCGCTCAAGCTGGAGTTGACCGAGAGTCTGGTGCTGGAAGATGTGACGGACTCCATAGCCAAGATGAAGGCACTGAAGGAATTCGGCGTCAGTTTTTCCATGGACGATTTCGGTACAGGGTATTCCTCGCTGTCGTATCTGAAGAACCTGCCGTTGGAGCAGCTCAAGATCGACCAGAGTTTCGTGCGCAGCATCGCCAGCGACTCTGCCGACCGGGTGATGGTGATGGCGATCGTCGATCTGAGCATGAACTTCGAACTCAATGTGGTCGCCGAGGGCGTCGAGACCGAAGCACAATTCGCACTTCTGCACCGCTATGGTTGCGGGAGTTTCCAGGGTTATCTGTTCAGCAAACCCTTGCCAGTCGGCGAGTTTGAAAAGCTGGTCGAGGATTTGGCGCAGCAAGGCAAGCGGGTCACCCACTGAGGGCTGGCGAAAGAGCATTCCGCGCTCAATGGTCCCGGCTGCGAGCCTTCCCCGTTACATTTTGCGTGTCCCGCCCGGAACTTAATTCCCCGACTTTCGGTCGCAGGGCAGGCTACCTGTGGCTGGTGCCATGGTGACTAATCGAAGAAGTGAAGATTGTCAACTTTGCAAAATTTTTTTCCCCTATAGAATCGCGCCCGTTTTCGAGGAGCCATAACAGAATGTCGGATAAAGAGGCAGTGCAGGTGAAGGTTTGGGATGTGCCGGTCAGGCTGTTCCACTGGTCGCTGGTGGCGGGTTTTGCAGCGGCATATTTCTCCGCCGAACTGCACAAGATGACCGTGCATGTATGGGTCGGTTATGCCTTGATCGCCTTGTTGCTGTTCCGCCTGGTGTGGGGTTTTGCTGGCAGCCAGTATGCCCGCTTCAAGTCCTTCATCTTTTCGCCGCAGGAAACATTGGCCTATGTGCGTTCCATTCGCGCAGGCCACCCCAGGCATTATTACGGCCATAACCCGGCCGGAGCGTTGATGGTGTTTGCATTGCTGGGTTTGTTGCTGGCGATCTTTGCCACAGGTCTGGTCACGCTGGCGGTGATCGACTTCGAAGGGCCGCTGCTGTTCATGGCCAACAGCGTCAGCGACGAGACGGCATATTTCTTCCGTCACGCGCATGACTGGATGGTGAACATCGCGCTGTTGCTGATCCCGCTGCACCTGCTGGGCGTGGTGAGCGGCAGTTTGCAGCACAAGGAGAATCTGGTGCGCGCGATGGTGACCGGCATGAAAGCCAAAGCGCCGGAAGCGCAGTGATAGTGAAAAAAATAGTATCGATTTATCAAGAGGAGGAAGTTATGGATGTTAAGCAACGTAGCGGCATGGCGCTGGCAGGTGCCGTGATGCTGGCCTGGACCGGGCTGGCGGGCGCGCAGGAAGCGCCACTCGACCTTTCCACACCGGCGCAGGCCTATGCACAACGCGCGATGCCGATGATGCTGGCCGCGAACGACAGTGTGGTGGCGACGGATAAGTCGCCGTCCGTGACAGCGCCGAGCGCGCAGCCAGAGTTCGAGGAATCATGGCTGACCGGCGGCAAGGCCCACATGGTGCTGGGGCTGGCCACCATCGCCACCGCGCTGGCGACCGGCGCGACCGCTCCCGGCGAGGGCTGTGAGACAAATTGTCCGGCGGTGTTGCCTCCGCGCGAGACCAATGGTACGCACGCCAAGCTGGCCAAGCTCACTACGGCACTGGCCGTTGCGACCGTGGCGACCGGCTTGTACTACCACTGGGACGACTTCCATCTGGAAGACGGCCTGACCGATCCGGATAACTTGCACGTCATCCTCGGCGTGACCGGCGCGGCGCTGATGGCGTATGCCACGGCCAAGTCGGCCGGCTCTACCACACCGGTGAGCCATGCCGGCATGGGCATGGCCGGTGCCTACGGCATGATCGCCGCAGTCAAGATCGCTTGGTAAGGGACACGACATGAAAAGACTTACTGCGATGTTGATGGTGCTGGGGCTGTTCGCTGCCGTGCCGGCTGCTGCCACACCGGCCAGCGATACGCTGCTGGTGAAGTATCAGTCCGATGGCGCTGGCAAGCCAGATGCCGCCAAGGGCAAGAAGGACTGGACGCGCGAGGAAGTGGTGGACGGCGAGAAGATGTCCTGCGCCACCTGCCACGGTACCGATTTCAGCAAGCCGGGCAAGCACCACAAGACCGGCAAGGTGATCGAGCCGATGTCGATGAAGGTGAATGCCGAGCGCTTCACCGACGTGAAGAAGATCGAGAAATGGTTCAAGCGCAACTGCAAGGATGCCTGGGGGCGTGAATGCACAGTGCAGGAGAAGGCCGATTTCCTGACCTTCCTGCTGGCTCAATAATTCCGGAGAAAGAATATGCATATGAAGATTAAATCCATGATCCTGCTGGTGGCCCTGCTGGGTGCGACCGGCGCCGCGCAGGCAGAGGAATCCGTATGGACCTGGCTGGGCACGATCTGGCGCCAGAACGAAGTGAACCCCGTGAGCAACGCGGCCTGGCAGGAGGAGTGCGGTTCCTGCCACTTCGCCTACCAGCCCGGCCTGCTGCCGACGCAATCCTGGGAGAAGCTGCTGGACGCCAAGGCGCTGGAAGACCACTTCGGCGAGAACGCCGAACTGGATGCCGACACGCTGAAGGAAGTGCGCGATTTCGCGCTGGAGAACGCGGCCGACAAGTCCTGGTACAAGCGCGCCCGCAAGATCGCCAAGGCGACCGAGAACGGCGAAGCATCGTTGCGTATCACCGAGGTGCGTTACATCAAACGCAAGCATCACGAGATACCGGAGAAGATGATCAAGGGCAACAAGGATGTGAAGTCGCTGAGCTATTGCGATGCCTGTCACACGCAGGCCAAGAAGGGCGTGTTCGACGAGGACACCGTGCGAATCCCAAACTATCCCGACTGGGAAGACTGAACCGCTTAAGTCGACGTCATGAAAAAGGGCAGCCTTGGCTGCCCTTTTTCATGACGGATATAGACCGGTATATAGGCCATTGGATATATCGTTATTTGAATGTGTCGCAGTTATAGTGCGCGGGCGTTGGCGCGTGAGGGGCCATCATTCAATCAGGAGAGGTCATGCAGTCACAACAGGAACATGCTTTCGAGTTCACCGGCAAAGGCTGGGAATATTTCAGGATATGGATCGTCAACCTGTTGCTGTCCATCCTCACGCTGGGCATCTACAGCGCCTGGGCAAAGGTGCGCCGCTTGCAGTATTTCTACCGCAACACTCGTCTGGCCGGTGCCGGTTTCGAATACCACGGCACACCCATCGCCATCCTCAAGGGGCGCATCATCGCTTTCGTGTTGCTGCTGGCCTACACCATCGCAGGCCAGACGAATCCGCTGATGGCCATCCTGATCTTCGTACTGCTAGCGGGCGTGATGCCCTGGCTGATCGTGCGTTCGCTGCGTTTTAAACTTTATAACAGCAGCTACCGCGGTCTGCGTTTCGGCTTTGCAGGCAGTGACGGTGCAGCCTATGCAGTGTTCCTGTTGTTCCCCATCCTCACCGTGCTGACGCTGTACCTGCTGGCACCGTTCACGCATTACAAGATCAAACAGTACCAGCACAACAACAGCCGCTTTGGCGACACTTTCTTCCGTTTCGATGCCACATCTGGAAATTTCTACGGCATCTATCTCAAGGCATTGGGCTTGCTGGTGCTGGCCGGTGTGTTCTTCGGCATCTCTGCCGCCTTGCATATGCCTGTCCTGATGCTGGTCCTGCCGCTGTTCTATCTGTACATCGCCGGCTTTCTGTCGGTGCGCCTGCCCAATCTGATCTGGGATAAAACAGGTCTGGGTGAGCACGATCTGTACAGTCGCATGGAAGTAGGCAAGTACCTGTGGATTGCCTTCACCAACCTGCTTGGCATCGTGTTCACGCTAGGCCTTTACATCCCCTTCGCGCAGATCCGCATGTCCCGTTACAAATTCAGCTGCATGGGCTTATTGGCACAAGGCGATCTTGCCGAGTTTGTGGCAGGACAGGCGCAGTCGGATAGCGCCACCGGTGAAGAGACCGCCGAGATGTTCGATCTGGATATCTCCCTATGATGACAAATTCGCGTAGCGATTCGTTTGCCCTTTCTCCCGCGTGCGGGGGAAAGTCGGATAGGGGGTGATATGATCGCCGCGCAATATTTCGATGGCATGACCGCCGCCGCGCAGGTGGTGACGCTGACGCTCGACGGCGAATGGCTGCAACTGCGCGGTGAAGTGCTGGCGCACGAATGGCCGCTGCGGGATGTCAAAGTCAGCGAGCGTCTGGGTGACACACCACGCCGGATCGAGTTTTCCGATGGAAGTCATTGCGAAGTGACCGACCATGCCGCGCTGGATGTGTTGCTCAAGCAAGGCGGTTATCGCAGCAGCTGGCTGGATGGCATGCAGCACAGCATGCGCTGGGCCTTGCTCTCGGCAGTATTCATCGTGCTCATCTTCGCGGCCGCATACCGTTACCTGTTGCCCTTGGGGGCAGAGGTCGTCGCGCAGAGTATCCCGCCCAAGATGTTGCAGAAGATGGGCGCCTCGTCCCTGCAGACACTGGACAAGCTGATGCTCGAACCCAGCAAGCTCGCCCCCGAACGTCAGCAGGCCTTGCGCGCTGCCTATGCCAGGCTGGCGGCCTTGCCCGATGCGCAGCTAGCCTACCGCATCGAATTCCGCAGTGCACCGCAGATCGGCCCCAACGCCTTCGCCCTGCCGGACGGCAACATCGTCATGCTGGACGAACTGGTGGTACTGACGCAAGACGATGACGAGATACTCGCGGTACTGGCCCACGAGCGCGGCCATGTCGAGCAGCGCCACGCCTTGCGCATGGTGTTGCAGAGTTCGGCGGTGGGTCTGGCGATGACCTGGTACATGGGCGACGTCAGTTCATTGCTGGCGACGGTGCCGGCCATGCTGGTGCAAGCCAGTTACTCGCGCGATATGGAGCGCGAAGCGGATGAATACGCGGCGCGCACCCTGCAGTTGAACGCGAAGTCCCCCTGCCTGCTGCCCGACATCCTGCAGAAACTGGAAGCCGCGCATGCCAAACGCCAGGCAGAAGCCCGCAAGGAAAACGGCGGTTCGGTGATGGACTATCTGGCCAGTCATCCGGCCACACAGGAGCGCTCGGCGCTGCTCTGCCCCGCGCATTGATTCAAAAACTAATCTAGACCACGAAAAACACGAAATTCACGAAATGTGAGTCCAACTGTTGCACTACATTGCAGTAGTCACACTTCAGGTGAAGGTGCGAAACTATCTTGGCCTTTGGTTCTTTCGTGTCTTTTAGTGCATTTCGTGGACAACTGATTTTTTCAGGTTGATCCGCTCGCTGCGGTATCATCGCGCGCCATGAAAACGCCATCCGATTCCCTATCCCGTTTCCTGTTCGAACAGCTGCCGCTGCGCGGCGAGATCGTGCGTCTCGACGACGTCTGGCAGCATGTGCTCGACCGCCACGACTATCCGCCCGTATTGCGCGACATGATGGGCGAGCTGTGCGCGGCCGCCGTGCTGCTGGCCGCCACGCTCAAGCTGGACGGTTCCATGGTGTTGCAGGTGCACGGCAAGGGCGCGGTGAAGTTGCTGGTGGTGGAGTGCAGCGGCGATCTTGAGTTGCGCGCCACGGCCAAATGGGAAGGCGAGATCACCCACGGCACGTTGCCGGAACTGGTGGGCGACGGACGCTTCGTCATCACCCTGGATCCCAAGGAGGGCGGGCAAGCCTATCAAGGCATCGTGCCGCTGGAAGGCGACAGCATCGCCGACATCCTGCAAGGCTACATGACACGCTCCGAGCAACTGGAGACACGTCTGTGGCTGGCGGCGGATGCCAACAGCGCGGGCGGCATGCTGCTGCAGAAACTGCCGGAGCAGGGCGAGACTGACGACGAGGATGCGTGGGACCGCGCGACACAGATCGCCGATACGCTCAAGCCGGAAGAATTATTGAATTTGCCCGCAGCAGAACTGGTGCATCGCCTCTATCACGAAGAAGACATCCGCATGTTCGACGCCCAGCCCGTGGTGTTCCGCTGTACCTGTTCACGCGACAGCGTCGCCAACATGCTGCGCATGATCGGGCGCGAAGAGGTGGACGAGATCCTGACCGAGCGCGAAGAGATCGAAGTGCACTGCGAGTTCTGCAACGAGCGCTACGTGTTCGACAAAGTGGATGCCGATGCAGTGTTCGTAGATGTGCCGGCGGTCACCGCCAGCAAGACCTTGCACTAGTTATTGACCATATCCAGCGCCACGGCCTCTGCCACTTCGATGCCGTCCACCGCTGCCGACAGGATCCCGCCCGCATAACCCGCGCCTTCTCCGGCCGGGTACAGACCCTTGATGTTGATGCTCTGATAGTTCTCGCCGCGTTTGATGCGCACCGGCGACGAGGTGCGTGTCTCCACGCCGGTGAGCAGTGCGTCGTCCATGTCGAAGCCTTTGATCTGTTTGCCGAAGGCGGGCAGCGCTTCGCGGATGGCGGCGATGGCGTAGTCGGGCAGGGCGGTGGAAAGGTCGGTCGGCGTCACGCCCGGCGTGTAGGAGGGCACGACTTCGCCCAGGTGTGTCGAGGGTCGTCCGGCGAGGAAGTCTCCGACGCGCTGCGCCGGGGCAGAATAATCTTTACCGCCCAGTTCGAATGCGCGCGATTCCCATTGGCGCTGGAATTCCACCCCGGCCAGCACATCGCCCGGATAGTCCTCCGGCGAGATGGTGACCACGATGCCGCTGTTAGCGTTGCGCTCGTTGCGCGAATACTGGCTCATGCCGTTGGTCACCACGCGGCCTTCCTCGGAAGTCGCCGCCACCACCGTTCCGCCCGGGCACATGCAGAAGCTGTACACCGCGCGGCCGTTGCTGGCGTGGTGCACCAGTTTGTAATCCGCCGCACCCAGCAATTCGTTGCCCGCGTTCGCGCCGAGGCGCGCGCGGTCGATCAGCGATTGAGGGTGTTCGATGCGGAAGCCGATGGCGAACGGCTTGGCCTCCATGTACACGCCGCGCTTGTGCAACATCTCGAAGGTGTCGCGCGCGCTGTGGCCGACGGCCAGCACCACGTGCTTGCTGGCGATGCGTTCGCCGTTGGCCAGCACCACGCCGCGCACCTCGTTGTTCTCGATCTCGATGTCTGCCACGCGACTCTGGAAGCGGATCTCCGCGCCGAGCGCCTCCATCTCGTGGCGCATCTGTTCCACCATACCGACCAGACGGAAGGTGCCGATGTGCGGTTTGCTCACGTAGAGGATCTCTTCAGGCGCACCCGCCTTGACGAACTCGGCCATCACCTTGCGCCCGTAGAACTTCGGGTCCTTGATGCCGCTGTACAGTTTGCCGTCGGAGAATGTGCCCGCGCCGCCCTCGCCGAACTGCACGTTCGATTCCGGGTCGAGCTTGCCCTTGCGCCACAAGCCCCAAGTGTCCTTGGTGCGTTCGCGTACTTCCTTGCCGCGCTCGAGAATGATGGGTTTGAACCCCATCTGCGCCAGCAACAGCCCGGCGAAAATTCCGCAGGGGCCGGTGCCGATCACCACCGGGCGTTCGGCGAGACCTTGCGGTGCCTGAGCCACCACGTGGTAGCTCATGTCCGGCGCCTGCGCGACATGCGGGATGTTCTTCTTCAGCAGCGCCGCTTCGTTCTTCACTTCAACATCGACCGTATAGACGAACATGATGGCGTTCCTCTTGCGCGCGTCATGGCCGCGCCGGAAGATGGAAACATCGATCAGATCATCGGTTTTGATGCCTAGCCGCTTGAGGATGGCGGCCGGCAGATCGGGTTCTGCATGGGAGATCGGGAGGCGGATTTCGGTGAGTCGTAGCATGGTTGCATTTTACATTCAGGAGGGAGTTGTTCGCTGCTTTCTGTTTCCGGTGGTGAGCTTTTGGCATTGGTGGTATGTTGCAAGTGCGTACTCGATCACATGCAATTGCCGCGTCATCATGACGCAATCGGGTGGCTATAAAAGCATGACAGCGCTTCGTCGCACAGGCTACGCTGTCATCCAGCGCAGAGGTCGACGGAGTTTGCGCCCGCTACGCGGATGGTTGATGCATCAATAATGATCAGACCGGGAGTGCAGGAATGCGACGCATGGAATTTTCGCGAACTCAGTTGTATTGGCGGAATATCAAGCTGCTCATGCTGTTCTGGACGCTGGTCATCATCACCTCGTTGATCTGGAGCTTGTATTCACAGCGCGAGAGCATCAATGCGAGCCTGCATATGCAGGCTACGGCGATTCACAACATCGAGATGGAATACCGAAACTGGGTGATCCAGAACGGCGGGGTTTATGTGCCGGTGTCCGAGAGGATCCAGCCTAGCCCGTGGTTGAGCCATGTGCCGGAACGCGACATCAGGACGCCCTCCGGAAATCAGCTGACACTGCTCAATTCATCTTATGTGGTACGGCTGGTGCATGAAAACATGCGCACCAGCGGGAACCCGTTGCGTGATCACATTGCCAGCCTGCGCCCGATCAACCCGGTCAATGCCGCCGATGTCTGGGAACGCAAGGCGATCGAAGCATTCGCTCGTGGTGAAAACGAGTCGGCGTCATTCGACGTGTTGCCGGACGGCAAGACCTATTACCGCTATATGAAGCCGATGGTCACGGAAGAGTCATGCCTGAAGTGCCATGGGCGCTTTGGCGACAAGCTCGGCGATATTCGCGGTGGTGTCAGCGTCTCCATTCCGGTCGATGCGGTCATGCTCGCCGAACGCAACGAACGCAACGCGATGATCGCCGGCCATGGACTGATCTGGGGGCTGGGCTTGATCGGCCTGTTCGTCGGCGGCAGAAGGCAGCGGCAGGCGGTGCAGGCGGTCGAGAAGGGCGAGGAGACCTTGCACACCAATGAAGAGCGGCTCCAACTCGCCACCACGGCCGGGAATATCGGTATCTGGGATTGGGATATCGTCAGGAACGAACTGCTCTGGGATGAGAGCATGTACGCTCTGTACGGTATCCGCAAAGAGGATTTCGGCGGCGCCTATGATGCGTGGATCAGCACGCTGCATCCCGACGACCGTGAAGCTACCGATGGGGAGATACAGGCAGCCCTGCGCGGCGAACGGGAGTATGAACCCGAATTTCGCATCATCCGTCCGGACGGCACGGTGCGGAACATCAAGGCCGCCTCCAAAACCTACTACGACCAACAGGGCAAACCCCTGCGCATGGTCGGCACCAATATAGACATCACCGAACACAAGCGTGCGGAAGCGACGCGTACGCAACTGGCTGCCATCGTTGAATCTTCGGACGATGCCATCATCGGCAAGACCACCGACGGCATCATCACCAGCTGGAACAAGGGCGCCGAAAGGATGTATGGCTACACCGCTGACGAGGTCATCGGCCAATCCGTCACGATCCTCGCGCCACCCTCGCGTCATGCCGAGATACGGGAGTTCCTGGAGCGGATACGCAACGGCGAGACGGTGGCCAACCACGAGTCCGAACGGCTGCGCAAGGATGGTACACCGATCTACGTCTCGCTCACCCTGTCGCCCATCCGTGACGCGTCGGGTCATGTGACTGGAATATCCACCATCACGCGTGACGTCACCGAGAAAAGGCGCATGGAGGAAGAACTGCGCGAGGCGAGTGTCTATAACCGCAGTCTGATCGAAGCAAGCATGGATCCGCTGGTGACCATCAGCTTGGAAGGCAAGATCACCGACGTCAACAAAGCGACCGAGGCGGTCACCGGCAGAAGCCGTTCCGAGCTGATCGGAACGGACTTCCTGGATTACTTCTCCGAGCCGGACAAGGCGCGCGACGGCTACCGGCAGGTGTTCGCCCAGGGCTATGTCACCGATTACCCGCTGGCTTTGCGCCACCGCGACGGACATCTCACCGAGGTGCTGTACAACGCCAGTGTCTATCGCGACGAGACCGGCAAGGTGCTGGGCGTATTTGCCGCTGCGCGCGATGTCACCGAGCGCAACAAGGCAGAGCGGGAAGTAAGACAATTGAGCCAGCAGAACCGGCTGATACTGGATTCGGCGGGCGAAGGGATCTATGGGCTGGACATCGATGGCCGCTGCACATTCGTCAATCCGGCGGCAGCGCAGATGCTCGGTTTCCCGGTCGAAGAGTTGCTCGGCCAGTCCAGCCATCCTCTGTTCCATCACACCAAGCCGGATGGCAGTCCCTACCCGCAGGAAGAATGCCCGGTCCATGCAGCTTACAAGCGCGGTGAAGTCCAGCACGGCAGCGACCTGTACTGGCACAAGGACGGCAGCAGCTTCCCGGTGGAGTTCATCAGCACACCAATCCTGGAGTCCGGGGAGATCACCGGCGCGGTGGTGACGTTCCGCGACATCACCGAACGCAAACAGGCCGAGGAGCGTTTGCGGCGCAGCGAGGAAGGATTGAAAGAAGCACAACGCATCGCCCATCTGGGCAGTTGGCATATGTACCTGGCGACCAATGAGGTTTTCTGGTCGGAAGAGCTCTACAAGATGTATGGCTTCGACCCGGCACTGCCGCCGCCGCTCTATACCGAATCCATGAAACTCTTCACGCCGGAGAGCTGGGAAAAACTGAGTGCTTCCATAACCCGGGCTGCAGAAGCGAACATCCCCTATGAGATCGAACTGGAGATGGTGCCGAAGGCCGGCGGCCGCGGGTGGATGCTGGCACGCGGGGAGCCGATTCTGGGTGAGAGCGGCGCGGTCGTCGAGATACGCGGCGTGGTGATGGACATCACCGAGCGCAAGCGCGCCGAAGAGAAGTTGCGGCGCAGCGAGCATGGTCTGGCCGAGGCGCAGCGTATCGCGCACCTCGGCAACTGGGAGCTCGATCTGGTGAGCAGCGTGCTGACCTGGTCGGACGAGATCTACCGCATTTTCGAGATCGACCCGCAACAGTTCGGCGCTTCCTACGAGGCTTTCCTGAATGCGATCCATCCGGATGACCGCGACATGGTGAACAAGGCCTACACCGATTCGGTCGCCGACAAGATACCGTATGACATCGTGCACCGGCTGCAGATGCCGGACGGACGGATCAAATACGTCAACGAAAAATGCGAGACGTATTACGACAAGGACGGCAAGCCGCTGCGTTCGGTCGGCACGGTGCACGATATCACCGAGCAACAACTGGACGAGGAAGCATTGCAACGGCTGAACCGAGAGCTGCGCGCCATCAGTAATTGCAACGAGACCCTGATGCGGGCCGAAGACGAGCAGGCGCTGCTTGACGACATCTGCCGCATCGTTTGCGATGATGCCGGCTACCTAATGGCCTGGGTGGGGTATCCGCAGAATGACGAGGCCAGAACCATCCGTCTCATTTCCCGGGCCGGGGCCGATAGCGGCTATCTCGAACAGGCACAGCTCACCTGGGCGGATACGGCACGCGGGCGTGGGCCCAGCGGAACCGCCATCCGCAGCGGCAAGAGCGTCAGCATCCAGGATTTCAGTGCCGATCCCGAAGCTGCCCCATGGCGCGAGGCCGCCCTGCAACGCGGCTACCGTTCCAGCATCGCGTTGCCGCTCAAGGATGAAAACGGAAAGGTATTCGGTATCCTCAATATCTATGCGGCCATGCCAGATGCCTTCACGCCGGAAGAAGTGCGGCTGCTGGAGGAGCTGGCCGGGGATATGGCCTTCGGCATCATGGTGCTGCATACCCGGATCGAACGCCGGGAAGCAGAGGAAGAAGTACGCGCGCTCAACCGTGAACTGGAGCAGCGGGTGGCTGCGCGCACCGCCGATCTGGAAGCGGCCAACAAGGAGCTGGAAGCTTTTGCCTATTCGGTCTCGCACGACCTTCGCGCACCGTTGCGTGCCATAGACGGCTTCTCCCATATCCTGCTGGAAGATTATGCCGGCAAGCTGGATGACGAAGGCAAACGCCTGCTGAATGTGGTGCGTGACAACACCAATCGCATGGGGCAGCTCATCGATGACATCCTGAAGTTCTCACGCGCCGGCAGACTGGAAATGACTTTCTCCGAGATAGATATGGAGGGGTTGGTGCACGAGGTCTATGAGGAACTGCGCCCGACCGCTGCCGGACATGAGTTGCAGGTGGAGATCGAACATATCCCTTTCGCCAGTGGCGATCGTGCGATGATGAGACAGGTGTTCGTCAACCTGCTGTCCAATGCCATCAAGTTCAGTCGCAACCGGGCTCCCGCCCGGATCAAGGTGGGCGCTTCCATCAAGGGAGATGAGACCGTTTACTATGTACAGGACAATGGCGCCGGCTTCGACATGCAGTTCGCGGACAGGCTGTTCGGCGTATTCCAGCGTCTGCATTCCATGACCGAGTTCGAAGGTACCGGCATCGGGCTCGCCATCGTCAAGCGCATCGTCACCCGTCATGGCGGTCGGGTGTGGGCCGAGGGCAAGGTCGATGAAGGCGCGACGCTGTATTTTGCGTTGCCGGCAAAGACGGCGGTCGGTAACAGCTGATGAGATACGGCGGAAGATCAGTCATGTCATCAAACAACAAGCTATCCCGCTTTAACCGAAGTCTCTTGCTGACGGTAGGCATGTTCGTCATATTCGCCGTCACCTTGACCATTTACATCGATGCCGAGAAAAAGATCGACCGTGTCAATGAGGCGCGCTATCGATCCTATGTGCTGGCAGATGTCTTGCGACAGTCATCCGACGATCTCACGCGCATGGTGCGTACCTATGTGGCGACCGGCGACGTCATCTACAAAAAGCACTATCAGGAGATCCTCGCTATCCGCGATGGCAAAAGTCCCCGACCGATCCAGTACGAAGATATCTACTGGGATCTGGTGTTGCCCGACGACCAGCGTCCTCGTCCGGTTGGTCAGGCGGTCGCCTTGATGGACTTGATGCGGCAAGCCGGTTTCACAGACGCTGAATTCGCCAAACTGACCCAGGCCAAGGCCAACTCCGATACGTTGACCAAGACCGAATTCGCCGCCATGGCGCTGATCGAATCCACTACTCCGACCACCGAATCCAACCGGATCAAGGCGACACGGATGCTGAACGATGCAGCCTATCATCAGGCCAAGAGCAACATCATGCGTCCGATCAGCGAGTTCTATCAAATGGTGGATCGGCGCACGCTGGAGGCCGTGCATGACGCCGAGCACGCTGCAACAATGGTGCGCGTGATACTCATCGCGCTGGGCTTGCTGCTGGCATTCGTGCTATGGAACGCCTATCGCGCCTTGCAGATCACACTGGGGTGTTCAGTGGATGAGCTGCAAGGACGTATCGCTCGTCTCGGCAGCGGGGATGTGTCAACCCCCATCCCGATCCCTGCCGGCATGGAAGACAGCGTTTTGGCCTGGCTGTCAGAAACACAAATTAATCTTGCCAGACTCGATGCCGAAAGCAAGCAGGCAGAGGCAGAGGTGCGCCGACTAAACGCCGAACTGGAGCGGCGGGTGGTGCAGCGCACCGATGAACTGGAAACGGCCATCTACGATCTGGAGAATTTCACCTACTCGGCCTCGCACGACCTGCGTATCCCGCTGCGCGCTATCGACGGGTTCGCCAAGCTGCTGCTGGCCGAGCATGCGCAGCAGCTGGACGAGGAAGGCATGCGGCTGCTGAATATCGTGCGCGACGGCGCGCGCAAGATGTCGCAATACATCGACGATATGACGGCGTTCACCCGCAGTGGACGCGCCACGATGAAGCTGGAAGAAGTCGACCTGGAACAGTTGGTGGGCGAGGTGATGGCGGAGACAAAGCCGGATGACATGGAGATCGAGCTGGTGCTGCACAAGCTGCCGCACCCGGTCGCCGACCGCAGCATGTTGCACCAGGCGCTGTTTTGCGTGCTGTCCAATTCCGTCAAGTTCTGCCGTCCCAAGGCGGCGCCGCAGATCGAGGTAGGTGCCCGCATTGAACAGCAGGAAATCGTCTACTATGTAAAAGACAACGGTGTCGGCTTCGACATGCGCTTCGTCGACAAGCTGTTCGGCGTATTCCAGCGTCTGCATAGCGTGACAGAATTCGAGGGTAACGGCATCGGACTCGCTGTGTTTAAACGCATCATCACCCGCCACGGCGGACGGGTTTGGGCGGAAGGAAAGGTGGGTGAGGGTGCCACGATCTATTTCGCTTTACCGATAAAGGAGGCTACTCATGGATGACAACGTGAAGGAAGTGGAGATCCTGCTGGTGGAGGACAACCCGACCGATGCGGAGCTTTGCATCCGGGCACTGAAGAAAAGCAATCTCGCCAACAAGCTGGTGTGGGTGAAGGATGGAGCAGAGGCGCTGGATTTCATTTTTGCAACGGGGGCTTATACCGAACGCCATGTGGAGAACGGCCCCAAGGTCATACTGCTGGATCTGCGCTTGCCCAAGGTGGACGGTATGGAGGTGTTGCGCCGGGTCAAGGAAGACGAGCGCACGCGAACCATTCCGGTGGTGGTACTGACCTCGTCCAAGGAGGACCGCGATGTGGCGGAGAGCTACAAACTCGGCGTCAACAGCTATATCAGCAAGCCGGTTGAGTTCGACGAATTCGCCAGGACGGTGTCCGAGTTGGGGCTGTACTGGCTGCTGGTAAACCATCCTCCGGTTCCGACGAGATAGCCATGGACGAAGCGCTCACGAACCGGGAGTTGCGTATCCTGATGCTTGAGGACACGCCAACCGACGCGGAACTCGCCGAGCGAGAACTGAGCAAGGCGGGCATCGACTTCACGTCATTGCGCGTGGAGACGCGGGAGTCCTTTGTGCGCGCACTCGAAGATTTCCACCCGGACATCATCATGTCCGACTACAAACTTCCCGATTTCAACGGCATGGCCGCGCTGGAGATCGTGCGGCGTGACCATCCGGAAGTGCCGGTGGTCATGGTCACCGGCGCGCTCTCCGACATCGAAGCGGTGGAACTGATCCATGCGGGCGCCAAGGACTACGTGCTGAAGGACCGACTGGCCAGGCTGGCACCGGCCGTGCAGCGGGCGCTGGCAGCGGAGCGCAGCGCCCGTGCTCGCAAGGCGGCAGAGAAAGCTTTGCTGGAGAGCGAAGCAAAGTTCCGCGCACTGGTGGAATCCACCAGCGACTGGATATGGGAGATCGACGAAGAGTGGGTCTACATGTATTCCAGCCCGCAGGTGCATGACCTGCTGGGTTACAGTGTCGTGGAGGTCATCGGCAAGACTCCGTTCGAACTGATGCCGCCAAACGAAAGAGAACAGGACAAGGCGAAGCTCAGGGCCATACTGGCGGAGCACAAGCACTTCCGCTTGATGGAGAACGTCCTGTTGCACGATGATGGCCGCCTGATCTACCTGGAGACGAGCGGCGCTCCCATGTTCGATGCCCAAGGGGTATTCCGGGGCTATCGCGGGATCGGCCGTGACATCACCGAGCGCAAGAAGGCAGAACGGGAGCGCCTGGACAGTGCGGAAAAACTGAAACATTCCCTGCTGCAGATCATCGAGTCCATCGCCGCCACCGTCGAGGCGCGCGATCCCTACACTGCCGGCCACCAGCGGCGGGTGGCCATCCTCGCCAGTGCTATCGCCCATGAAATGGGGCTGAGCGAGAGCAAGATACAAGGCCTGTATCTGGCGGCAACAATCCACGACCTGGGCAAGGTCAGCCTCCCGGCCGAGATACTCAGCAAGCCGACCCAGCTCAATTCCTTCGAGTACGATCTGATCAAGACCCATTCGCAGATCGGGCACGACATCATCAAGGATGTGCAGTTTCCCTGGCCGATCGCTCCCATGATCCTGCAGCACCATGAGCGTTTGAACGGCTCGGGCTATCCTCAGGGCCTGACCGGTGAGCAGATGCAGGAAGAGGCAAAGATACTGGCCGTGGCTGATGTAGTGGAGGCGATGTCGTCTGACCGCCCTTATCGTCCCGGACTGGGGCTGGATGCGGCGCTGGATGAGATCGTCAAGCAGCGTGGCGTACTGTATGAGCCGGTGGTAGTGGACTGCTGCATCGCGCTTTTCAGGGCAAAGCAGTTCACCTTCGAACCCAAGTAACGCAGCGAGGAATAAGGCCTTGCGTCCCCATCGTGCGGTGGTTAACTAAGGGCATTGCTGGTAGATTGCACAGCTTCCCCAAGAACTGCTGATTCATCAACATGGCAAAAGCAAAAACGATCTATTCTTGCACCGAGTGCGGCGGACAATCACCGAAGTGGCAGGGCCAGTGCCCGCACTGCGGCGAGTGGAACACCTTGGTGGAGTCCGTAGCCGAGACCGCGCCGGCGGCGGGCAAGAACCGTTTCAGCGCGTTGGCGGCATCGGGAAAGTTGCAGCAACTGGCCGATGTGGAAGCGAGCGAAGTGTCGCGCACGCCGACCGGCATCGCCGAGTTCGACCGCGTGCTGGGCGGCGGGCTGGTGGAGGGCGGTGTGGTGCTGATCGGCGGCGATCCGGGCATCGGCAAATCCACCTTGTTGCTGCAGGCGCTGGCGCATCTTTCCGCCACCAGAAAAGTCCTTTACGTGAGTGGCGAAGAATCGGCGCAACAGATCGCCTTGCGCGCCAAACGCCTCTCGCTCGATGCGCGCGAAGTGCACCTGCTGCCGGAGATACAACTGGAGAAGATCCAGCACGCCGTCACCAGCGAGAAGCCGCAAGTGGTGGTGATCGATTCCATCCAGACCGTGTATTCGGAACAACTCACCTCGGCACCCGGCTCGGTGGCGCAGGTGCGCGAATGCGCGGCGCAGCTCACGCGCATCGCCAAGAGCGCGGGCGTGACCATCATCCTGGTCGGCCATGTCACCAAGGAAGGCGCGCTGGCCGGGCCGCGCGTGCTGGAACACATCGTCGACACCGTGCTGTATTTCGAGGGCGACACGCATTCCAGCTTCCGCCTCATTCGCGCGTTCAAGAACCGCTTCGGTGCGGTGAACGAGCTGGGCGTATTCGCCATGACCGAAAAAGGCTTGCGCGAGGTGAGCAACCCGTCGGCACTGTTCCTGTCACAGCACGGCGCACAGGTGGCGGGTTCCTGCGTGATGGTAACACAGGAAGGCACGCGCCCTTTGCTGGTCGAGATACAGGCACTGCTCGATGATTCACACTCACCCACACCGCGCCGTCTGTCGCTGGGTCTGGAACAGAACCGCCTCGCCATGCTGCTGGCCGTGCTTCACCGCCACGCGGGTGTCGCCTGTTTCGATCAGGATGTATTCATCAATGCCGTGGGCGGTGTGAAGATCACCGAGCCGGGCGCCGATCTGGCCGTGCTGCTCGCCATCGTTTCATCGCTGAAGAACAAGCCGCTGCCGGAAAAGATGGTGGTGTTCGGCGAGGTCGGCCTGGCCGGTGAGGTGCGGCCCGTGCAGCGCGGGCAGGAACGTTTGAAGGAAGCCGCCAAGCTCGGCTTCACCCACGCCATCATTCCCAAGGCCAATGCCCCCAAGCACAAAATCGAGGGCATGCAGGTGATCGCGGTGGAGCGGGTGGAAGAGGCGGTGGAAAAGATGCGGTAACGTGTTTGCTGTAACCTGCTTCCCTGTGCTGACAACAATGACGTCAAACATATCGAAATGACAGACAAGCTGGAAGAGATCAGAGCCGCCATGATGGCCGCACAGAAGACCGGCGACCATCTGAAGGAGCACGACCTGGCGCAAGCCGGCTTGCGCCTGAATCCGGACGACGAGTTCTTCCAGTATTGCGCGGTGCTGTCCCTGTCGCGCTGCAATGCCAAACAGCGTGCGCTGGATGCTTTCTATGCCTACAAGCTACACCTGAGTAACAACGAATATGTGCGTGCGCTGGAACCGCGCATGCTGAAGGATCTCGCCTTCCAGGAGGTCGATATCACCCGGCCGAAACCTTTCGAGGGCTTGGGAGTGGAGCACTTCCATACGGCGGCAGTCACTTATCACAAGGCCTACAACCACTTCGGCGGTCACTATTCCGCCATCAATGCGGCCACGCTGTACATGCTTTCCGGTTCGGCCTCCAGCGCCAGAGCGCTGGCCGAGCGCGCCATTGAGATGGCGATGCAGGACACCGGCCCGCGCTTCTTCCCGCTGGCGACCTTGTCCGAAGCCTATCTGTTGCTGGATAAGCCCATTGAAGCCAGTGCGGCGATACGTGAAGCGGCAAGCTACAACGAGAACAACCTGCTGACGCGCGCGCGCATGAACCGCCAGTTGCGGCTGGTGTGCAGCTATATGGGCATCGACCCGAAGATCGTCGACCCCATGCTGCCGGAGACGGTGCTGCATTACTGTGGCCACATCTTCGACAGCCATCGTCCATTGGATGAAACGGCCGAAGCTGACTTGCGACAACGCATAGACCAGGTGCTGGCCGACAACCGTTGCGTGATCGCCTACGGTTCGCTCGCGGCCGGTTCCGACATCCTGTTCGCCGAGACCGTGCTGGCACAGGGCGGCGAGCTCAATGTGTGGTTGCCGTTCGCAGTCGATGCCTTCTGCGACATCTCGGTGCGTCCCGCCGGTGAGCAATGGGTCGAACGCTTCTATCGCTGCCTGGAGCAGGCCAATCTGGTCTCCTTCGCCACCGAATCCGACTTCCTCGGTGAGGACTCTCTGTTCACCTATTGTTCAGAGATCGCCATGGGCATGACCGTGATGCGTGGCACCTCGCTGCAAGCCAAAGTCATGCAGGTCGCGATCTGGGATCAAGTGGTGTCCGACCAGCAGTCGAGCACATACTCCAACATCAGCAAGTGGCGAGGGATGGGGCACCGTTCGGAGATCATCGACAGCCCGGTGCGACTGCCGCAGGCCGTGGTACGCGAATTCGGCAAACACCATCCCACCCTGCGCCGCGAACCGCACGCCATCCTGTTCTCCGATGTGCGCGGCTTCAGCAAGCTCAGTGACAGCGGGGTGGTCTGGTTCTTCAACGAATTGCATCCGGTGCTGGCGGCCGCGATAGACCGCTACCGCGAAGACGTGCAGCTGGTGGATACCTGGGGGGACGCCATCTACCTCGTGGCACGCAAGGCCTCGACGGTCGCCCACATCGCTGCCGAACTGAACGATGCCATGAACAGTATCGACCAGTCGCATCTGGCGCTGGACGAACCCTTGATGCTGCGCATCGGCCTGCACTACGGTCCGGTTTACAAACTCTATGACCATCTGGCGCAGACCGTCACCTATTCCAGCACCGACGTCACCAAGACCGCGCGTATCGAACCGGTCACCCCGCCCGGCGAGATCTTCGGCACCGAACCCTTGGTCGCCATGCTGGAACTGGAAGGTGAACACTGGGCGCGTTACCGTTATGCGGGCACCATCCCCAGCGCGAAAGGCTACGGTGCTTTCCGCATGTTCCACATCACGCCGCTGGCACGGCGCGAGGCACTGTTCTGTTCGTTGGACAAGACCGGGCGCTTCATCGCCTTCGGGGCTAATCGCTGAGCCGGCTTACAGGTGTATCCTTTCGACTGACAGGATGATCCATCGGAAAGTGATATGAACAGCACACACGATTCCCTGAATCTCGGCGCAGTCGTTTCCGTGCGCGGCAGTGTCGTGGACATCCGTTTCGAGCGCTATCTGCCGCCGGTCTACTCCCTGTTGCACGCAGGGCAGGATGGGCGTGTCGCGATCGAGGTTCTGACGCAACTTGATGCGCATACGGTGCGCTGTATCGCACTGACCCCCACCCAGGGACTGGCGCGCGGCATGCTGGTGCAGGACAGCGGCGGACAGCTGAAGGCGCCGGTGGGACGAGCGATCCAGTCGCGTATGTTCGATGTGTTTGGCAATGCGATCGACCGTCTGCCGCCCCCCGACGAAGTCGAGTGGCGTTCTGTGCACAACGCACCGCCGGCCCTGGCGCGGCGCTCGACCCAATCCGAGATATTCGAGACCGGCATCAAGGTCATCGATGTACTGTCCCCGCTGGAGCGCGGCGGCAAGGCCGGCCTGTTCGGCGGCGCGGGCGTGGGCAAGACCGTGCTGCTCACCGAGATGATCCACAACATGGTCGGCCACCACGAAGGCGTGAGCATCTTCTGCGGCATCGGCGAACGTTGCCGTGAGGGCGAGGAGCTGTATCGCGACATGAAACAGGCGGGGGTGCTGCCGAACATGGTGATGGTGTTCGGGCAGATGAACGAACCGCCGGGCAGCCGCTTCCGCGTCGGGCATGCTGCGCTGACCATGGCCGAATATTTCCGCGACGACGAACACCGCGACGTGCTGCTGCTGGTCGACAACATCTTCCGATTCATCCAGGCCGGTTCCGAGATCTCCGGCATGATGGGGCAGATGCCGTCGCGCCTCGGCTACCAGCCGACCATGAGCACCGAACTGTCCGGGCTGGAAGAGCGCATCGCCAACACCGACACCGGCGCCATCACTTCCATCCAGGCGGTGTACGTGCCGGCCGATGATTTCACCGACCCGGCGGCGGTGCATACCTTCGCGCACCTGTCGGCGTCCATCGTGCTGTCGCGCAAGCGCGCCAGCGAAGGGCTGTATCCGGCCATCGATCCGCTGCAATCCAGCTCCAAGATGTCTACGCCCGGCATCGCCGGCGAGCGCCACTATCGTCTGGCACAGGCCATCCGCAGCACGCTCGCGCAATACGAAGACCTGAAGGACATCATCGCCATGCTCGGACTGGAGCAACTGTCGGTGACGGATCGCGCGGTGGTGGCACGCGCGCGGCGGCTGGAACGCTTCCTGACACAGCCGTTCTACACCACCGAGCAGTTCAGCGGCATCAAGGGCAAGCTGGTCAGTCTTGAGGATGCGCTGGACGGTTGTGAACGCATCCTCAACGACGAGTTCAAGGACGTGCCGGAAAGCGCGCTGTACATGATCGGCAATATCGACGAGGCATGGCAGAAGGCCAAGGCGATCGCCGCGGCAGGGGAGGTCGCCCATGAAGCTTAAGGTGTTGTTGCCGCATCAGGTCTATGCCGAGATCGACGACGTGCAGCGCATCGTGGCCGAAACGCCGCACGGCTCGTTCGGCCTGTTGCCGCAGCGCCTCGATTGTGTGGCGGCGCTGACGGCGGGCATCCTCACCTACGAGACGGAAGCGGATGGCGAAGTCTATGTCGCCGTCGATGAAGGTGTGCTGGTCAAGGCGGGCGGCGATGTGCTGGTGTCGGTACGCAATGCCGTGGGCGGCATGGATCTGGGCGAGTTGCGCGCGACGGTGGAACAGGAGTTCGCCAACCTGGACGAGAACGAGCGACAGTTGCGGTCGGTGCTGGCAAAACTGGAGAGCGGTTTCGTGCGCCGTTTCGCGGAGTTCCATCGTGGCTGAGCGCGACGACGACTCTGCGTTCGCCCGCCAGGTGGGTGCGAAGGAGACACGCAAGCTGCGTGCCCAGCGCAAGGCGGTGCAGACGGTGTGGATGGGCTTCGGCATGATGGGCCTGGTCGGCTGGTCGGTGGCGGTGCCGACATTGCTGGGTACGGCGCTGGGTATCTGGCTTGACAAGCGCTATCCGGGCATCCACTCGTGGACGCTCTCGCTGTTGATCATCGGTCTGTTCATCGGCTGTCTGAGCGCCTGGTACTGGGTGGCGAAAGAAGGAAACGAGATACGCAAGGAACAGGAGACGAAGGATGAGTGACGTGCTGCTGCTGACGTTGGCACTGCTGGCCGGACTGTTGCTGGGGGCGATGTATTTCGTCGGCCTGTGGTGGACGGTGCGCAGGGCGCTGGCCTCGCCCAGACCGGCGCAGTGGTTCATCCTCAGCCTGTTGTTGCGGGTCTCGCTCGTGCTGACCGGTTTCTATCTGGTGGCCGGCGATGACTGGAGGCGCTTGCTGGCCTGTCTGTCCGGTTTCGTCATCGCGCGCATCATCGTCATCCGCATCACAGGGATGCAAGACGCACAAGGAGTCGGCCATGCACCTTAGTACCGACGAGATCATCCTGTGGCAGCACGGTTTCTTCAAGCTGAACCTGACCATCGTGACCACCTGGGGGCTGATGCTGCTGCTGGCCGTGGGGGCGAAGCTGGTGACGCGCAACCTCACACATGAGGTGCAGACCACGCGCTGGCAGAGCCTGCTGGAGGTCATCGTGATCACCATCCGCAAACAGATTGAAGAGGTCGGCCTGCGCCAGCCGGAGAAATACCTCGGCTTCATCGGCACGCTGTTCCTGTTCATCGCGATCGCGAACATCTTCACCATCTTCCCGGGCTACGAACCACCGACCGGATCGCTGTCGACCACGACCGCACTGGCTCTGCTGGTGTTCGTGGCCGTGCCGTTCTATGCCATCCGCGAACGCGGCCTGCGCGGTTACCTCAAGACGTTCGCGGAACCGACGCTGGTCATGCTGCCGTTCAACGTCATCAGCGAACTGTCACACACGCTGGCACTGGCGGTGCGTCTGTTCGGAAACATGATGAGCGGCAGCATGATCCTCGCCATCCTGCTGATCGTCACCCCGTTCATCTTCCCGATGGTCATGAGCCTGCTGGGCTTGCTGACCGGGATGGTTCAGGCTTATATCTTCAGCGTGCTGGCAACGGTCTTCATCGCGGCCGCTGCCGGTACCAGTGAAACACCAATCGACGACAAACCATGAAGGGACATAACCATGGATAGCATGACACTCATCGCAGCCGCTTCCATCATCACCGCCGGTCTTGCCATCGGGCTGGGCGTACTGGGGCCGGGCATGGGGCAGGGGCGCGCAGTCGCATCGGCCCTGACCGCGCTGGCACAGCAACCCGATGCCTCGTCCACCATCACGCGCACCCTGTTCGTGGGTCTGGCGATGATCGAATCACTGGCCATCTACTGTTTCGTGGTCTCCATGATCCTGATCTTCGCCAATCCGTTCTGGAACCACGTCATCGGCCAAGCCGCGGCGCACTAGTTATGCTCATAGACTGGTTCACCGTCATTGCGCAAGCAGTCAACTTCCTCATTCTGGTGTGGCTGCTGAAGCGCTTTCTGTATCAACCCATCCTCAAGGCTGTCGATGCACGCGAGAAACGCATCGCCGCCGAACTGGCGAGTGCGGCGGAAAAAGAGGCCGATGCCATCCGCGAGCAAGAGGCGTTTGCGCGCAAGAACGCCGAGTTCGACAGGCAGCGCAAGACGTTGCTGGAGCAGGCCAAGGCCGAGGCCGCCGCCGAGCATCATCGCCTGACCGAGGAAGCGCGTATGGATGTGGCAGCGCTGCGCGAACGTCAGTACAGCATGCTGCATGGAGAATTCCAGAACCTGCGCACGGAAGTCTCGCGCCGCACCATGAACGAAGTGTTCGCCATCGCCCGCCAGACACTGGGCGACCTCGCCGACGACACGCTGCAGGCGCGCATGGTCGATGTATTCATGCGGCGCCTTCATGAACTGGGCGCATCGGAAAAACAGACCCTGAGTGCCAGCCTGCAGGCATCGCCTGATCCGGTGCTGGTGCGCAGTGCGTTCGAGTTGCCGCAAGCGCAGCGTGAACAGGTCGAAGCGGCGATCCGTGCGACGTTTGGCGCGGGCGCTTCGACCCGGTTCGAGGTCGAGAGCGGCCTGATCAGCGGCATCGAACTGCTGATGCAGGGACACAAGATCGCCTGGAGTCTGGACAGCTATCTGGCCGAAATGGAACAAGGGCTGAACGCGCTGCTGAAGACGCAGCAGCCAGCGCAAAAAGGGACGGAACAGAAATAGCCATGAACCCGTCTGCCGACAATCTGCAAAACACCTTCGAGCGCACCTTCGACCTGATCCGTCAGGTGCGCGAGACGCAGCAGCCCAGGGTCGCCACGCACGAGGTGGGTACCATCACCAGTCTGTCCACCGGCATCGCCCGGGTGTCCGGATTGCCCGGCGTGTGTTTCGAGGAAGTGGTGAAATTCCCGGGCGACCTGTACGGCATCGCCTTCAACGTGGACCAGGACGAGATCGGCGTCGTCCTGCTCGGCGATTACTGGCATCTGCATGCGGGCGACGAAGTCGAACGCCGCGGACATGTGATGGACGTGCCGGTGGGCAACGGCCTGATCGGGCGTGTCGTCAATCCGCTGGGGCGCCCGCTGGATGACAAAGGGCCGGTGATCTCCGACAAGCGCCTGCCCATTGAGCGACCCGCGCCGCACATCATGGATCGTGCACCCGTCACCGAGCCGCTGCAAAGCGGCATCAAGGTCGTCGATGCGCTGGTGCCCATCGGGCGCGGCCAGCGCGAACTGATCCTCGGCGACCGCCAGACCGGCAAGACCGCCATCGCCATCGATACCATCCTCAACCAGCGCGGCAAGGACGTGCTGTGCGTGTATTGCGCCATCGGCCAGCGCGCTTCCGCCGTGGCCAAGGCCATCGCCGACCTGCGCGAGAACGGCGCACTGGAATACACCGTGGTGGTGGTGACCGAGGGCAACGACCCGCCCGGCCTGTCCTATATCGCACCGTATTCCGCCACCAGCATTGCGGAATACTTCATGGAGCAGGGGCGCGACGTGCTGATCGTGTATGACGACCTGACCAATCACGCGCGTGCCTACCGCGAACTGTCGCTGCTGCTGCGCCGC
>JAHJQE010000008.1 GCA_018819205.1 Gammaproteobacteria bacterium
CCAAAGCTCAACGAGCCAAAGCAAACAACGCCAGTTATGTCTGACGACCATAGCAGGTTGGCCCCACTCCTTCCCATCTCGAACAGGACAGTGAAACGACCCCGCGCCAATGATAGTGTGGATTACCCATGTGAAAGTAGGTCATCGTCAGACTCCTTATAAGTAAAAAAGCCCAACCAAAAGTTGGGCTTTTTTATTGCTCGCAAAGAAGATGGGACGCTCCGTGAGCGCGTTTCTTCTTTTGAGAGCATACCTAATTTGCGATACAATCGCGGCCCATGACCAAATACATCTTTATTACCGGCGGCGTTGTCTCTTCCCTAGGAAAAGGCATCGCCGCCGCTTCACTTGCAGCGATCCTAGAGTCACGTGGCCTGAAGGTCACGATGCTCAAGTTGGATCCGTACATCAACGTTGATCCCGGTACGATGAGTCCCTTTCAGCATGGTGAAGTCTTCGTCACTGAAGACGGCGCCGAGACTGACTTGGATCTCGGACACTACGAGCGCTTCATTTCGGCCAAGATGCGCAAGGCCAACAATTTCACTACCGGGCAGATCTACGAGAGCGTGATTCGCAAGGAGCGTCGTGGTGAGTACCTTGGCAAAACAGTGCAGGTGATTCCTCATATCACTAACGAGATACAGGCTTTTGTAGAACGCGGTGCTGCAGCTTCACTTGATGGAAAGGCTGAAATAGCTATCGTTGAGATCGGCGGAACGGTGGGGGATATCGAGTCTTTGCCTTTCCTTGAAGCTGCTCGTCAAATGGGATTGCGCATGGGCCGCAATCAGGTTGCTTATGTGCATCTGACACTGGTACCTTACATCGCTACAGCCGGTGAATTAAAGACCAAACCGACCCAGCATAGCGTACAGAAGTTGCGCGAGATCGGTATCTTCCCGACAGCATTGTTGTGTCGTGCGGATCGTCGCATTCCGGATGACGAGCGCGCCAAGATATCCTTGTTCGCCAACGTGCGCGAAGAAGGTGTCATTTCAATGTGGGACGTGGATAGTATCTACAAGGTTCCACAGATGCTGCATGAACAGGGACTGGATCGCATCGTTTGCGAAGAATTGGCCATTGATGCACCACCTGCCAATCTGTCCGTCTGGAACAGCTTGATTATCGCGCAAGAAAGTCCGCAGCATGAGATCACCATCGGTATGGTCGGAAAATATGTGGAACTGACCGAGTCGTATAAATCGCTGATCGAGGCGATGCGTCATGCTGGGATCCATACTTCGACGCGTGTGAACATCGAGTATCTTGATTCAGAAGATATCGAGACTGCAGGCACGCAATGCTTGAGCAAGCTTGATGCGATTCTAGTGCCAGGTGGATTTGGCAAGCGCGGAACCGAAGGAAAGATCGCAGCCATTCGCTATGCGCGTGAGAACAATATTCCATATCTTGGGATATGTCTCGGGATGCAGTTGGCTGTAATTGAATATGCACGTCATGTGGCTGGCATGCAGGACGCGAACAGTACTGAATTCGATCTGGATACAGAGCATCCTGTAGTAGCTTTGATCACGGAATGGCTGGATCGTGATGGCAAAGTCGCGAAGCGCAGTGCTGATTCTGATATGGGTGGTACGATGCGTTTGGGTTCACAACGTTGTCCGGTCAAGAGCGGCACGATGGCACAGCATATATACGGCGATGAAGTGAACGAACGCCATCGTCATCGTTATGAAGTAAACAACCATTATGTTCCGGCGCTCGAAAAGTTCGGCTTGATCATTTCTGCGCGTACACCTTCCGAGGACTTGCCCGAGATGATGGAATTGCCGCAGAGTATGCATCCCTGGTTCGTCGGCGTGCAGTTCCATCCAGAATTCACTTCAACCCCGCGCGATGGACACCCTTTGTTCAAAGCGTATGTGGAAGCAGCTGTGAAACATAAGGAATCAGCATGAAGCTATGCAACTTTGACGTCGGTCTGGATAAACCGCTATTTCTGATCGCCGGTCCGTGTGTGATCGAGTCCGAACAGATGGCGATCGATACCGCCGGTCAACTAAAGGAGATCTGCCAGCAACTAGGCATCCCTTTCATCTACAAGTCTTCCTATGACAAAGCCAACCGTAGCTCGGGCAAGACCTTCCGCGGTTTTGGTATGGAAGCAGGCTTGAAGATACTGGAAAAAGTGAAAGCACAGATCGGCGTGCCGGTGTTGACTGATGTGCATGACGAAGACGAGATTGCACCGGTTGCCAGTGTGGTGGATGTGTTGCAGACGCCAGCCTTTCTATGTCGCCAGACCGATTTCATCCACGCTGTGGCCCAGTCAGGCAAACCGGTGAATATAAAGAAAGGCCAGTTCCTGTCCCCTTGGGATATGAAGAACGTGGTGGACAAAGCACGCGAAGTCAGTGGTGGTGACAACATCATGGTCTGCGAGCGCGGTGCTTCGTTCGGATACAACAATCTTGTATCTGATATGCGTTCCTTGGCCGTAATGCGTAATACAGGATGCCCGGTCGTGTTCGATGCCACGCATTCAGTGCAGTTGCCGGGTGGGCAGGGTACCTCCAGCGGTGGACAGCGAGAGTTCGTCCCGGTACTGGCACGCGCAGCGGTCGCTGCAGGTGTGGCGGGCGTGTTCATGGAAACGCATCCAGATCCCGCCAAAGCAATGTCGGATGGTCCCAACGCATTCCCATTGGGACATTTGAAAGAGATGCTGCAGACACTTAAGGCGATTGATGCCTTGGTGAAGCAACAGGGGTTCATTGAAGAGAACATAAACTTGAAGAGTGTGTGAGAGAGAAGGAAGAGAGAATGAGTGCAATCGTTGATGTCGTAGCGCGTGAGATTTTGGATTCCCGTGGGAATCCGACAGTAGAAGCAGATGTGTTGTTGGAGTCGGGCGTCATGGGACGTGCCGCAGTACCTTCCGGTGCTTCTACCGGTGAGAAAGAGGCTATCGAACTGCGTGATGGCGACAAGCAGCGCTATCTGGGTAAGGGCGTGTTGAAGGCCGTCGAGAACGTGAACACTGAGATTGCCGAAGCAATCATCGGGCTGGATGCAGAGAATCAGGCTTTCATCGATCAGACCATGATCGATTTGGACGGAACTGACACCAAGTCTCGTTTGGGTGCCAACGCGATCCTGGCTGTCTCCATGGCTGTAGCACGTGCCGCAGCAGAAGAGAGCGGATTGCCGTTATATCGCTATCTGGGCGGTGCGGCACGCATGGAGATGCCGGTGCCGATGATGAACATCATCAACGGTGGTGCACATGCTACTGGTGGTGCAGACATCCAGGAATTCATGATCATTCCAGTTGGTGCTCAGAGCTTCCGCGAAGCATTGCGTTGCGGTGCTGAAGTGTTCCACGCTCTGAAGGCGATCCTGCATCATCGTGGCTTGACGACTACCGTTGGCGACGAAGGCGGTTTTGCCCCCGCACTGGGTTCCAACGAAGCAGCATTGAAAGTCATCGTCGAAGCAATCGAAGCAGCCGGTTATGTGCCAGGTGCTGACGTGGCGATCGGTATCGATGCTGCGGCTTCCGAGTTCTACAAGGATGGTATGTACCATCTGAAGGCTGACGGTCTGACACTGAATGCTGCGCAGATCATCGATATGTACGCTTCCTGGGTGGACAAGTATCCGGTCATCACGCTGGAAGACGGTATGAGCGAGCACGACTGGGACGGTTGGAAGGCATTGACCGACCGCCTCGGTAAGCAGATCCAATTGGTCGGCGACGACGTGTTCGTGACCAATACCAAGATTCTGCGTGAAGGCATCAAGCGCGGTATCGCCAACTCCATCCTGATCAAGGTCAACCAGATCGGTACGTTGACCGAGACCTTCGCCGCTATCGAGATGGCGAAGCGTGCAGGCTACACTGCAGTGATTTCGCATCGCTCCGGCGAAACGGAAGACTCCACTATCGCTGATCTGGCGGTTGCGACCAACTCCATGCAGATCAAAACCGGCTCGCTGTCGCGCTCTGACCGCATGGCGAAGTACAACCAGTTGTTGCGCATTGAAGAAGACCTCGGTGACAGCGCTTCCTACCCCGGTCGTGAGGCTTACTATCAGTTAGGCTGATGCGTGCCGTCACCTACATCCTGCTTGCCCTTCTCCTGCTACTGCAATATCCGCTTTGGTTCGGGAAGGGAAGCTGGCTGAAGGTGTGGGAAAATAACCATCAGCTTGAAGCTCAAAGATCGGCTAATGAACTATTAAGACAGCGCAATGCTGTCGTGGATGCCGATGTACGCGACTTGAAGGCCGGTAGCGATGCGCTCGAAGAAAGAGCGCGTAGCGAGCTCGGCATGGTCAAACAGGGCGAGGTGTTCTTTCAGGTCATAGGCGAGAATGCGGCCACCTCTGCGGTGTCCGCATCCCAACCTGATATCAAGTGATCACAGTCGGACGTTCACGTCCCGTGCGTTTCACAAGTTCCGAGATATCCAAAGCGATCCCGATCAGTTTTTTCAAGGCTTCCTGCGCATCGAGGTGATGTTGCGATGCGTCAGCCTCATATGCTTCAAGATACACACGTAGTGTCGCGCCTTCGGTACCTGTGCCGGAGAGACGATAGATGATGCGTGAGCCGTCGTCGAACAGGATACGCACCCCTTGATTCTTGCTGATGCTGCCGTCGACAGGGTCGGTGTAACTGAAGTCATCGCATGTTGCTACCGTGTAGTTCCCCTGTGAGCTGCCAGTCAACGCGCTGAAGTTGTCACGCAGGTGTTGCATCACGCCGTTCGCGGCTTCGGTAGGCAAACCCTCGTAGTCGTAACGGGAGTAGAAGTTCCGGCCATACTTGCCCCAGTGCTCGCGTACGATTGCTTCCACCGACTGTTTGCGCACCGCGAGGATATTGAGCCAGAACAACACCGCCCACAGTCCGTCTTTTTCGCGCACATGATCGGAGCCGGTACCGAAGCTTTCCTCACCGCACAGAGAGACCTTGCCTGCGTCCATCAGGTTGCCGAAGAACTTCCATCCGGTCGGCGTTTCGTAGCAAGGGATGTTCAAAGCCTTGGCCACCCGGTCCGCAGCGGCACTGGTCGGCATGGAGCGAGCGATACCGGCCAGTCCTTGTTTGTAGCCAGGGGTTAAGGTGGCATTCGCCGCCAGCAAGGCGAGGCTATCGGACGGTGTCACAAAGAAGTGTTTACCCAGGATCATGTTGCGGTCGCCGTCGCCGTCCGAGGCAGCACCGAAATCCGGTGCATCGTCGCCATACATGATCTCGACGAGATCGTGCGCGTAAGTCAGATTCGGATCGGGATGACCACCGCCAAAATCTTCCAGTGGCACACCGTTCATCACGCTACCGGCTGCAGCCCCCAGACGTGTCTCGATGATCTCTTTGGCATACGGTCCGTTGACGGCGTGCATGGCATCGAACTTGATGCGGAAGCCACTCTTGAGCAAGCCACGGATCGCATCGAAATCGAACAGCTTGTCCATCAGCTCGGCATAGTCATTGACTGGATCGATCACCTGGACCTTCATGCCGCCCAGCGTCGTCTCACCCAACTCATCCAGCGATACATCGGCACCATCAAGGATGCGATAGCTGGCGATGTTCTTGCTCTTGGCAAAGATCGCATCGGTCACGGTCTCGGTGGCCGGGCCGCCGTTGCTGCTGTTGAACTTGATGCCGAAGTCCTCTTTCGGACCGCCGGGGTTGTGACTGGCAGAAAGGATGATGCCGCCGAAGGTGCTGTACTTGCGGATCACACATGACGCCGCCGGTGTGGACAGGATGCCACCGCGACCGACCAGCACCTTGCCGAAACCGTTCGCCGCAGCCATCTTGAGGATGATCTGGATCGCTTCACGGTTGTAATAACGCCCGTCGCCGCCTACGACCAGCGTGGCGCCCTGCGGTGCAGCGATACTGTCGAAGATCGCCTGCACGAAGTTCTCCAGATAATTCGGCTGCTGGAACACCGGGACCTTTTTTCGCAATCCAGAGGTGCCGGGTTTTTGATCGGGAAAAGGTTGAGTAGTAACAGTACGGATACTCATATCGCTCCTTGTCTAGTTATTATCTATGGACATCATACCACCAGCGCATACAGTGGATTCAAACGCCCATGTCGTCAGCTAGGGATGTGCGAGATAATCGCCACCCGCAGATCAAACCACTTCCATGAAACCCGACAACGCACATCAGATACTCCGCGAAACCTTTGGCTACAGCGCATTTCGCGGTGCGCAACAAGCCATTGTCGAACATGTGGCGAGCGGAGGTGATGCGCTGGTGCTGATGCCGACAGGCGGCGGCAAGTCGTTGTGCTACCAGATCCCCGCGCTGATGCGCGATGGTGTCGGCATCGTGGTCTCGCCGCTGATCGCCCTGATGCAGGACCAGGTGGATGCGCTCAAACAACTTGGTGTGTCCGCCGCCTTTTTGAATTCCAGTCTGGATGCGGATACCGCGCGCGAGGTGTCACGGCAGTTGATGCGCGGTGAATTGAAACTGCTATATGTCGCGCCGGAACGCTTGATGACGGAAGGGTTCCTGAATCTGCTGGAGCGCATCCGGCAGGAGGGTGGTATCGGCCTGTTCGCTATCGACGAGGCGCACTGCGTGTCGCAATGGGGGCACGATTTCCGTCCCGAATACCGCGCGCTGACGGTGTTGCATGAGCGCTTCCCCGAAGTGCCGCGCATCGCGCTCACCGCCACGGCCGATGCGCCGACGCGGCGCGAGATCATCGAACGTCTGGCGCTGGAGCAGGCGCAGCAGTTCGTTTCCAGCTTCGACCGTCCCAATATCCAATACCGCGTCGCGCTGAAGAACAATGCGCGCCAGCAGTTGCAGACCTTCCTCGAAACCGAGCATCCGGACGATGCCGGCATCGTGTATTGCCTATCGCGCAAGAGGGTGGAAGAGACAGCTTCATGGCTTAAAGAAAAAGGCTGGGATGCGCTGCCTTACCACGCGGGACTGGATGCCGCCGTGCGCAGCAAGAATCAACAAAGATTCTTGCGCGAGGAAGGCGTCATCATGGTCGCCACCGTCGCGTTCGGCATGGGCATAGACAAGCCCAACGTGCGATTCGTCGCCCACCTCGATCTGCCCAAGAGCATGGAAGGCTACTATCAGGAAACCGGTCGCGCCGGACGCGACGGTCTGCCCGCCAATGCGTGGATGGCTTACGGCCTTGGCGATGTGGTGTCCATGCGGCAGATGCTGCTGTCCGGCGATGCGCCGGAAGAGCGCAAGCGCGTCGAACTGCAAAAACTCGACGCGCTGCTCGGCTTCTGCGAATCCACCGAATGCCGCCACCAGACCATCCTGCGCTACTTCGGCGAGGAACATCCCGGTGATTGCGGCCAGTGCGACAACTGCCTGACGCCGGTGGACACCTGGAATGCGACGCAGGCCGCGCAGATGGCGCTGTCCTGCATCTATCGCACCGGTCAGCGTTTCGGTGTCGCGCATCTGATCGATGTATTACTGGGCAAAGCCACGCCCAAGGTCGAACAATTCCATCATCAACAACTCAGCACCTTCGGCATCGGCAAGGAACTGGCGCAGCAGCAGTGGAGCAGCGTTTACCGTCAGTTGACTGCGGGCGGATTCATCGAGGTGGACATCGAAGGCTATGGCGGTTTGCGCCTGGCCGAAGCGGCACGCCCCGTGTTGCGCGGTGAGCAGGAAGTCTGGCTGCGCCGCGATGCGGCACCGGCCAAGCGCACATCCAGTAAAGCCGAGCGAAGCTCGCGCCTGCGCGAAGCGTTCGCCGGGGCCAACGAGGATCCCTTGTGGCAAGCGCTCAAGGCTAAACGCATGGCACTGGCGCGTGAACAGGGCGTGCCGCCCTATGTCATCTTCCACGACAGTACGCTGCTGGAAATCCTCAATCAAAGACCGCAGACGCTGGACGCGATGGGGCGCATCAGCGGCATCGGCCAGGCCAAGCTGGCCAAGTACGGCGATGCCTTCTTGCAGGTGGTGGAGGATGTCGCGAACGGCAGATGATCGCCGGAAACATTGAAGCGCGTCGACAGATAAGGCAAGATGCGCCTCCCGATGAATTCGTATCAACCAACAAAAGAGAACTGACATGGGTGCACAGTGGAAAGCCAGACATAAGGAAGTCGCAGCGAACGCCAAGGGCAAGATCTTCGGCAAGCTCGCCAAAGAGATCATGGTCGCCGCCAAAGGTGGTGCCGACCCCGATACCAATTCGCGTCTGCGTCTGGTCGTCGAGCAAGCCAAGAAGGCTTCCATGCCCAAGGACACTTTGGATCGCGCCATCAAGAAAGGCGCGGGTCTGCTGGACGGCGGCGCGCAACTGGAGCGTCTGGTGTACGAAGGTTTTGCGCCGCACCGTGTGCCGGTCATCGTCGAATGTCTGTCCGACAACATCAACCGCACCAAGTCCAGCATGAACGTGCTGTTCCGCAAAGGCCAGCTCGGCGCGGAAGGCTCCGTCTCGTGGGATTTCGATTATGTCGGCATGATCGAAGCCACACCGAGTTCCGCTGATGCCGATCCCGAAGTCGCCGCCATCGAAGCCGGTGCGCAGGATCTGGAACCGTCCGAAGATGGCGCGACCCTGTTCATCACCGACACCACCGATCTGGATGCCGTGTGCAAAGCTTTGCCCGCGCAAGGCTTCACCGTGGTCTCCGCCCAACTCGGCTATCGTCCCAAGAACCCAGTCACCCTCGACAGCGATGAAGCACGTGAAGAGGTGGAAGCGTTCCTCGAAGCAATGGATGAGGACGACGATGTGCAGAACGTGTACGTCGGGTTAGCGGGGTAGTTGACCTGCGCCGAGACGGCAACGTATATTCCAGCCCATGCAATCGTTATTCATCCAATCCATTCACGCCAAGCGACTGTGGCTAGCCATGCCAGCCCACAGCCGCCGCGCGTTCCTGTACTGACGATTTTTTCAAACGGGCAACAGCGGGTCTTCCGTCGTTGCCTCGATCCAAGACCCGTTTAGTCGATACTCAAGGGTCTTACCTCATGAAAAGTCAAACTCGCAGCACCTTCGCCCAACGGGATGTATTGCTCGGAGTCGTCTTCGCCCTGCTGGCCGCGGTCGGTTTTTCGGCCAAGGCGATCCTGGTGAAACTGGCGTATCTGGGCAGCGTGGATGCTGTGACCTTGCTGGCATTGCGCATGGTGTTCGCCGCACCGTTCTTCATCGGTGTGGCGGTCTGGGCGCGGTGGCATCATGCCGCGCCGATGGATAGGCATGATCGCTTGCTGGTGGTGGGGCTGGGCCTAGTGGGTTATTACTTGTCCAGCTATCTTGATTTTCTTGGTCTGCAGTACATCACTGCAGGATTGGAGCGTTTGATCCTGTTCCTCTATCCGACCATGACGGTGATCCTTGCGGCAGTGTTGTTCAAGCAGCGCATCACGGCAAAGGTGGTGACGGCGATGGCCCTGAGCTATGCCGGTATCGCGCAGGTGTTCCTGCATGACGTGGGTGTGAATCAGGGCGATGCGGTGTTGATCGGCGCTGCCCTGGTGTTCGCCAGTACTTTGTCCTACTCCATCTATCTGGTTGGGGCCGGGCACGCCATCGCACGCATCGGCGCCTTGCGCTTCACGGCTTATGCCTCGTTGGTCGCCAGTGCGGCTTGCGTGCTGCAGTTCATGGTGATGCGTCCGTGGAGTGCCTTGGCATTACCTTTGCAGGTGTATGAATACGCCATCGCGATGGCGGTATTCTCCACGGTGTTGCCGGTGTTCTTGCTGTCCTTCGCTATCCATCGCATCGGCTCGGGCAGCGCTTCGCTGATCGGCACAGTAGGGCCGGTCAGCACCATCTACATGGCATATGTTTTTTTGAACGAGACAGTATCACTTCTGCAGATTATCGGTTCTATGCTGGTGTTGACGGGCGTGCTGATCATCAGCTTGAACAGCAAGAAGGTGAGGGCATAATGCGCTATCTGTTTCATGCGCGTGTGAGGGGGAGGATATGAAGATTCTGCTGTTACTGTTGTCGTTTGCGATGCCGGTCTATGCATCGGCTGCTGACAAGAGTCGTTGTGGTACCGATTCGTTCGGAAATATTGTATGCATGGATAAGGATGGTGTTTTGTTCAATGTATCCCCGGATTTATTGAAAGACGAGGCCGGGCAGAGTGCTTCGGGCGTATCGGATGCGGAAAAGAAACGGCGCGCAGAGATTCGCGAAAAGATCCGCTGCGGCATTGATCCGTTCGGAAACAAAGTGTGCCGGTGATTTGATAACGAGAGGAGAAATGTGATGCGAATACTGCATACGATGATACGCAGCGGAAATCTGGAGCGCTCTATCGATTTTTATTCCAAGGTGCTGGGTATGACACTGCTGAGACAGCACGACTATCCAGAGGGTAAGTTCACGCTGGCCTTCCTGGGTTATGGAAAGGAATGCGAACAAGCCGTGATTGAACTGACCTACAACTGGGGAGTGGATCACTATGATATCGGCACCGGTTACGGTCATATCGCCATCGAGGTGGATGATGCGTTTGCCGCCTGCGAGAAGATCAAAGAATTGGGCGGCAAGGTGATACGCGAGGCGGGCGTGATGAAAGGCGGCAACAAAGTGATCGCTTTCGTGAGTGATCCGGACGGATACATGATCGAGCTTATTGGGAAGTCAGCCTGAATCGAAGGTGAGTCGCTGGCCGATGTATTGGAAGTGTGAGGCGGATAGTTTGTAATGAAAAGGCCGGACCAGAATGCCCTTGGTCCGGCCTTTTTATTGCTGTGTATAGCTATCAGGCTGTACGTTCTGCGGATTGCACTGTGTTCGCCACCAGCATGGTGATGGTCATTGGGCCCACACCGCCAGGTACCGGCGTGATGCATCCGGCCACTTCCTTGGCAGATTCGAAATCCACATCACCGCACAGCTTGCCGTCCGGCATGCGATTGATGCCGACATCGATCACGGCGGCACCCGGTTTGATCATGTCGCCGGTGATCATCTTCGGGCGTCCGGTCGCGACGACCAGTATGTCTGCATCACGCGTGTGTTTGGCGAGGTCTTGTGTCTTCGATGTACAGATGGTGACTGTGGCATTGTGCTGCAACAGCAACAGTGCCATGGGTTTGCCCACGATATTGCTGCGCCCGACCACCACTGCATGCTTGCCTTCGATAGCCACACCGCTCTTCTGTAACAGTACCAGCGATCCGTATGGAGTACAGGGCGCGAAGCGCATGTTACCGGTGGCAAGCGCACCCACGTTCACCGGATGAAAACCATCCACATCCTTTTCAGGATTGATTGCATTCAGCACCTTGTCGCTATCGATGTGCTTGGGTACAGGCAGTTGCACCAGCACGCCATGGATCTTCGGGTCGTTGTTCAGATCTTCGATCTTCGCCAGCAATGTGGCTTCACTGGTATCGGCTGGCAGGGCGATATGTTCGGAATGCAGTCCCAGCTCGGCACAAGCTTTCACCTTGTTTGCGACATAGACCTTGGAAGCCGGGTCTTCTCCGACGATGATGACCGCCAAACCGGGTGTAATACCACGCGCTTTCAATGCGTCAGCGCGCACCTTCCATTCGGCGCGCACTTCCTGCGCAATGGCTTTGCCGTCAATGATGCGAGCGGTCATCTCTGTACTCCTGATCAGAACTCGGGTTTGATTTTGGCATTCGCGTAATTCTCGACGCCAGCCATGATTTCCTTGCGCGCTTCTTCCACACCTTCCCAGCCGCCGATCTTGACCCACTTGTTGGGCTCGAGGTCCTTGTAGTGGGCGAAGAAGTGTTCGATCTGCTTGAGCACGATCTCGGGCAGTTCGGTGTGGTGCTTCAGGCCGCGATACAGGGTGGAGAGCTTGTCCACCGGCACGGCCAGTACCTTGGCGTCAAAACCCGATTCGTCTTCCATCTTCAACACACACAACGGGCGGCAACGCACCACCACACCGCTGTTCAGCGGAACCGGAGTGATCACCAGCACGTCCACCGGATCGCCATCGTCGGACAGGGTGTGCGGGATGTAGCCGTAGTTACAGGGATAGTGCATCGCGGTGTTCATGAAGCGATCCACGAAGATTGCGCCGGAGTCCTTGTCCACTTCATATTTGACCGGTTCGCCATGCATCGGGATCTCGATGATGACGTTAAAGTCATTGGGAAGGTCTTTGCCGGAGGGGACTTTGTTCAAACTCATGATGCGACGCCTTTTTCGGAAAAAATGAAGGCACGGATTGTACCACCGGGCAGCAGGGTAAGCCACGCAGACAAAGGATGGCGGGGCGTGGCGGAATAGCCAAGTCGATCACCTCCTTTTCGCCCCTCTGGTCAACAGGTGGTGGAGATGCCTGCAGATTTATAGCTAGTTATTCCTTGCCTTTAGCCATGGCAGCAGTTCTGCCTCAGGCATCGGTTTTGCATAGAAAAAGCCCTGAATGGCATCGACACCTGCTTCGAACAGGACATCGATTTGTTGTTGATTCTCGCAACCTTCGGCCACGATGGTCATACCCAACTCATGGCCCAGTTGCGTGACTGCCTTAACGACGGAGAGTGCGCGGTGGTCTTCTGGCAAAACGGTCACAAAGGCGCGATCCAATTTGAGTTTCCCTGCCGGAATATCCTTAAGACTCGCCAGGCAGGAATAGCCGGTACCGAAATCATCTATGGACAAACTCACCCCCGTGGCGATGACCTCTTTCAGGTTCTGCTGGACTATGTCCGAGATATCCATGAATAGCGACTCTGTTAATTCCAATTCGATCAAGCCCGGTCTGACGTTCGAGCGTAGCAACGCTGCATGTAAAGCCTGAGTGAATTCAGGTGAGAGCAATTGAGCGCGCGATACATTGATGGCTACCTTGGTTTCGTGTCCAGCCTGTTGCAGGGCGCGGGCATGTATTGCGCCCTGCAACAGGCTGAATTCGCCCAAGCGGATGATGAGCCCGGTTTTTTCCGCAATCGGTATGAATCTCATGGGGGAGATGTCCTCACCATTGAGTTCGCAACGCATAAGCGCTTCCACTGCCTCGATCTCACCATTGGCCCTAAGGATCGGTTGGTAGTGGAGGCAGAATCCTCCCGTTTCCAGTACCTCATGCAAGGCGCTTTCGATCGAAAGTTCCTCTCGGGCAAGAGTGACACCCAATCGTCCGGGGATAGGTTCATCTCCCGAGCAGACGATGTTGTTCCCCCCTTTGGATTTGGCTGCGAACATGGCGTGATCGGCACGCTCGAGCAGCGTGAGGGGATCTTCATTGGGCTCATGGATCGCGACGCCGATGCTGGCAGTCGGGCGCAGGGTCAGACTGCCGATATGGAGGGGTTCTTGCACAATACCTGCCAGTTCAAAGGCAAGTTGTAATGCCTGATGGCGGTTGAAACCCGGAGCCAGCAATACGAATTCGTCCCCTCCGACCCGGGA
>JAHJQE010000052.1 GCA_018819205.1 Gammaproteobacteria bacterium
CCTTCGATATCTCCATCCTGCGACTATCCAAGGGCGTGTTCGAAGTGCTGGCGACCAACGGCGATTCGGCATTGGGCGGCGACGATTTCGACCAGCGCATCTATTGCTGGGTGCTGGAACAGGCCGGACTGTCTCAGCTAGGTGTCAACGATGTGCGTCTGCTGCTGACCCACGCGCGCACCGCCAAGGAACAACTGACCGACAATCTGCAGGCGCAGATCACCGCCGTGTTGAGCGGTGGCGAACTGGTGGATGTGACGCTGACGCGCGATGCCTTCTACGACATGACCAAGAACCTGCTGGCGCGCACTTTGCAGCCGACACGCAAGGCTTTGCGCGATGCGGGCTTAAGTGTGGACGAAGTGCAGGGCGTAGTGATGGTGGGCGGCTCCACGCGCATGCCGCAGGTGCAACGCGCCGTGGCCGAATATTTCAAACAGACGCCGCTTACCAATCTCGATCCGGACAAGGTGGTGGCGCTGGGCGCGGCCATCCAGGCCAACGTGCTGGCGGGCAACCGCAGTGCCGACGACTGGCTGCTGCTGGATGTGATCCCGCTGTCGCTCGGCATCGAGACCATGGGCGGCCTGACCGAGAAGATCATCCCGCGCAACAGCACCATCCCCACCGCGCGCGCGCAGGAGTTCACCACCTATAAGGACGGTCAGACCGCGATGAGCATCCATGTGATGCAGGGCGAGCGCGAGCTGGTGAGCGATTGCCGCTCGCTGGCGCAGTTCGCCCTGCGCAGCATCCCGCCCATGGTGGCCGGTGCGGCACGCATACGCGTCACCTTCCAGGTGGATGCCGACGGACTGCTGAGCGTGTCCGCACGCGAGATGACGACAGGGCATGAATCGAGCATCGCAGTGAAACCTTCCTACGGTCTCACCGACGAAGAGATCACGCAGATGCTGAAAGACTCCGCGCAGCATGCGAAAGACGACATGCAGGCGCGTGCCCTGCGCGAACAGCAGGTGGAAGCGCGCCAGTTGCTGGAAGCGGTGGAAGCCGCACTGCAAGAGGATGGTGCCTTGCTCGACGCCGATGGTAAAGCCGCTATCCGCGCCAGCATGGAAGGGGTGCGCTTCCTGCTGGAAGGCAACGACCAGACCGCCATCAAGCGTGCGGTGGAGGCCTTGAATCAATCGACATTGAGTTTCGCGCAGGCGCGCATGGACAAGAGCGTGTCCAGTGCACTGAAGGGACACAAGATGTCCGACCTGGAAAATTGATATGACACAGATCATCGTACTACCCCATGAAGAGTTGTGCCCCAAGGGCGCGCTGTTCGACGCTGCACCCGGCACCTCCATCTGCGATGCCATGCTGGAGAACGGCATCGATATCGAACATGCCTGCGAGAAGTCCTGCGCCTGCACCACCTGCCACGTCATCGTGCGCGAAGGCTTCAACAGTCTGGAAGAGGCGACGGAACTGGAAGAGGATATGCTGGACAAAGCCTGGGGGCTGGAAGGCAACTCGCGTTTGAGCTGTCAGGCCATCGTCGCCGAATCGCCGCTGGTGGTCGAGATTCCGAAATACAGTATCAATATGGCTAAGGAAGGTCATTCGAAATGAAATGGATAGACGTGCGCGACATCGCGATCGCGCTGACCGAGAAACATCCCGATGTCGACCCGCTCAAGGTGAACTTCGTCGACCTGCATAACTATGTTGTCGAGCTGGACGGCTTCGATGACGATCACAGCCGCGGCGGTGAGAAGGTGCTGGAAGCGATCCAGTCGACGTGGATCGAAGAGGCGGAATGATGTTGCAACGCCTGAACGCGCTTCCCAATCGCTGGCTGTTCCTGATTGGCGCCATAATGGTGGCCGTGTTGTTCAGTGCGGCGATGTATCTGCAATACGTGCTGCGAGAAGAACCCTGCCCGCTATGCATGCTGCAGCGCGTGATCTTCATCGTTATCGGCGCGCTGTTCTTCATGGCCGCATTGAACCGCCCGCTGCGCCTCGGCACGCGTATCTATTCTGGCCTGATCACCTTGTTCGCAATAGGTGGCGTAGCGACCGCCTCGCGCCACATCTGGCTGCAACACCTGCCCAAGGACCAAGTGCCCGCCTGCGGACCCGGTCTGGACTACATGTTGCAGAACTTCCCCTTGGCTGAAGTGTGGCAAGAACTCATGCACGGCTCAGGCGAATGCGCGGAGAAGGGCTGGACCTTTCTCACCCTCGGCATCCCCGAGTGGTCTCTCATCTGGTATGTGCTGCTCGGCGCGTGGGCCATCTACATCGCCATGAAAAAACCGCCTACAGGCGGTTCTCTCTGATCTACGACAGGGCGCCACACGGTGCCCTTGTTGTTTACCGCTCAGATAATCCGCTTGGAATCTCGTTCAGACGGTGACCTTCGCTACGACTTTGCGCACGAACGGCGCGACGAGCAGCACGGTAGGGAAGGCAACGGGCCAGGCGGTGGCGAAGCCTTTGAACCAGCGCGTGAAGAACTCAGTGTCGTAGCCTTGATTGATGAGTATCACGGTGGCGGAGATGATGCTCACCATGATGAGCGAGAGCAGGGCGCCGAAGAGGATGTGGCTGTAGCGGGCGGGTATCTTCATCTTTATGTCTTTCGTTTTGCATCGTGCAATTGAAAAAGGCGGCTCTTGGGCCGCCTGTTTGGATCGCGTCGCGACTCAGTCTTCGAAGCGCCTCACCATGATGCGGCGCAGCAGGTTGTCTTTCACCACGAACTGGTGATACAGCGCGGCCGCGACGTGGAAGGCGATCAGCAGCAGCATCACGGCGATGAACATCTCGTGGAATTCCTTGGCGGCCACTTTTTCGAAATCGGGGATCAGTTCTGTGTTGCCGGTCTTCAGCGCTTCGATCACGCCGGAGGTGGCGGCGGTGGTGATGCCGGAGACGACTACGGCGATCAGCGACAGGTTGAGCAGCTTGTGTGTCGCGGCGGCGACTTTGTTCAGCAGCGGGTTGGCATTGGCCGGGGCGGGTTCGCCGTCTTTTTTACGGAAGTAGAGGCGGAACAGGGTGAGCAACAACGCCAGGTCGCCGATCAGGAAGTGCATCGGATACATGGACAGTTTCTCGCCGGCATCCTTCGATTCATGCAACTCATGGCCCAGATAGAATGCGATGCACACCAGTGCGAAGATGATCCAGTGGAACAGGGCGATGCGTTTGCTGTATTGCTTCATTTTGCTTCCTTGAAGGTGTGAGAAAAGACGGCGCGCATTGTATCGTAGCTGTGCTGTTTGGATGGTGTGCAACTTGGTGCTGGCCTGCTGAGGTTCAGCAGATGATGGGTGATGCTGCACCGACCATCCATTGCCTCAAAGACTGCAAGAGTAATGTTGTTTTTTTGCAAAATGGTATGCGAAATTTTCACCTGAATGCATCGCTGCAAAGATGCTGGCCTGATCAATTATTGATATCGCTATCGTCGACATTCCTGACCGGACAATTCACTGTTACAGCCCTGTTAGATGGCCTTTTGAGGCCTATGTTGCCGTGATGGTTGCATGTGGATGGCTTATAAAATTCGTTAACTCCCATTGAAGATGTAAGTATCGTGTAAGAAAACTGTTCATATGGGCGTTTATTTAAATGATTGACATGAAAAATCACAAAGCGTAAAAAGCCGCATCGCTTTTGTAGGGCATTAATCAATAAGCAGTTGGAACTGAGTACTGGCTTCTTCCGAGATAAATATATCTATAAGGGGAGTTTGCAATTGTATTTGGATGGTCCTGCTATTCCTGGATTCGAAACCAGCGTCAGAGCTGAAAATTCGTTTGCCTCTCGATTCTTTGCCTCACTTCTCTTCTGTTTCACACTATTCCCAAACATTTCTTCTGCCTCGACCGACTGGTCTGACGATGTCTTGTATTTCGTCCTCATCGATCGTTATGCGGATGGTGATCGATCCAACAACCAGAAGGTCGAGCAGGCCAATCCGGGTGGTTGGCATGGCGGGGACCTCAAAGGGCTGACCCGCCAGCTGGATGAGTTGTCCGATCTTGGCGTCACCGCGCTCTGGATCAATCCAGTGCAAAAGCAGATCAATGAGTGTCCTTACGCCAATGCACCAGCAAAGCTGGGGATCCCGGAATTCCGGCACTGCGGATTCCATGGATACTGGATCGATGACTTTTCCAGTATGGATGCACATCTCGGCAATCTCGACGACTTGAAAAGTCTGGTCGATGAGGCGCACAAGCGAAACATCAAGGTGTTGCTCGATGTTGTCTACAACCATGCGGGTTACAACTCCAGCTACCGTGACCGTCTGACTGCAGATGGTCAGCGCTGGTTGCGTGTCGGGGAAGGTAACTGTGATGTCGATCCAGTCAAATGTGCGGTCGGGGGATTGCCGGATTTCAAAACGGAACTGCCTGAGGTCAGGAAATACCTGCTGGATGCGAACATCGAATTGGCCAAGCGTGCTGGCGTGGACGGATTCCGTCTGGATACCTACAAACACATAGAAACGGATTTCTGGGCAGAGCATCGTCAGCGCACTCGTGCCGAGATCGATCCGAATTTCTTCCTGCTCGCAGAATACTGGGGCGGGAACGCGGGCGCACTGGATCAGTTCTTCGCGCGTGATGAGGTCGATGCAGGATTCGATTTCGGCTTCAAGGGGAGTTGCGAGTCGTTCGTAAGCGGGAGAGGGCGGGCAGTGGCCTACGGCAGCTATCTTGGATCGAGACATAAAGTGCGCAACGGCTATCTGCTGGCACACTACCTGTCTTCCCACGATGAGCCGATGTCCTTATCCAATCTGGGATGGGACAAGGACAAGTTCCGTATCTGTGCGGCCGTTCAGATGACCTCGATCGGCTTGCCCGTCATCTATTACGGGGAGGAGGTGGCCCGGGGCGGGAGCGAATGGCCGCTGAATCGCAATAACATGCCGTGGGGGGCACGAGACATCCGGCCCGGGAAGGGCGTGGCACGCGACGAGTCACTGCGCAGCTATTACAAGTCATTATTGCATATCCGGAAAAGTCATCCCGCCTTGAGCCGCGGCGAGTACGCCATGCTTTCCAGACCTTCGGACAAGGTTCTTGTCTACGTCAGGGAGGAAGTGACGAGCAAGGACAGGGTGCTGGTGGCTATCAACCGCGAGGCGGGGGAGATTGCGGTCGATGTGACGTTGCCTGCCGGTTGGAATGAAGCGGCTGCTACAGATGAACTGAGCAGTGAGCTGCTATCGATCGCTGCAGGGCATATCAAGTTGATCATGGCACCCAAGTCGGTGCGCATCCTAAGTTTCGGGTCGGGAAAGGTAGTGCACTGATGGCATCCATACTGTTCGAAGGATTGGGCAAGAACTACGGCGAGACCGAGGTCATCAAGAACCTCAGTTTCTCTGTGAATGATGGCGAATTCATGGTGTTCGTCGGCCCGTCCGGGTGTGGGAAGTCCACGGTATTGCGCATGATCGCCGGCCTGGAGACGATCTCGGCCGGTCAGCTTTCGATCGGTGATCGAGTCGTCAACGATGTCCATCCGAAAGATCGCGATATCGCGATGGTATTCCAGAGCTATGCGCTCTATCCGCATATGAACGTGTACGACAACATCGCTTTCGGTCTGAAGATTCGCAAATTGCCGGAAGATGATATCCGGCAGCGCGTCAAGGCAGCTGCCGAACTATTGGGACTCGATCAATTACTGGAGCGCAAGCCCAAGGCATTGTCCGGTGGTCAGCGTCAACGGGTCGCGCTGGGGCGAGCAATCGTTCGCAATCCTTCCGTGTTCCTGTTCGATGAGCCGCTTTCCAATCTGGATGCCGAGTTGCGTGTGCAGATGCGAGCCGAAATCAGCAAGCTTCAGCGGCGTTTGAACACGACCACCGTCTATGTGACACATGACCAAGTCGAAGCGATGACCATGGGGCATCGTATCGCGGTCATGCGTCCGATAAGCGGGCATAACCCGCTCGATACCAACTTGATGCAATGCGGGACACCGATGGATCTTTATGACCGTCCTGACAACATCTTCGTTGCGCACTTCATCGGTACGCCGAACATGAACATCCTGCCGGCAATGCTGAGCGACGATGGCACCTCGATCCACTTGTTCGACGGCCAGATGCCGGTCAGCGACGAATTCCGGCAAGCGGCACTCGCCATGCGCGGTCGTAAAGTGATGCTGGGCATACGTCCTGAACACATCGGCGCAGCGCACGAAGTCGACTGGCCGCTGACACAGACAGTTCAGGGAAAAGTCGAGATGCTGGAACCCCTTGGTCATGAAGCGATTCTGCACTTCAAGGTGGCCGATCACATTCTGGTCGGTCGCCTGCACAGTCACGGTCGCCTGCCGGCCATTGGCGATACGGTCAGCATGCAATTGAAGTGTGATGCCATGCATTTGTTCGATCCTGTCACCGAGCAGCGTTTGCGTTAACCCTCTAACAAGGAGATAGATATGGGAACGATTCAGCGAATTCTTGTGGCCGCCGTGCTGTTTGCCGGCATGACCATCGGCAAGGCGCAGGCGACTGAATTGGTGCTCTGGCACGCATATCGAGGGGCCGAGAAAGCCACCATCGAAAAAGTCGCCAAACTGTATGAGTCCAAGATGGCGGGCAAGGCCAAGGTCACCACGCTGGCCATTCCATACGATGCCTATGCAGACAAGATCAGTGCATCGATACCGCGCGGGAAAGGACCGGATGTTTTCATCTATGCGCAAGATCGGCTGGGGGGGTGGGTAGAATCCGGCAAGACTGTCGAACCCATCGGGTTCTACATGGATGATGCGACACACAAGCAATTCCTGCCCGGCATGCTGGACGCCATGACCTACAAAGGCACGATCTACGGACTCCCACTCAACTACAAGAGCATCACCCTTATCTACAACAAGGCGCTGGTCAAGACGCCGCCCAAAAACACTACCGAGCTGGTAAAGATCGCCAAAGCCCTGACAGATGCGAATTCAGGTCGTTACGGGTTGGCATACTGGTACACGAACTTCTATTTCCATGCTGCGCTGATGAATGCATTCGGTGGAAGAGTGTTCGACCAGGACGGCAAACTGGTACTGAACTCTCCGGAGACGGTCGCTTCCATCAAGCAGATGATGAAGTGGTACAAGCAGGACGGCATCATGCCTACGGAACCTTCCGAGACACTGGTGTCATCGATGTTCAATGAAGGCAAGGTGGGCATGGTGTTCAACGGCCCGTGGTATATCGGCGAGATATCTCCGAACATCGATTACGGCTTGGCAGTGCTGCCGGTCGTGGACGAGGCGGGCAAGAAGCCGATGCGCCCATGGCTGACGATCGAAGGCGCCTATGTTTCTGCCAGCTCAAAACAGAAGGAGGCGGCTTACGACTTTGTCGCTTTCCTGGCATCAGAAGAAGCAGGGCTGCTGCTATCGCTGGAAGGCCGCCAGCTGCATACCAATGCCGCAATCTATAACGACAAGCGTGTCGCCAGCGACAGGATACTCAAGGCATTCCACGATCAATTGAGCAGTGCGGAGCCCATGCCCAACCGGGCGGAAATGACTATGGTGTGGTCGCCTGTCACGACGGCCATGAACAAAGTGGTCAAAGGCAACTCGACTCCCGAGGCGGCCCTCAGGGAAGCCGCCGCTGCAGTGCAGGAAAGCATCACTGCACTGCACAAAGGGCGGTGATAGGGCGCAGGCCTGCATAAAGTGATCCGATCATGAAACTTCCCGCATACCTGAAGCGCACTGCATTCTGGGGCCTGGGGATCAGCCTGCTGATCACCCTGGCCCTGAGTGCATGGCTGTTCCGGGCAGGGGTGAATGAACTGCAACTGCAGCAACGACATCGTATTGCCGTCATGCATGCCAACGCACTGTCGCTGGCAATATCCAGCACGGATGTCGAGGAAACAGCGAAGCGGGTCAGGGAGATCCAGAAGTTCGATCCGGGGATCGAATCGCTCATCGTTGTCAAAGGCACTCAACTGGTTGCTTCCACCAACGCAGCGGATTCAGCACCACGTCAACTCAAGCGTGATGAAAAACCACTGTACGATCTGAGCAATCTGTTGCGTACCGCTCGCGAGACCAATCGTGGCGAAGGCGTGGTTCGCAACAAGACCATATGGGTCGAAGAGAACAAACCTGGCCATATCCAGGTATCCCTGCCATATCTGTTGAATGGGGAATTCGCAGGCATCGTGCAGATGCGCTTCAATCTGCTACAGCCTGCCATGAATATTCGTTTGGAAGATTCAGGTGCATTGCCGATCCTCATTTTCTTTGGCGCATTGCTGGTCGGTGGCTTTCTGAAGCCGACCTCTGAGCGACGCATGGATCCCGCGAAGCTGATGGCGATCGCTGCGTTCCTGCTGTCTGCCTTGTTCTATCAACAACAGCGCCTGGATCGACTGGAGCAGGTATGGGTGAATGGCAATCGGGTAGTGGCTGCGAACTATCTCGAGACGGCTGAACAATACGACCGTGCCGGGTATCTGCCGCTGGTGCGGGATCCCGCTTCCGCCAACCTGTGGGATACCGATCACTATCAGCGTCCGCTGGAACTTATCGCTGCCGACGGCAGCAGCACTGATACGGAATATGGTGCAAAAGCCGCGGATCGCACCAGTTTCATCAAACCCATTCTGTGGGCGATCGATATCCTGGGAATAGGCATTCTGCTGCTGATCATTTTCGGCTATGCGGAACGCATGTATGCCGCGTTCAAGCAACATATCTACGCCTATGTCTATATCGCGCCGGCGATGATCGGCATGTTCGTGCTGGTGTTCTTCCCGTTCGCCTATGGCATCGCACTGGCGTTCACCGATACCACGCTGTTCAACGAATCCCTGCCGTTCCAAGAGCGTCTGATCGGCTTGGCGAACTTCAAGGCAATCCTCGGCGATTTCAATCTGTACGAACGGACCGCAGACGGGATCATCTGGAACTACGCCAACTTCTACTGGACTCTTTTCATAACCGTACTGTGGACTGTGTCCAATGTATTCATCGGTGTCACGGTCGGTTTCCTGCTGGCGATGGCGCTGAATACAGAAGGGCTGCGGGGCAAGGCCATCTACCGAGTCCTGCTCATTTTGCCCTGGGCTATACCGAACTACATCACGGCCTTGGTCTGGCGCGGCATGTTCCATCCTCAGTTCGGTGTCATCAACCAGGTGTTGCAGATGTTTGGGCTGGAGCCGGTGAAGTGGTTCGATGGCGTCGTCAGCTCCTTCATAACGGGCGTGGCGACCAACGGATGGCTGAGTTTTCCGTTCATGATGGTGGTGATACTCGGTGCGCTGCAATCTATCCCGCGTGACATGTACGAGGCAGCAGAGGTGGAAGGAGCGAATCGCTGGCAGCGTTTGCGTTTCATCACCCTGCCATTGTTGAAACCGACCTTGATCCCGGCCATCGTGCTGTCGGTGGTCTGGACATTCAACATGTTCAATATCATCTTCCTCGTATCGGGCGGCGAGCCGGCCGGCGCCAACGAGATCCTCGTTACCAAAGCGTACAAGCTGGCCTTCGAGAACTATCAGTATGCTTATGCGGCGGCATATTCGACGGTGATTTTCATCATACTTCTGGCATATGGCGTCTTCCAGACGCGCGTCAGTAAAGCGACGGAGTCCTTCTGATGGCCGATATGAAAACCAACCGCCATATATTGCTGCATGCAGTGCTCGTCTGCTTCACTGTGCTGGCGCTGTACCCTGTGTTCTGGGTACTGGCACTTTCGTTCTCCGGTCAGCAAAGCGTGGGACTCATCGATCTTCCCAACGATCCCAGCTTCTTCGAGCGCTTCCGGGCCATTCTGCCTGTGCCAGCGCACTGGTCTGTTAGTAATTTCACCGAGGTCTGGACCGAACAGAGTTTCGGGCGCTGGTTGTGGAACAGCGTGATCATTTCCTTGATGACGACCGTGCTCGGTGTGTTCCTGGCATGCACGGCCGCCTATGCCTTTTCGCGCTTCCGTTTTCCCGGCCGCGATACCGGCATGTTGATGTTCCTGGTGTCGCAGATGTTTCCCGGCACGCTGATGCTGATCCCGTTGTTCATCATCATCGTCAAACAACTGGAACTGGGGAACACCTATATCGGCCTGGTGATCGTCTATGCGACGACTGCCATCCCTTTCTGCGTATGGATGCTCAAAGGCTATTTCGACACCATCCCTTACGATATCGAAGAATCGGCCATCATCGACGGTGCTTCCCGGCTCACCATCTTCTGGCGAATCATCCTGCCGCTTGCCAAACCGGCCATCGCCATCACGGCGCTGTTCTCGTTCATGACCGCCTGGAACGAATTCATCCTAGCCTCGGTGTTCATGGAATCGGAAGCGAATTACACCGCGCCCGTCGGGCTGCGTTTCTTCGTGGGAGGTTTTTCTTCGCAATGGGGATATTTTGCAGCCGGTTCGGTGATCGTTTCGTTACCGGTAGTGGTTCTGTTCCTGCAACTTCAGAAGTATCTGATCTCTGGTTTGACTGCAGGAAGTGTCAAGTAGTACTCAACCGTGAAAAGGAGATTGCACATGAAAAGCACGAAAACCGCACTTGCTGTTTGCATCGCTTCGGTGATGGCTCTGGGTATGTCAGCTTCGCAAGCCGTTTCTTTCAGCGATCCCAAGGGTGATGACAACGGGCCAGGCAATTACATCTATCCGACGGATGCCGTATATAAATCCGGCTCATTCGACCTCACCAAACTTTCCGTCAAGAAAAAAGGTGATAACGCCGAGTTCGCCGTCGATGTGAACAGCTCGCTGGAGGATCCCTGGGGCATGGGCAATGGCTTTGCCGTGCAGATGGTCTTCATATTCATCAAGACCGGCCCCGGCGGACACAGCGAAGGCTTGCCCGGACTCAATGTGAAGTTCGCACCCGGCAGCGAATGGAACAAGGTGGTCGTTCTTTCTCCCCAGAAAAAAGCGCGCGTGATCGGGGAGGCCTCGACCAAGGCGCCGGATCTATTGGCCGATATCCTGGTGCCCAATACGACACGCGGCAGCAATCGCACTATAAAAGGTTTGATTCCACTGAGTGAGCTGGGGGGGGATGGCAATGTCGACGGCTGGTCCTATCAGGTCGTGATGCAGTCCAACGAGGGATTCCCGGCAGCGACCGATCTGTTGACGCGCAAGGTGAACGAGTATGAGGGGCAGCATCGATTCGGTGGTGGCAATGACGGCGATTGCGATGCGCATGTCATGGACGTGCTGGAATCCGACGGTGCAAAACAGGCAGAGATGTTGTCTTCCACCTGCGGCCCGAACGGTGAAACGACCAAACCGGCCACATTGAAGTTGATCAGTAAATAACGTGTGTTTTCAACCATCCACTGGAAAGGAAATGAAAATGAAACGATATACATTGAAACCTCTGGGCCTGGCTGTCGCTTTGGCGTTGTCTGGTTCTGCTTCTGCCGTCACGATGGATTTCAGCGGGACGAACTTCTACATGAAATTCCTCGATGGCGACCAGCGTGGCGCACCTTCCGGCAGTATCGACACTGCCAGCGGCGGTGACCAGGGGCAGTTCACCGAACTCAACCTGGTGTTCAAGGCGACCATCTCGCCCAAGGTGGAAGCCGGTGGACGTATCCAGAGTCGCAGCAGTGCTGCATACTGGACCGAGTTCGGCGGTTTCGGACAGGAGAATTCGGTAGGCAATAACGAAGTCAACCACCAGAAGTTCACCAAGCTGCGAGGTGCCTATGTTGAGCTGAGCCCGGGATACGATTGGTTGAACCAGGTTCGCATCGGTACCAGCGATTGGGGCATGTTCGATCCGTTCACCGTGGGCAAGGTGCGCTACATCGATCGCGACAATTACAACGGATTCTATTTCAAAGGCCCCATGGTGGAAGAAGGAACATGGGAGTTCGCGCGCGTGTCACTGCCTACCTATCTGCAGTTCAATTACGGTCAGGGACCGACCTGCTGCTCCACAGACAGCACGCAATACAATGAAGCGGTCTATATAGCGCAGTTCAAGGCGCCGGTTGGAGCTGCACGTGTGGCTGCAAGTTATCAGACGTTCATCGACCACAAACTGGGGACCACCACCAATGCCTTCCTCGGGGTGAGTGCGCCATCTTTCTACAAGAACACAGTACTGGCACTGAAGGCGGACGGCAGTCCATCAGACACGCTGGAATTGCGTGGCGCTTTATACCGATCCACATCGGAACCTTCAGGGGGGGCTGCAGGCGAGATGTGGGGCAACACGCCCACGGGCTCTATCAACGACAGTGCGATCAAGGTGGATGCGGATGTGACTGAGACGCCGGTCGAAGGGCTGAGCTTCAACTTCCAGTACTTCAATATCGGTGCCGGCTACTTCAGTACTGCAGCGGCTCGAAGAGAGTCCGATGTGCTGCTGACAGAAGGTTCCGAATCTGCCTGGTACAACTGGGGCAATCCGATGTGGTCGGGCGGTGCAACATCCGACTACACGCAAGGCGCAGCTTCTCCAAAAGGCCGGCCTGGCGTTCCAAACGGTACGCAGAACGGACTGACCGACAACGACTACATGGATTTCAATGAGTCGCCTGCCGAGTCGGTCATAGGGTGGAAGGGATTGACCGGTGTCGGCAAATTTGATGTGGCTGATACGCCCATGTCGTTGGAGGTGACTCGGGTGGGCTACAACAACAACTGGCAGAACTATGCCACCACAGGCCCGCTGTACAACGTGTTCCCGGTCAACCAGGACAGAACTACCAACATCTTCGTGTACAAGCTCAATCACAACTTCGATCAGTTCGGCGGGATCGATGCGAACCTGAAGTTCAAGAGAGTGGACGACACGGACAAGGTATCTGCCACGACCGCGGCGGACGACAGAGCTGTGCTGGATAACGGCATTTCGGCCAGCCTGGGTAACCAGTTGGCGCCGGATCTGTATGGGACTGTATCCGTGGGGGGGTATCACCGTAGGGTCACAGTAGGTGCAAACTCATTCCTGAACAAGAAAGCCATTTTGGGCGTGAAGTTCTCCTACAACCTGCCTGGCTTCGAAATGGGCCTGCTGTCGCAATGGATCAAAGGCACTGGAAATCCGACGGAAACTGTCGGGGCTAATGTTTCTGTCAGGCAATACCGCATGAAGGCTTTTGCTCAAGTCAATTTCTAAGGCAAAAGTCGTAGTGTTTGACAGGAAAACCCTTCCGTAGGCACGGGAGGGTTTTTCTTGTACAGGTTAGGCGGGATATCCTGACTTCACGTTGGGGACTGATTAATGGGAAGCTAACGGATGAAAAAAACTTGGCTGTTCATTGTGCTGATGTCATGCATGACGCATACCTTTGCCGGTGTGACTTTGGCCAGCTTCGCGGATCCTGCAGGTGATGTCCGTCTCGGCGGTGGCAAAGGGCATAGCGAGATTCAAGGTCAAGGGAATCTCGACCTGCTCGGGTTCAGGGTCAGTCGAGATGCGAAGGGATTCTGGTTTTCGGCTACTTTCAAGAACGTGATACACGACCCCAAAGAGGTCGTGCGATCCGTAAGTTCCGAATCATTGGGAGACTTTGCACGCAAGGGATTCTATCAATTCAATATCGACGTCTATGTCGATATGGATCGCATCGCAGGATCAGGCAACACCTTTACCTTGCCAGGACGGCATGCCGGGATCGCACCAGGTTACGCGTGGGAACGTGCCGTCATCCTGACTCCGCGCCCCGAACTGATGCGACATCAGTTGCTGGATGGTTTGCATGAGCAGTATCCCGATTACTCCAGTGACGCAATCGCGACTGCTGTCGACCAGTCGATCATTTTTCCCACGCGGATCAAGGTGCACGGCAAGACTGTCGATTTTTTTGTCCCGACTGATTTTTTTGCCGGCAGTGACGGTCAGAACTGGGCTGTCACGGCTTTTGTCACCGGTGCGACCATCGACGTCCCGGCTGATATGAACCTGATCGATGCTGGCAGGAAACCCTTGGAGCGACTGCAACTGGGTGTGATGCAACAAGCTGCACACAGCGCGTCGGATGTCACGGTGGCGGATGTGCTGGATGGTTCGCTGACACGATCTGCACCAGAGTCTATACATGGATTGACCGGGGTCGTCTGGGGAGCAGCCGCTGTTCCTGCCACAGCCGAGAGGAAGGTCGCAGCTTCATCCGGCTTGTCCATTGCCAATCTGTTTCAGACAGCGCCGTTGAGCGGGACACCTACGCTATCGAGTCCGGCTCAGGAAAGTGTCCCGCCAGATGACTTTATTGCCGGGAGATTGCAAATACTGCAGCAACTGCGCGACAAGGGCCTCATAGACGAGTCGGAATACAAGCAGCAGAAGGCACGCATTCTGGATACTTTGTGAGCCGGGCGGAGAACCGATGCGTAAATCCGGATTGTTGATGCGTGGACTGGTGGCAGCTTGTGCAGTCACTTTGGGCCTTGTCGCCTGCGGCGGTGGAGGTGGTGGTGACTATGTCACTCGTCCTGTACTGGATGCGACCTACCGTGCCAGTGGCCACGCAGCGGCGGGTGACGTGTTCGTCCATCTTTTCGAATGGCCGTGGAATGCGGTCGCCAGCGAGTGCGAGACACAACTCGGTCCCAACGGTGTCAAGGCAGTGCAGATATCCCCGCCGCAGGAAGACATCGCGCGCTCTGAATGGTGGTCCCGCTACCAGCCGGTCAGTTACAACATCAGTCTGAGCCGTTCAGGCACCGAGGCCGAATTCGTGGCCATGGTGAACCGCTGCAAGGCTGCCGGTGTGGACATCTATGTCGATGCCGTCATCAACCACATGACGGCAGGTTCGGGTATCGGGCGCAATGGCACCGCGTACGCGAAATACAGTTATCCCGGCCTATTCGGTCCAGCCGATTTCCATCCGGGCTGTTCGATCTGGAATTATCAGGATGCCGCCAATGTCCAGGATTGCGAACTGCTCGGCTTGGCCGACCTGAATACCGGTCTGCCGTCCGTTCAGCAGCGCATAGCAGATTACCTGCTCGGCTTGGCACGGCTCGGCGTGGCGGGTTTCCGTATCGATGCCGCCAAACATATCCAGCCTGTAGAGCTGGATGGGATCCTCGCAATCGTCAATCAGACCCTGCTGAATGAGGGGCGGAACCTGCCGTATTATTTTGCCGAGGTCATCGACAATGGCGGTGAAGCGGTGAAGGCGCACGACTATTTCGGTCTCGGTTACAGTTCTGCAGGCGCGGCCGACATAACCGAGTTCAAGTTTCGCGGAACAGCTTACAAGTTCCTGGGAACAGGGGGACAGAAGCTGTCCCAGTTGAATCCGGGCGGTCTGCCTGGCAGTCAGTTCTCCGAATCCGCCTGGAGATTGATGCCTGCAGATAAAGCAGTTGTCTTTCTGGAGAACCACGATACGCAACGGTCTGGTGGCATCTCGTACCGTGATGCTTCAAGTTACCGCTTGGCCAACATCTGGATGCTCGCTCAGCCGTATGGCTATCCATCGGTGCTGTCGAGTTATGCATTCGATATCAATACACAGGCAGGACGTGATGGAGGGCCACCAGTAGCTGGTCCCGGTTGTGCGGCGAGTCTGGAGACGGCAACTATCGGCCAATGGGTATGCGAGCATCGTGATTCATCCATCGCGAGAATGATCCAGTTCCGGCAATCCGTTGCCGGCACGCCACAATCGAATTGGTGGGACAACGGCGCAAATGCCATCGCCTTTTCTCGTGGGGACAAAGGCTTCGTTGCCATCAATAACGAGACCTATCAGGTGACATTCAGTGTTTATACCGGGCTGCTGCCGGGCAATTATTGCGATGTGATCGCCGGCGGCAGTTCTGCTGGCGTGTGTGCAGGGACGAAAGTCAGTGTCGGTGCAGGGGGTACGGCTACCTTCGTCATGCCAGCCCATGCAGCTGTAGTTTTGCAGACAGGGATCACTGTCCCCTGATTGCGAAGCTCAGGTTCGAGCTTTAACCTAATTAAACCGGTTTGCTGTGCCTGTCCTGTGCGGCGTGCTCGTGCATCAGGCACTGGTACGTACCAGTGCCTGCGCAAAATCCGCTGGCGAAACACGCACTCAGCAGGTAGCCGCCGGTCGGCGCTTCCCAGTCCAGCATCTCGCCTGCAACGAACACGCCGGGTAGTTTACGCAGCATCAGATTGGCATCCAGCTCTTCAAACATCACACCGCCCGCGGTGCTGATGGCTTCGCTCAAAGGGCGCGTGGCAAGCAAGCGCAGCGGCAGCTTCTTGATGGTTTGCGCCAGCAGCGTGGCATCGTGCATCTGTTCGGCACTCAACACTTCACGCAGCAGATTTGCTTTCGCGCCTTTCAATCCCAGCCGGCTTTGCAGATGGCTGGAAAGCGAACGAGAACCGCGCGGATGCTTCACTTCCTTTTCGATGCGTTCCATTGTCCAGTCCGGAAACAGGTCGAGATGCAGCGTGGCATGGCCGTTGGCTTCGATCTCGTCGCGCAGCGCGGCCGACAGTGCGTAGATCAATCCGCCTTCGATGCCGTGTGCATCGATCATGCATTCGCCTTGTTTGCGCAAGCCGCCGAATTCGGCCACCACTGATTTCAGCGGCTCCCCCGCGTAATGCTGGCGGAAGTGATCGCTCCACGCGATCTCGAATCCGCAATTGCTCGGGCGCAGCGGGGCGATGGCGATACCGCGCTGTTGCAGGATGGTCGTCCATGCACCGTCCGATCCCAGCTGTGGCCAACTCGCGCCGCCTAATGCCAGTACAACGGCCTCAGCTTCGATGTTGTGTTCACCTTCCGGCGTAGCGAAGCGCAGCGCGTCCTGCGCATCCCAACCCAGCCAGCGATGGCGCATGTGGAAGTGCACACCTTGTTCGCGCAGCCGGTGTAACCAGGCGCGCAGCAGCGGTGCGGCTTTCATCTCTTTGGGGAAGACGCGGCCGGAGGTGCCGACGAAGGTCTCGACACCTAGGCCGTGTATCCAGTCGCGCAGCGCCTGCGGCGGGAAGGCGTGCAGCAGCGGTGCTATCTGTTCGCGCCGCGCACCGTAGCGCGACAGGAAATCCTCGAATGGTTCGGCATGCGTGATGTTCATGCCGCCCTTCCCGGCCATCAGGAACTTGCGTGCCGCGCTGGGCATGGCGTCGTAGACATCGACCTGTACACCTTGCTGTGCCAGCACTTCGGCGGCCATCAAGCCGGCGGGGCCGGCACCGATGACGGCGCAACGTGCCTTACTGCCCATGCGTCACTCCGCGCCGTGCGGCCATGTTTTGCCCGATGCGCTGCAGTTGTTCATCAGCCAGCAGCTGCTGGGCGAGCGGCAGCAAGGTGCCGTTCTCGAATTCGATATGGCGAGCATAACGATCGATGAACTGCGTGGCCACTACCGTATCCAGCGTATCGGCCCGGTCCTCGGCGATGGCCAGCAGCAGCGGGCGCAAGGCACGCCAGGACTGCTCCATGAGCTTGTGTTCGCCCAGCAGCCGTTCGATGTGGCTCGCTGCCGCCGTGTCGCCGCTGGCGAGAAGGGCAGGGAACAGGTCCTGCTCTTCGTCCTGATGATGGTGCTGTGCGGCGGTATCGAAATAACGCAGGATGGCGCGCGCGGCCTGTGCGGCTTGTTCGTCGTTACCCTGCATCTGCAGGTGGGAGATCAGTCGCCGCAAGGTGACACATTGCGCGGTGATGCGTCCGTGACAGGCTTGCAGCATCTCCAGCGGATCGTCGAAACCGGGGGCGGCCGGGGTGTTGAAGGGATCGTTCATGGGGCTTTCTTTACAGTGCAAGGAGCGGGTCGTGCGTGACCGCTGCGGCGACGATGTAGCCGAACACCAGCAGCGCGCACAACCATGCGGTGAGGCGCTGCGCTTTGGTGCGGGCGAAGCGGAACGCAAGCATGCCGAGTCCGATGTAGACCAGCAGAGCGACGATCTTTGCCGCCAGCCAGGGTGAGTTGAGCGGCGAGAATCCCAGTTGCCAGGCCAGCACGATCGCGCTCAGCAACAGCACCGTGTCGATACTGTGAGGGACGATCTTCACCCAGCGCTGCTGCATGATCGGTGAACTGCGCAGCAGCCAGATCCCGCGCAGGAAGAACAGCGCGAAGCTGGTGATCACAGCACTCAGATGGATGATCTTCAACGACGACATGGAGGTCAGCGTGAACCGGATTCGAAACGTGCTTGTGCGTGGCGCTGTGCGCGAGCATACAGGTCGAGCAGGTCGTCGGTGCTGATATCCAGCAGGCTATCCTCTTCCGCCAGCGCGTGCTCTATGTCCTGCTGCTCGGGCAGTACGCGCATCGCCGGTGGCGGCGCGACTGGTGCCGCCGGCGCCTGCGGATAGTGGCGGCGCGGCAGGGCGTTGTTGATGCTCAGCGCCAGCAGCAGCGAGACGAAAGCATTGGCCGCGACGATGGTCAGCGTCCAGATCGCCCCCATGTGCAGGAACTGCGTCGCCCCCAGTACCAGGGTCAGTGCGGTGGCCGCGCCGGGCGGGTGCAGACAATCCAGTAGATACATCAGGAAGATGGCGCTGCCGACCGCGATGCCTGCGGCGGTCAGTGGGTCATGCACGAAGCTGATGGTTATCCAGCCGGCCAGTGCCGAGACCAGATGGCCGCCGATCAGGTTCCACGGTTGCGCCAGCGGACTATGCGGGACCGCGTACAGCAACACTGCCGACGCGGCCATCGAGCCTAATAGCAATAGGGGAAGATCCGGCTGCGGCAACAGGTGCAGCGCCCAGGCCAGCAGGAAGATGCCCAGTCCGCCGGCGAAGCCGCTGCGCAAGCGCTCGGCGAACGGGGCGGGGGAGCGGTGCGGGGCGAACGCTCTTAGCAAGGCGGGGATGTTCATGGTTTCACCTTGATGGGTTTGCTTGGCAGCAGATCGCTCAGGGTGCTTTCGTTGAGCGAGGCCAGGAACGCCTTTTGCGCCTTGCCGAAGGTCTTCTTCAGTTTGCACCCGGGCAGCAGCGGACAATCCGTTTCGGTCGCGTCCGGCCGCATGCAGTACACCAGCGCCATGCTGGGTTCCATGGTTTGCACCACATCGCCGATACGAATCTTGCTGGCATCGCGCGCGAGCCTGATACCGCCGTTTCGCCCCCGCTCGCTGATTACCAGTCCCTGTGCGACCAGCGTCATCGCCACTTTCATCAGATGGGTCTTGGCGATGCCGAAAGCGGAGGACACTTCGGCGATGGTGGCGGGCGCGTCCTTCTGACCCAGATAGATCAGGGTGCGCAGCGCGATGTCTGTGGAAAGGTTGAGTTGCATGCCGTTTAACTCCTTTTTTGTCGGACCGATTATAGGCGGGCGGCCGATGTTCGTGACGGTGAATATTAATACATTCACAAAACTTGCATAATTAAAAAAACAGGAATACATTGACGCCTAGTGAATCATTAAATGATGCAGGGCGGGTCGTCCGATCCGCCGCACAAGGGGGCAACATGATTGAGCCGGCCGGTCTTGCCGATTTCTTCACCATCTTCTTTTCCTCGGCCATGGTCATCCTGCTCGGCGCGCTATATGCGCTGCTGTTCGCCTATGCGCGCATCCGCGCCATGCCGGTGCTGATGCCGCTGGCTTATCTGTCCTATGCCGGACTGTTCATCTCCACACTGTTTCTGGCGCAGGCCGCCAACCTGCTGTCGCACCCGCTGTGGGCGACGGTGGTGGTGTGCATGCTGCTGGGCTATCTGCTGGCTCCGCACGGTATCTGGCATCTGTGTGTGGGGACGCATGCGGCGGACGCGGAGAAAGATGCAGTAGTGGAAGTGATCCCTGAATCAATGACTAAGGAGGCGTAAATGGCGACGAATCAATGGTGGGCGTCGGAATCGTTCTGGCGCAAGACGGCGATCTGGGTGACGGGCGGATCGATGGTGGTGTTGATGCTGCTGACGATGGATACCTTGTCACAGATCAGTGTGGGCACGACGCGCGTGCCGGCTTATTCGGTGATCAATCATCGTATCGAATACAAGTTCGACGAGCAGCGCCGCGTGCAGGTGCCGGTGATAGGCGTTAAGGAACCGCTGTTTGGCAAGGAGTTGAACGAGGAGGAGGCCGAGGCGCTGGTCAAGCTGGGCAAGCTGACCACGCAGGCCAAGAACTGCATGAACTGCCACACCCTGCTGGGCAACGGCGCCTACTACGCGCCGGACCTGACCAAGGCCTGGCTGGACCAGTACTGGGGTACCAAGGAAGTGCGCGAGGTGCAGATGGTCGAGTTCATCAAGGATCCCTCCGACAAGCTGCACAACAGCGTCGGCCGGCGCATGCCCAAGCTAGGCATCACCGACGAGGAAGCGCGCGGCGTGGTGGCCTTCCTGAAATGGATGTCCAGCATCGACACCAACGGTTTCCCCTATAACTTCAAATCCATCGAACAGGAGAATTGATCATGGCTACGCTCGGAATATGTGACAGCGCCAACCTGAACGGTGGGCAGAAGCTGGCGGTGAAATATTTCACTGTCGCCATCGTGCTGCTCGGTGCGCAAGTGCTATTCGGCCTGCTGGCCGGCCTGCAATACCTGTATCCGGATTTCCTCTACGGCGTGCTCGATTTCAGCGTCAACCGCATGGTGCATATCAATGCGCTGGTGGTGTGGCTGCTGTACGGTTTTCTCGGTTCGGTGTACTGGTTGCTGGAGGACGAATCGCAGCACGAGGTGGTCGGCCTCAAGCTGGGCAACCTGATCTTCTGGGTGCTGACGGCGGCTGTCACCGTGGTGGTACTGGTCTACCTGCTGGTGCAGGTCGGGCCGGGCACGGAGTCCACCATCTGGCTGATCAACGAAGGGCGTGAGTATATCGAGGCACCTCGCTGGGCGGATATCGGCATTGTGGTCAGCGTGCTGGTGGTGTTCTACAACGTCGCCGCCACCTTCAACAAGGGACGCTATACCGGCATTGCCGGGGTGCTGGTGCTGGACATGCTGGCGCTGTTCGGCATCTATCTGGCCGGCGTGTTCTACACCACCAACATCTCCATCGACCAGTACTGGTGGTGGTGGGTGATACACCTGTGGGTGGAAGCAACCTGGGAAGTGATGGTCGCCTGCATCATGGCCTACGGACTGATGAAGGTGCTGGGTGTGCGCCGCAAGATCGTCGAGACCTGGTTGTACATCGAGGTCGCGCTGATGTTCGGTTCCGGCATCCTCGGCCTCGGCCACCACTACTTCTGGATCGGCACGCCGGAATACTGGTTCTCCATCGGCGGCTTCTTCTCCGCGCTGGAACCGATCCCGCTGGTGGCGATGGTGGTACATGCGGTGTTCGATGCCGGTGCGCGCCATGCCAAGAACTCCAACCACCCGACCATGGCCTGGCTGATCGCGCACGCCTTCGGCAACTTCTTCGGCGCGGGCGTGTGGGGCTTCATGCACACCCTGCCGCAGATCAACCTTTACACCCACGGCACGCAATGGTCGGCCTCGCACGGCCACCTCGCCTTCTTCGGCGCCTACGCCACCATCGTCATCGCCATGTTCTACCTCGCGGTGCAGAAGTGGCGCGGCGACGTGTGGATGTCGGGTGAGTTACCAGGCAACGGCTGGAAATGGAAGTGGTCGTTGGGTCTGCTCAACCTCGGCATGGTCGGCATGACTGTCTCCATGCTGGTGTCCGGCTATGTGCAGTCGCAGATCGAACGCGCCATCGAAGGCTCCAGCTGGATCGGCTACTTCGCCGCGCAGTCGCATCACTGGTTCGCGCAGGGCATGTGGTGGCGGGAACTGTTCGGCGTGATGTTCGCCCTCGGCTTCGTATTGCTGGTGTGGGACCTGATGACCATAGGGCGCGGCGAGAAGCGCACCATGGTGCCAGCTGAGTCGGAAGCATAACTACCTCCGCGAACTGCACTCACCTTGTGTGGGCAGTTCGCGATGGCAACGGATACAGGTTCAACTTCGGGAGACGATGATGAGAACGTATACAGGCAAGACACTCGCGGCACTGGCGGTTCTGACCGCGTTGCCGTTCATGGCGCAGGCCGCGCCGCGTGTCGCGGCGGAAGATGCCGCGCACCACACCGGCACGTCGCCGGTCGGCTCGGCGCTCATGCACAAGAACGCCAACACCTCGGCGCCGCCGATGACCGTGGCCGAATTCGATCAGGCGCGCCAGCTCTATTTTGAGCGCTGTGCGGGATGCCACGGCGTGTTGCGCAAGGGGGCGACCGGCAAGGCATTGACGCCGGAGACCACGCTGAACCAGGGCATGGAATACCTCAAGGCCTTCATCGGTTACGGATCGCCCGGCGGCATGCCGAACTTCCTGACCTCGGGTGACTTCAACGAGAAGGAAGTGGACCTGATGGCGCGCTATCTGCAGCAGGAACCGCCCATCCCGCCGGAGTGGGGCATGAAGGAGATGACCGAGAGCTGGAAGCTGGTGGTCAAGCCGCAGGACCGCCCGAAGAAGCAGATGAACAAGATCAACCTGAAGAACGTGTTCTCGGTGACCCTGCGTGATGCGGGCGAGGTCGCGCTCATCGACGGCGACACCAAGAAGATCTGGGGCATCGTCAAGACCGGTTACGCCGTGCATATCTCGCGCGTCTCCGCCTCGGGTCGTTATGTGTATGTGATCGGCCGCGACGGGAAACTGGACCTGATCGACATGTGGTACAAGCAGCCGACCGTGGTGGCCACGCTCAAGGTCGGCATCGAAGCGCGTTCTGTCGAGACATCCAAGTTCAAAGGGTTCGAGGATAAGTATGCCGTCGCCGGCTCCTACTGGCCGCCGCAATACGTGATCACCGAGGGCGACACGCTCAAGCCGCTGAAGATCGTATCCTCGCGCGGTATGACCGTCGACGGCGAATACCACCCGGAGCCGCGCGTCGCGTCCATCGTGGCTACGCCGCACAAGCCGGAGTGGGTGATCAACCTGAAAGAGACCGGCATGATCCAGCTGGTGGATTATTCCGACATCAAGAACCTGAAGACCACCACCATCGAATCGGCCAAGTTCCTGCATGACGGCGGCTGGGATTCGACCAAGCGTTATTTCCTGGTGGCGGCCAATGCCTCCAACAAGGTGGCGGTGGTGGATACCAAACTGGGCAAGCTGGCCGCGCTGGTGGAGACGCAACCCAAGCCGCATCCGGGGCGCGGTGCGAACTTCATGCATCCCAAGTACGGTCCGGTCTGGGCGACCTCGCATCTGGGATCCGATGTCATCACGCTGATCGGTACCGATCCGGTGAAGCACAAGAAATATGCCTGGAAAGTGGTGCAGGAATTGAAGAACCACGGTGCCGGTTCCTTGTTTGTGAAGACGCATCCCAAGTCGAAGAACCTGTGGGCGGATGCGCCGTTGAACCCGGACAAGGAATTGTCCGAATCGGTCTCCATCTACGACATCGGCGATCTGAACAAAGCCCCGGAGGTGCTCAATCTGGTCAAGCTATCCGGTCTGCCCGAGAGCAAGCTGGTGAAGCGGGTGGTGCATGCCGAGTACAACATGGCAGGTGACGAGGTCTGGTTCTCGCTGTGGGCCGGCAAGGACGAACAGTCGGCCATCGTGGTGATGGACGACAAGACACGCAAGGTGAAGACCGTCATCACCGATCCGCGTTTGGTCACGCCGACCGGCAAGTTCAACATCTGGAACACGCAGGAAGACGTCTACTGAGCCGCCCTTAAGCAAGCAGAGGGGCGGGGGATCCCCGCCCTTTTTTATGAGACAGACCGCCATGCGCATCCTTCGAATACGAATCGCCATTTGCAGCGTGTTGAGTGTCGTGTGCTGCACACCGGCGCAGGCACAGGAGACGCAGATGTTGCCCGAGCTGGTGGTGACGGCGACGCGCAGCAGCAGCGCGGCGGAACGCGTGCCGGCGGCGGTGACCGTGGTAGCGGCGGATGACATCGCGGAGCGGGATGTGACGAGATTGGGCGATGCGCTGGAACAGGTGCCCAGCCTGTACCTGCGCGGTGGGGCGCTCGGGCAGTCGCAGGGCACGCAGGGCACGAGCAGCATGTCGCTGCGCGGCATCGACCAGTCGAGGACGCTGGTGCTGCTGGATGGGCAGCCGCTGCAGGATGCTGGGTCGGGCAAGGTGAACTGGCGCGTGCCGTTCGTCGACGACATCGAACGTATCGAAGTGGTGCCCGGTGCTTACTCGGCACTGTACGGCAGCAATGCCATCGGCGGCGTGATCAACATCATCAGCAAGCGTCCTGACCGAAAGGAACGCAGTGCGCGCATCCGTCGGGGATGGGGCGATGCGCAGGGCACGGATGCGAGTCTTTATCTGCGCGACAGGCTGGACGAAAGATGGGGCTTCGTCGCCGGTCTGGGCTATCAGGAGCGCACCAGCTACGTGAACGAGTTCGTGGTGAAGTCGCCCTCGTGCCCACCGCCGCCTGCCGCCTGCACGGCGGGTACCCCGGTCAGCGGTGC
>JAHJQE010000053.1 GCA_018819205.1 Gammaproteobacteria bacterium
ACCATCACGAACAGCATCGTCTACCCGCTCACGCGTGCCTTGTACGGCATGCAGGTGCGCCAACCCATCGGCGGCGACTTCGGCTTCTCCGGCAAGCTGGCGCAGTTCTACCTGAGCAAGGATGTGTGGGAGACCGATGTGGCGCGCTTCGGCATCGATATCTGGATGACCACCACCGCCATCGCCAACGATTTCAAAGTGGCGCAATCCTTCCTCGGTGCCAAGATCCACGACGCCAAGGACCCCGGTACCGATCTGGGCAACATGCTGTATCAGGTGGTCAGCGCCACCTTCCAGCTGATGGAGGACTATGCACCGGTGTGGATGCCGGTGCGCGGTTCATCGCCGGTGCCGACCTTCGGTTTCGAATATACGGTGGGCCTGGAGCATGTGAACGTGAACACGGCGCGCATGCTCGCGCTGTTCCGCGAGGGGCTGCTGAACCTGCGCGATATATGGGGCAGCATCCTCGGTGAGGGCGACCTGAAAGAGGTGGAGCGTCTGGGCACGCTGGACGATGCATCGTTCCGTTTCCCGCTGGAACTCTGGACGCGCGTGATCTACGACTATGCCATCGCTTTCCATCAGAAACGCTTGCCGGCGGAGCATCTGATCAAGTCGTTGCTGCCGCTGTATATCGGCAAGACCGCATCCTTCGTGATGGAGGTCGACGCGCTGGAGGCGCACGAGGCGGAAGCCGAGATCGACAAGCTGTGTCTGGCGTTCGAGCGCGGCAAGGATTACCTGTGTACCTGTTGGAAATAACCCGTTAAGGAGCTGACCATGATGGACTTTCTCAATCTCATACTGGAACCGCTGCAGGAAGTGTTCCTGAAGTTCAGGGATTTCCTGCCCAATCTGCTGGCCATGCTGGTGATCCTGCTGTTCGGTATCCTGCTGGCCAAGTTGTTGCGCCTATTGCTGGTGAAGTTCCTGCTGGCGATCGCGTTCGATAACTGGTCGGATCGCATGGGCTTCACCACGCTGATGCGCAAGGGAGACCTGTGGGTGAAACCGTCCGCCGTGCTCGGCGGGGTGGTGTTCTGGATACTGATCATCGTTACGCTGATGGCCGGTCTGGGGGCGCTCAATGTCGCCGCCATCGACAGCCTGGTAGGACAGTTCTTCAACTACCTGCCGCGCGTGTTCTCGGCAGCGGTCATCCTCGCCATCGGTTACCTGTTCACCAGCTTCATCAGCCGCGCGGTGCTGATCACCGTGGCGAACGGAGGCTACCATTACGCGCGCCTGCTGGCCGAGGCGATCCGTGTGCTGCTGATGCTGTTGATTCTCGCCATGGTGATGGAACAGCTGCAGATCGCGACCAGCATCGTGCTGGCGGCGTTCTCCATCCTGTTCGGCGGCATCGTGATCGCACTGGCGATCGCCTTCGGCGTGGGCGGCATAGCCACGGCGCGGCGCATCGTGGAGAAGAAGTTCGCCGAACAGCCGCCGGAGCAGGCACCGGACGATATCGAACATCTGTAAAGGGAGGCTGTCATGTCTGACTTTTTCCAGAGCGGCATCATCACCACGCTGCATCAGTTGGGCCAGTCAAAGCTGGAACGGCTGGAGTCCGAGCTGGCCGGGTTCGCCAAGACGCGGCCGATCGCGCTGGTGTTGCCGGCCTTGTATTCCGAGTTCGAAGGCCCGGCGATGCCGGGCATCGTGCAGGAGCTGAGCAAGGTGAGATACCTGAACGAGGTCGTGCTGGCGCTGGATAATGCGACGGAAGACGATTTCAAGCGCGTGCGCGAATTCATGTCGCCGATCCCGTCCGAGGTAAAGATCGTGCACAACAAGGGCAAGCGTATCACCGAGGTGTATGAGACGCTCAAGCGCAACGGTCTGGATCCCGGGCCGCAGGGCAAAGGGCGTTCGGCCTGGCTGTCCTATGGTTATGTGCTGGCGCGTGCCAAGTCGGATGTGATCGCGCTGCATGACTGCGACATCATCACCTACAACAGGGCACTGCTGGCTCGGCTGTGTTATCCCATCGCCAGCCCGACCATGAATTACGTGTTCTGCAAAGGCTACTACAGCCGGGTGACCGACAAGATGAACGGGCGCGTGACCCGTTTGCTGGTGACACCGCTGGTGCGCTCGCTGCAGCAGTTGATCCGCCAGCATGGCTTCCTCGACTTCCTGGACAGTTTCCGTTATCCGCTGGCGGGTGAGTTCAGCATGAGCACGGACCTGGCACGCATCAATCGCATCCCGTCGGACTGGGGGCTGGAAGTGGGATCGCTGGCCGAGGTGTACCGCAACTATTCGCCGCACCGCATCTGCCAGGTGGACATCGCTACCACTTACGAGCACAAGCACCAGCAGCTGTCGGCGGAGGATGCCGAGAAAGGGCTGATGAAGATGGCGGTGGATATCTGCAAGTCGATCTTCCGTACGCTGGCCTCGGACGGTGTGGTGTTCTCGGAAGGTTTGTTCCGCACCTTGAGTGTGACCTATCTGCGTCAGGCCGAGGACACGCTGTTGAAGTATGAATCGGACGCCAAGATCAACGGGCTGGAATTCGATCGCCACGAAGAAGCCAAAGCGGTGGAGGCATTCACCCGCGCCATTTCGATGGCGGCGCAGGCTTTCGTGGAGAATCCCATGGGTACGCCGCTGATCCCCAACTGGAACCGGGTCAGCGCGGCCATCCCGGATATCTTCGAGATGCTCAGACTGGCGGTGGACGAGGACAACAAGTGAGCCGGAACGCGTCCGTGCTCAGGTGATCTTGACCACGATGTCGTGCAGCGTGTTGGCGCACTGTGCCATGTGTTCGGCGGCGTTGGTCAGGTGGCGGTAGATCTCGCGCCGCTTGAACATGTTGATGTAGTCGTCGCCTTCGAACAGCTCGGGCAACGCGAAGCGGTAGAGTTTCTCGGCATGGCGCTCGGCCTTGCGCGCGATGTCGGCATCCAGCGCGGCCGTGGCGGGGGTGGTGCCGAGCTTGGCGAAGCCGTTGGCCAGTGCGTCCACACCTTCCTTGATGCGCAGCGAGATGTCGCGCATGAACTTGTCCGGCGTGACGCCCAGTACATCCATCTCGTGCACCGTGGTCTTGCAGTACATCACGATGTCGTCCAGCGACATGATGGCGCGGTAGATGTCTTCGCGGTCGATGGGGGTGGAGAAGGCGTCGTTCAGTTCGTGCAGGTTGCGCACCTTGATCAGGTCGGCCTGATGCACATTCTCCTTGAGTGCTTCGGCGATGGCCGGGTCGCCGTGCTCCATATACTCCACCAGCAGATTGACGGTGAGCGCGACCTCGACGGTCTGCTCGGTCAGCATGTGGAAGAAATCCGGCACCTTGGGGAACACACGGTCAAGGATGCGGGCCAGCAGTGTCTTGGAGGCTTGCATGGGTGGGTTCATGGTCTCGATAACTCAGACGAACAACTGGACGACAAGATAACACCCTATCGCCATCAATGCTGCACCGGGGATGGTGATGACCCAGGTGGCGACGATCTCGAGGGCTTTGCCCCAGCGCACGGCTTTGGGTCGTTCGGAGGCACCGATGCCCATGATGGACGAGGCGACCACGTGCGTGGTGGAAACGGGGGCGCCGAACAGCGAGGAACTGAAGATGACGCCGGCGGCGGTCATCTGTGAATCCAGCGCATGTAGCGGGCGGATCTTGTAGATGGAGAAGCCCAGCGTGCGCACGATCTGCCAGCCGCCGGAGAGGATGCCCAGCGTGATGGCGAGCGAGCATGCCAGCATCACCCAGAACGGCACTGCAAAGCTGTCGATGAAACCACCCAGCAACAGTACCAGTGTGAGGATACCCATGCTCTTCTGCGCATCGTTCGCGCCGTGCGAGAAGGCCAGCCCGGCCGAGGTGACATATTGCAGATGACGCAGGTCGCGGTTGATGGAGGGATGCGCGCCGCGCAGCAGCGTGAGCATGACGCGGTGCAGAACATAACCGACCCAGAAGCCGATGATGGGCGACAGGATGAGCGCCGCGATGACTTTGGCGACACCGTGGAATTCGCCGTGCAGCAGATCGGCGAACCCCCATTCCACATGATTGGAGCCGGCGGCGACCACCACCACACCGGCCAGTCCGCCCACCAGTGCATGCGAAGAAGAGGAGGGGATGCCGAACCACCAGGTGACGAGGTTCCACGCGATGGCACCTATCAGTCCGCACAGCACCACCATCAGGCCGAGCACGGCGTCAAGGTCATCCAGCGTGATGAAGGTGCCTATGGTGTTGGCGACGGCGGTACCGCCCAGCAGCGGACCGAGGAATTCGAAGAAGGCGACCAGCAGCACCGCCTGCACCGGCGTCATCGCGCGCGAGGCGATGACGGTGGCGATGATGTTGGCAGCGTCGTGGAAACCGTTGGTGTACTCGAAGATCAGGACGATGACGATGGTCGTGATCGCGAGGACGAGCAGCGTGGTATCCATCTTCGCTGCCCGGGGTTCAGCCCTTCAGACCTTCGGTGAGATGCGGCGCGATCAGTTTCAGCAGTTGCTCGTGGATGTGCGGGTTGCCGGCACAGATGTGTCCGCTTTCCAATTGCTTCTGGTTGCCCGCAAGGTCGCTGACGATGCCACCCGCCTCAGAGATCAGCAGTGCTCCGGCGGCGAGGTCCCAGGGCTTGAGGCCGGTCTCGAAGAAACCGTCGAAACGACCGGCAGCCGTCCAGGCCAAGTCGAGCGATGCGGCACCGGGGCGACGCAGGCCGGCGGTGTGCTGCATCACATCCTTGAAGATGGCCAGGTAGGCGTCCATGTGTTCGAAGCGTGTATAGGGGAAACCGGTGCCGATCAGGCTGTCGGCCAGTTCCTTGCGCTTGCTGACGCGGATGCGTTTGTCGTTGAGGAACGCACCGCGACCGCGTGTGGCGGTGAACAGGTCGTTCTTGGTCGGGTCGTACACGACGGCCTGGGTCAGCACGCCGTTGTGTTGCAGTGCGATGGAGACGGCGTACTGCGGTACGCCATGCAGGAAGTTGGTGGTGCCGTCGAGCGGGTCGATGATCCACACGTATTCCGACTCGCCTTGGGCACCGCCTTCCTCTGCTAGAATCGCATGGGTCGGATAGGCCTGTAACAAGGTATCGACGATGGTGCGCTCAGCTGCGCGATCCACTTCGCTGACGTAATCCGCGTGGGATTTCTTGGTCACGGTGAGGTGATCGATGTTGTCGGCGGCGCGGTGGATCAGATTGCCGGCACGACGCGCGGCCTTCACCGCGATGTTGAGCATGGGGTGCATATATGTACGACCTTTTTAATGAGCATGAAACTTGTTCGATCTGCAGCGGGCCTTGATTGCTGCGGTGAGTCCAAGTTTCTAAATGGATGACCGGCTCGCATTTTAATCGGTATTGCCTTTTGAATAAACCTGATCCTTTGAATAATGTGCGCGTGGTGATGAGTCACACCTCACATCCCGGCAACATCGGCGCGGCGGCGCGGGCGATGAAGGTCATGGGGTTGCGCCATCTTTATCTCATCAATCCGCGTCATTTCCCCGATCCGCAGGCCAGTGCCATGGCAGCTGGGGCCGACGATATCCTCAATCATGCTGTGGTTTGCACCTCCATCGACGAGGCTTTGCAGGGTGTGGTGTACACCGTGGCGATGACGGCGCGGCTGCGCGACATCTCCATCGAAGTGCAGACGCCGCGCGAAGCGGCACCGCAGGTGATGCAGGAGGCGTCGCTCGGGCCGGTGGCTTTGCTGTTCGGTACGGAGATGTCCGGCCTGACCAATGATGAGATGGGCAAGGCGCAACTGGGGGTGAACATCCCGGCCAATCCCGAGTTCTCTTCGCTGAACGTGGCATCTGCCGTGCAGTTGATGGCGTACGAGCTGAGCGTGGCGGCAGCTGCCTTTCAGCCCGCCTTGCCGGAGATCACGCCGGCAGCGCATGAGCGAGTGGAAGGTTTGTACGAGCATCTGGAGAAGACCTTGGGGGAGATCGGCTTCTTCACCACGCAGAACCCGGAGCGATTGATGCGCCGTCTGCGCCGTTTGTTCTCGCGCACGCGGCTGGAAGACGAGGAGGTCAACCTGCTGCGCGGTATCTTGAGCGTGACGACCGAGTACAATGCACGCCTCAGGAAGCGTTATCAGGAAGAGCATCCAGATGTTTAAGAATATCCGTGAAGACATCGCCAGCGTATTCGCCCGCGATCCCGCAGCCCGCACCACTTTCGAGGTGCTGACCTGCTATCCGGGTCTGCACGCGCGCATCTTCCATCGTCTTTCCAATACCCTGTGGCATGCCGGTCTGAAATGGATGGCGCGCTTCGTGTCGCACTTCGCGCGCTGGTTCACCGGTATCGAGATCCATCCCGGTGCGACCATCGGCCGCCGTTTCTTCATCGACCATGGCATGGGCGTGGTGATCGGCGAGACGGCAGACATCGGCGACGACGTGACGCTGTACCACGGCGTGACGCTGGGGGGGACATCCTGGAAAGAAGGCAAGCGCCATCCGACGCT
>JAHJQE010000054.1 GCA_018819205.1 Gammaproteobacteria bacterium
AGCGGCGTTGCTCGCATCCTGCTACCGGCGTTCGCTGGAGATCGCTGCCAGTCACGGGCTGAACTCCATCGCCTTGCCATCCATCAGCACCGGCGTGTACGGCTACCCGAAAGATCCGGCAGCGCACATCGCGGTGCAGACAGTGCGCGATTTCGTGCGCCGCGATGCATCGCTGCAAGAGGTCATCTTCTGCTGCTATTCGGCGGAGGACCTTGCACTCTATCGATCGCTACTTCCCAACCAGGGTGTGTAGTATCCCCATGCCGCCAGCATTGCACCCTGGCGGGCAAGGCTATTGACCGCACCCGATGCGGAGAGGAAGATTCTCTTAACAGGGGGGCAGTTTGAGGATCAAGATAAGTTTGTTAATTCGCAGTCATCGCATTGCACTGGCTGGTGCGGCAGGTGTGTTCATCCTTGTCGCGGCGATGGGGGAGCTGATTCTGCACAATCGTGCCGAAGACCGGAAGGAAGAGTTCTTCCGCGACAGCGTCGCTTTCAGTGCCAAACTGCGTGCACAGACCGAGAGCGAATTGAATTCCCTGCTGTATCTGAGCAGCGGCCTCGGCAGCTATCTGGTGGTGCGCAACAACGATCTGCAGTCCAAGGAAGTCAACGGTATCCTGGCCGTCCTGCATAAGAGCGGCGGCCATATCCGCAACTTCGGCGTCGCGGTCGGCTACACCATCCGTTATGTCTATCCGCCCGCCGGCAACGAGGGCGCGATAGGGTTGCATTATCCCGATCATCCCGAGCAATGGCCCATGGTGAAGAAGATCACAGAGAGCGGCATACCGGCACTGGCCGGCCCGGTCGATCTGGTGCAGGGCGGGCGCGGTCTGATCTATCGCGTCCCGCTGTACATCGACAACAGATATTGGGGGCTGCTCTCTACGGTCATCGACCTCGATTCGTTCACCGAGGTGATCGCATCTGGCGTGGACCCCAAGCAGTTCGAGTTCGCTATACGCGGCCGCGACGGCGCTGGCGACAACGGAGGCATGGTGCTGGGGGATGCGTCGCTGTTCGGCAAGGCCGATACCTTCACGCAGGAGATCGACATCCCGGGCGGGAAGTGGGTCATCGCCGTGCGCTCGTTGCGTGACACCGGCTCAGATCGGACGGACTTATTGATACGTTTGCTGTCCATTGCGCTGGCGTCGATCGCCGGATGGATGATGTACATGCTGATCCGCAGCCGTTCCGATCTGGCCGCACTTGCCATGTACGACCAGCTGACCGGATTGCCGAATCGCCATTTGCTGGAGGACCGCGCGGATATGGTGTTCGCCCGGCACAAGCGCAAACCCGAGCAGGCCTGTGCCATCCTGTTCCTCGATCTGGACGGTTTCAAATCGATCAACGACAGATACGGTCACAAGGCAGGTGATGCTGTGTTGCTGGCCGTGGCCCATCGCGCCAAAGAGGTCGTGCGGGCAAACGATACGATAGCGCGCTGGGGCGGTGACGAATTCATCGTGCTGATGGACGAGGTGGAACCGGAGACGCTGCAGCCGCTGGTCGACAGGCTGCGCAGCGAGATCGAGGCACCCATCATGTTCGAAGGCCAGCACCTGAGTGTGGGTGTATCGGTCGGTGTCGCGACCTGCCCGGCAGTGGGTGGCACGCTGGACCAGGTTCTGAAGATGGCTGACCAGCAGATGTACGAAGAGAAGGTGAAACGCAAGGCAGCTTGAGACTGCCCGCCTTATTCGTGCCTGAGCGCTTCGATCGGATCGAGCTGCGCTGCGCGCCGCGCCGGAACATAGCCGAAGATCACGCCGATGGCAGCCGAGAAACCGAAGGCGAGCAGATTGATGCTGGGGCTGAACAGGAAAGGCAGTGACAGCATGGAAGCCAGTCCGTAACAGGCGATGGCCGCCAGCAGCAAGCCCACCAGCCCGCCGAATGCGGACAACACCACCGCCTCGGTGAGGAACTGCATCAGCACTTCTTTCTCCATCGCGCCGATGGCAAGACGGATGCCGATCTCTCTTGTGCGCTCGGTCACCGACACCAGCATGATGTTCATGATGCCGATGCCGCCCACCAGCAGACTCACCGCCGCCACTGCGCCGAGCAGCGCAGTCATGGTGCCGATGGCGCCGGACAGTGTCTGCGCGATCTCCTTGGTGTCGCGGATGCTGAAGTTATCTTCCTCGTTGTCCGACAACTTGCGGCGTTCGCGCATCAGCACGGTGAGTTGGTTGGTCACCTGTTCGGTCGAGGCACCGTCCTGCATCGAGATGAGGATGGTGGTCACATCCTGCTTGCCGGTGAGCCGGCGCTGCACGGTGCGCAACGGCATCACCACGGTGTCGTCCTGGTCGCGGCCCATCGCGCTCTGGCCTTTCGCGGCAAGCACGCCGATCACTTCGCAGGAGAATTGTTTGATGCGCAGGGTATCGCCCACCGGGCTGTGCGACTCGAACAGTTCCTTGCGCACAGTGGCACCGATGACGCACACGGCTTTGCCCGCACGTTCCTCGGTGGCGCTGAAATAGCGCCCGTCTTCCAGCGTCCAGTTGCCGGAAGTGAAGTAGTCGCTGTTGCTACCGGTGATGGAGGTCGCCCAGTTCTTGGTGCCGACCACCACCACGCTGGTGCGGCTGACGGTGGGAGCGACCGCCTTGAGCGAGCCGACCTGCGTCTTGATCGCTTCCGCATCCTCCGCTTTGAAATTGGGTGCGCCGGAACTGCTGCCCGGCCCCATGCGCTGCCCGGGGCGCAGCATCAGCAGGTTGCTGCCCAGGCTGGATATCTGGTCGGACACCGACTGCGTCGCGCCGTTGCCCAGCGTCACCATGGTGACCACAGCGGCCACGCCGATGACGATGCCCAGCACGGTGAGGAAGGAGCGCATCAGGTTGCGGCGTATCTCGCGCAAGGCCAGTAGTAATGTGGTCCAGCCCATCATGGCGCACCGCCGTTCTCGTTGTCGTGTGCGATCTGGCCATCGACGAAATGCACGATGCGTTTGGCGTAGGCGGCGATGTCGTGTTCATGCGTCACCATGAGGATGGTGATGCCGTGGTCGCGGTTCATGCTGACCAGCAGTTCCATGATCTCGTGGCCGCGTTTGGAATCTAGGTTGCCGGTCGGCTCGTCGGCCAGCAGCACCTTGGGATTGGTGACGATGGCGCGCGCGATGGCGACGCGCTGTTGCTGACCGCCGGAGAGTTCGGACGAGGTGTGATGCGCCCACTCGGCCAGTCCGACCGAGCGTAGCGCCTCCATACCGATCCGGTGCCGCGCTTCGGTATTCTCGCCGCGATACAGCAGCGGCAGTTCCACGTTCTCCTGCGCCGTGGTGCGCGCCAGCAGATTGAACCCCTGGAACACGAAGCCCAGATAGTTGCGGCGCAGCAGCGCGCGCTGGTCTCGCGACAGGTGCTCCACATGCACCCCATCGAACACGTATTCGCCGGAGGTGGGCGTGTCGAGGCAGCCCAGTATGTTCATCGCGGTGGATTTTCCGGAACCGCTCGGCCCCATGATGGCGACGAACTCACCTTCGCGGACGGACAGGTCTATCCCGCGCAATGCCTGGAAGGCAGCCGGACCGTTGCCGTAGGTCTTGGTGATGCCGGAAAGCCGGATCAGCACATCGGGTTCGACGGTGGTCGCAGCGTCATTCATTTGGCCGATTTCTGCATGCCGATGATGACGCGCGCACCCGCTTGCAGGCCGCCGCTGACGATCTGTGTGCGGCGTCCGTCGGTGAGACCGATGGTGACTTCGATGGCTGCCGGTTTGCCGTCCTGCAACACCCACAAGGTGCGCGAGGTGCTTCCGTTCGAAGCCTTCTCCTTGACCTGTTTGGCCTGTTGCGGAGGACGTGGCATCAGACTGGCGACGAAACCGCTGGAAGCCGCTGACTTGGTAACTGGGGTGAAGCGCAGTGCGGCGTTCGGCACCAGCAAGGCGTCATGCAGATTCGCAGTGGATATCTCGGCGGTGGCGGTCATGCCGGGTCGCAGACTCAGGTCGGCGTTGGATACATTCAGCAGCGTCTTGTAAGTCACCACACCGTCGGTGGTCTGAGCACCGAAGCCGACGCGCGCGATCTCGGCCGGATACTTGCGACCCGGCCATGCATCGACCATGAAGTAAGCGGCCTGCCCGTTCTTCACCTGGCTCACATCCGCTTCGTCCACATCCACTTGCAACTGCATGCGCGCGAGGTCTTCCGCAATGGTGAACAGCACCGGTGCCTGCAACGAGGCGGCCACGGTCTGTCCCGGTTCGATCTTGCGCGTCAGCACGATGCCATCGATGGGTGAGCGGATCGAAGCCTTGGAAAGGTTGGTCTGATCGGAACGTAAAGTGGCAGCGGCCTGAGCTGCGGCGGCGCGTGCATTGGCTTCGTTCGCTTCAGCGCGTGTCACCGCCGCTTCGGCTGCTTCCAGTTCGCTGCGCGAGGGCACTTTGCCACCGGTCAGCTCGGCCACCTGACGCAGGCGGGCCAGCGTGGCGCGCGATTCCTTCACCGTGGCCTGCATCTGCGCCACCTGTGCTTCGGCAGCCAGTACGGCGGCCTGCGATTTGACCACCTGGTCGTTCAGTTTGGACAGGTCGAGCCGCACCAGAACCTGACCGCGTTTGACCAGATCGTTCTCATCCACCAGCACGCTCTCCACGATGCCGGACAGCTCGCTGCCCACATCCACCTGATTGGTGGGATACAGATTGCCGGTGGCCGACACCGTCACCGACAGATCGCCCAGCACCGCATCTTCGGTGAGGTAGCTGCCGTTGTTCGATCCGTTCGACTTAGGCCACATCCACCAGCCGATCAGCAGGACGGCGATCGCGACCAACGCGATCAGCAGCACGCGCTTGCGTTTGCTTCCGCTCGAAGAACGGGTGATGGCGAGTAACAGATTCTGGCTGGCTTTTGAGGTGTCGTTCATGGTTGTGAACCTTGGTTGGTTTGCGCGACGGGCAGCGCGGCTTCCTCGTTCCAGCCGCCGCCCATTGCTTTGTACAGGCCGATCAGAGCGGTACGTTCCTCCAGCTCCGCACTTGCCAGACTGTCCTGGCTGGAGAGCAGGGTGCGGTCGGTGTCGAGCACGCTCTGGAAATCGATCAGTCCGCCTTCGTAACGCTGGCGCGCCATCAGTGCGGCATTGCGTGCCGAGATCGAGGCGCGTTGCAGGGCAGCACGACGTTCGTGGCTGTTGGCATAACTGGTCAGCGCGTTCTCCATCTCTTCCAGTGCGAGCAGCACGCTCTGCTCGTATGCGATCAACGCCTGCTGCTGCACCGCATTCTGTGCTTCGATGCGGCTGCTCAAGCGGCCGCCGTCAAAAATGGTCTGTGCCAGACTGGCGGAGAGCGAGCGTGTCAGATTGGCGCTATCGCCCAGTGCGCCGACGGTGAGCGCCTTCCAGCCCAGACTGCCGCTGAGCGAGAACGAGGGATAGCGCGCGGCCGACTCCTGGCCGATGCGCGCGGTCTCCGCAGCAACACGTCTTTCTGCGGCCTGCACATCGGGACGCTGGCGCAAGGTATCGGCGGGGATGCTGAGTGCGATCTCGTCCGGTAAGGGGGGCAAGGCAGCGGGCGTGCTCAACTTCTCATGCAGCGTAGTGGGGACCTGCCCCAACAATACGGCCAATCTGTTCTCGGCCTTGCCCAGATTGGTGGCGAGCGTGGGGATGCCGGCCAGCGTCTGTTGCAGATTGCTGTTCGCCTGCTCCACTTCCATCGATGTCACCAGCCCGGCCTGCGTGCGCCATTCGGTGATCCTCAGTGTCTCGCGCTGAGCCGCCAGATTGTCTCGCGCGATGGCCAGCCGTTGTTGCAGGCTGCGTAGTTGCACATAGTTAAGTGCGACCTCGGCGGCAAGTGTGACCTGTGTGTGGTACAGGTTGGCCAGCGTCGCACCGGCATCCGCTTCGGCCGCTTCGGAAGCGCGGCGCAAGCCACCGAACAGGTCGATCTCCCAACTGGCATCGAAACCGGCGTTGAACTGGTTGGCGGGAGAAGCGCTACCGGCCTTGCTGCGGTTGGTGCCCAACGCACCATTCAGCCTTGGCATGAGGTTGGCATCGGACAGATCGAGGCGCGAGCGAGATTCCAATAATTTGGCACGCGCACTGCGCATGTCCGGGCTGTTGTGCAGCGCGCTCGCAATCAGTTCGTTCAGCAAGGGATCGTTCAAACGCAGCCACCAGTGCGAGATGTCTTGCTGTGCGATGCGAGTCCCTGCGGTGTCGCTCCAGTTGGATGGGGAGGCGGGATCCTGTCTGACGTAGTCCGGCCCCACTGCGCAACCTGCCAGCGGCATGAGCAACATCAGTAGTATGCGGATTTGCGCTTTCAAATCTGCCTTTCAATGGATGAGTGACAGAACTCGGATACGAGCGAGATTCTATCGGGGATATATGTCGGCTTGTATAAACCTTTCGGATCACTGTCAGTTTGACGCATCATTCCGACTCGCACACAATCCGTGGCGTCGGATGCCATTATGAAACGGCGGTTCCGCTGTCGCACAGACTTTACATATCTTCACAGATTCGACTTTTCTATTGAAACAAAATGAGCGAACCAGCAGAAAAACTCCGCGTCGATAAATGGTTGTGGGCCGCGCGCTTCTTCAAGACGCGCAGCATCGCCGCCGATGCCGTCGAGAGCGGCAAGGTGACCATGGATGGCGCACGCATCAAGCAGGCCAAGACAGTGGGCGTGGGCGACGTGCTGGTGATCCGCCTCGGCCCGTATCAGCATGAGGTCGAGATACTGGAACTGTCCGGCAAGCGCGGTCCGGCACCGGTTGCGCAGAAGCTGTATCGCGAGACCGAGGAGAGCAAGCAGCGGCGCGCGGCACAGGCCGAGCAGAACAAATTGCTGCCGCAATCCGACCTCAAGGGGCGGCCGACCAAGCGCGACCGGCGCGAGATCGCGCGCATGGTGGAAGGCGGACGTCCCTCGCGGAAGAGCGCCTGGGGCGATTTCGACTAGGTCATGTCGACACTCGCCGATCAGAGACACTTGATCGCGGCACTGCAAAGTGCGCATGCGGCGCAGCTGATCGAGACGCATATCTCCTGGGTGCTGCTGATCGGCGACTACGCATACAAGATCAAGAAGGCTGTGGACCTCGGCTTCCTCAATTACCTGAATCTTTCCTCCAGAAAGCATTACTGCGCTGAAGAATTACGCCTCAACAGGCGCACCGCCCCCGGGCTTTATCTTGAGGTGGTGGACATAGGCGGTAGCATGGATGCGCCGCAGTTCGGCGTGCAGCCCGCCATCGAATACGCAGTGAAGATGCGCCGCTTTGCGGATGATGCGCTGCTGGATGAGAAACTTAAGCAGGGCAAGGTGGATGCATCGCACATTGATGTACTGGCCTGCAATGTCGCCCGCTTCCATGCGCAGTGTGCCGCCATCGCTCCTTCCGCAAGCTACGGCAATGCCGAAACCATCCGTGCGGTGGCGATGCAGAACTTTGAGCAGATGCGCACGCTGTTGTCTGACAGAATTGATCTGCAGCAACTCGCCATGCTCGAACTGAAAACCAACGAAGCATGGCAAGCGTGTGCCGCGTTGTTCGAGTCGCGCCGCAGTACAGGCCGCGTGCGTGAATGTCATGGCGATCTGCATCTGGGCAACATCGCACTTATCGATGACGCACCCGTGCCGTTCGACTGCATCGAGTTCGCTCCTTCGTTACGCTGGATAGATGTTCTGGATGAAGTCGCGTTCACCATGATGGATCTGCTGCAGCATGGTCGCAAAGACCTTGCGTGGCGCTATCTGAACGCGTATCTGGAAGCAACCGGCGATTACGCGGGACTTGGAGTATTGCGTTTCTATCTGGCATACCGCGCAGCGGTGCGCGCCAAGATCTCAGCCATCCGCGCCAGTCAGTCTGTGACGGGAAGTGATGCTTGCGCGCATTCTCTGCAGGCATGTCGCGCACATCTGGCGCTGGCTCAGCGATGTCTGACTGACCGGCAGCCAGCGCTGATCATCACGCATGGCCTGCCGGGTTCCGGCAAGACTACCTTTGCGCAATATGTCATCGAGCAACTGGGCGCAGTGCGCCTGCGCTCCGATGTGGAAAGAAAGCGCCTGTTCGGGCTGGTGGCGCTGGCAGATAGTTGTAAGCAAATCGGTGACATCTACAACCCGGAAGCGACTGAACGCACTTATTCCCATCTTGAAGCACAGGCGAAAAAGTTACTGGAATGTGGAGAATGTGTGATTGTGGATGCGGCTTTTCTCAAGCGCGCAGAGCGTGATCGATTCCGCCTGCTGGCGGAATCGATGCAAGTTCCGTTCAAGATCGCCAGCCTGGGTGCCGAAGCTGACGTGTTGCGTGAACGCATCAGTTTGCGCAAGCGCGATGCTTCCGAAGCCGATGTGGCCGTGCTGCAGAAGTTGATGCGAGTGCAGGAACCTCTGGTAAAGGAGGAACTGCCATCCGTCGTATGGTTCACCACCGAGCAATTGCCCGGCAGCAAATCGAATGAAGCCAACTGGCGCAAGCTGACGAAGATGCTGGATCGAATATGAACGAAGAGACTCAGGACAAGCAAGCAGACTCGCGTCGTAAGCGATGGCGCAGCTTGCCCATCAATCTGCTGCTGCTCGTCATCGTCGTGGGCGGCATCCGGCTGTGGCAACAGCGCGACATGGTCAGCGGTTCCGCGCCCGAGGTGCGGGGCGTCACCCTCGCAGGCGAAACATTCCGTCTGCCGCAGCATCTGGATCGTCCACTGCTGGTGCATTTCTGGGCGACATGGTGCCCCGTGTGCCGCACCGAAGAAGGCAACATTGCATCCATCGCCAACGCGGGAGGCAACGTCATCACCATCGCCATGCAGAGCGGAACGGCAGACGCCGTCCGTTCATATCAAAATGAAAGACAAGTCGCTTTCCCGGTGCTGAACGACCCTGACAACAGTATCTCCAATATCTGGGGTGTACATGCCGTACCCGCCAGTTTTGTGATCGACAGGAACGGAAATATCAGGTTTGTTGAGGTGGGCTACACCACCGAGCTCGGGCTGAGGCTCAGACTGTGGCTTGCTGAATATATTTGAAGGATATCGGGCGCAACCTGCCCAGACATTTTCTGTCTGGCGCTCAGGACGGTTTGGACTTGGTTGAATGCAGTTCGCAGACTGTGCTGTTGTCGGCGGGCATGAGGGTCAGATGCGGAACGCAAACGACCATGTCCTGCCGAGTTCCTTTTCTGAATGTATGGATGCAATTCGCGCAGGTCGGTCGCGAGGCATCATTGTCCTGCTGACGCGAATCTTTCTTCATGCGGGCCATCCCCCTGTTCGTTCAAGCAGTCTGCCGCTATGCGACGGGTACATATTCAGCGGCCGGAAGGGGGGATCTGGCATGGAAAGAATGTCCATGTCGCAGTCCCGCTACCGTAGTTTCCCTTAGGCCGGAGACTTTGCGCCTATGCTTTTCAGCATATTTGCCAAGTGCGCCGAACCATATCCCATTGTGCAAACAGGGTCAAGGCAAAGGTGGGGCGCTATGTGATCAAGCCTTGTCTGCTTTGCTGCGATACATCGCGTGGTCGGCTGTAGCGATCAAGCTGGAGGCGGTGCCGCCATCCTGCGGATAACGGCTGATGCCGATACTGCCGCCCGACTGCAATTCGATATCGCGATAGGGGATGGGGGCCGTCAGAGCACTGCGTATCTTGTGTTTCATGTGCTCGATCACCTCTTCGCTCCATGCTCCCTCGAACAGGATCACGAACTCGTCTCCGCCGAGCCGTGCCGCTATATCCGTTTCGCGCAGCAGCCCGCGCAGTCGTTGAGCCTCAGTCTGCAATACGGCATCGCCGGCGGCATGTCCGTGCGTATCGTTGATGTCCTTGAAATCGTCCAGGTCGATGAATATCAGCTGCAGCTGGCTTTCCTGCCGCTTGGCACGTGCCAGCGCATGTTCGAGTCGCTCGAGGAACATGCGCCGATTGGGCAGGCCGGTCAGACTGTCGTGGCTGGCCAAATGATCGAGCGCTTCCCGCTGTTGCTGCAGGTCGTCGATCTGCTGGCGGATCTGCTGCTCCATCCTGTTGATGCTGTGTGCCAGTTCGCCGATCTCGTCCTTGCGCGAGGTCGGCAGTGTGCCGATCTCGCCGTCCTGCGTGAATCGTCGCACTTCCGTGACGATCTGGCGCAAGGGGCGGATGAGGGCGCGTGCCAGTAATATGGCCAGCAGCACCGTCAGCGCGCTGAAACTCAGCACGATGCCCAGTGTGATGGAAGCCAGCTGCCTGCTCTCGGACACCACGCTGGACAAAGGCTGTGACAGGCCAAGGATGAAGGCATCGTCGCCTTCCATCTCCGGGATGGGTTTCTCGTCGAAGGCAGCGACCAGCGGTTCTGCATCGCCCGGCCGGTTCGTCGCGACCAGATGCATCTCGACTCTTGGCTGGGTATCCAGCATGGCTGCCAGAGCGGGGAACTCATCCTGTACGCGTGCCTCCTGTCCTCGGTCGAAGGCGAAGCTGCGTGCAGGGTCAGGATGGATCAGGTAGTCACCGCGTCGGTTCGCCAGATAGAGCTTTAACTCGGGAGGGAGGTCCGCAGCCAGTTGGGCGAACAGCCCCTGCAGGTCCACATTGATCACGATCAACCCGATTGCGTGCCGACGGACGTCGTATACCGGCGCGGCGACGTGCAGGGCGGGGCGTCCTTCTCCGGCATGTGCACCCGTCTCGTGATTGATCATGGCACGCGAGACATAGATGCTGCCGGGCGGGAGCCGCAGCGTCTCGAACACATAAGGGTAGTGTCCCTTCTCCTGCATCTCCCGCTCGGGGATGCGCAACAGTCCGCCCATGCCGCGATCGACCCGGATGCGTTCCATGCCGTGGTTGTCGGCCTCGATCAGTCGTATCTGGAAATATTCCGGATGTACCGACATCATGCCCTCGAAGATCTTGGCCACGTTGTCTTCGCTGAGCGACTGGAAGCCGGGATTGCTGCGCTGCAGGATGCGCGGTGCCTGCGGATGTTGGGCGATCAATCGCACATCGGCCTTCACATCGTTCAATGCCACCGTCACCTGGCGCATCAGCACGTGGGTCGCCGTCTGCAGGCGTTCCTCGGAAGACTTCACCAGCTGCTCGCGGCTGGCCTGATAGGCAAAATATCCGGTCAAGCCGGTGCCGAGCAAGCCGACCATGACCAGGATCAGACCCAGACGCCAGGCGATGGAGAATTTCATGGTGCCAGCACCCGGGACAGGCGATCACCGGAACGGATGCGCGCCCAGAGTCGCTCGCGCAAGGCGGTGTCCTCGGGCGGCTCCAGCCACACCGGTCTGCCATTCGGTCGGCTGTCTCTGTCATCGCTCAGTGTGTTGGACAGTCCCTGGCGTTCGACCAGATAGCGACTGGCCTGCGGGCCGAGCAGATGATCTATCCATGCATGCGCCAGTCGCGTTTCACGTCCATTGCGTGTGAGAGCCCAGCAATCCAGCCAGGCCAGTGCGCCTTCCTGCGGGATCACGTAGCCGATGTCGGCGCCGGCCTGCTTCAGCAGGTGCACCTGTTGCTTGCCGTAGTTGGCGAACATCAGCGCGGCGCCGTGACGCAGGAAGAGCTGAGCCGATTCGTCCGGCTGGGTATAAAAACCGAGTACGTTGCGCCGCAGGGCGATCAGCTTTTCGGCTGCACGTGGGAGATCACCGGGCGCGATATGGAAAGGGGAGGCGAGATGCAGCGCTTGTGCCGCCAGTGAGAAGTTATGCGTGCCGCCGTCATAGGCGATCACCTTGCCGCGATAACGCGGGTCCCACAACGCATCAATGGAACGCGGCGGCGTGCGGAACTGCTTGCGGTCATAGATCAGTCCCATCTGCGAATAGGTGTAGGGAATGGCATATGTTTTGCCGTTATGTATCAGTCCCGGGATGGCGGAGAGGTCGCTGAATCGTGCGAGCTGCAGCTGCGTGTTGGGGATGTTTGCAGGCTGCAGAGGCTGGACAAGATTGCGGGCAAGGTAGCGCTGCAGCTCTGCCACGTTCACCGCGAACACATCGTAGTCCTGGTTATGGGCGCTGACCTTGTCCCATAGTGTGGCGTCCGAGGTGACGACGGTCAGCTCGACCCGCACATGATGCTGCTGTTCGAATGACAGCACTACTTCCGGATCGGCGTAGCCGGGCCAAGCCAGTACGCGCAGCACAGGTTGTGTCGCACTTGCCGGCAACGCCGTCAGCGCCAGCAACAGAGCGACAGACAGCATCAATTTCCGGCGGAAAATATTCAGGGGGAATGAGGAAGTCACGGCACGAACCCTAACGTCGGCTACATCCCCGGTCAATAGCCAGAAAGGGGTGGAATGGCCTGCCCAGGGATACCGAGCAACGAGATCGGGCGATGAATCTGTGCGTGGCTTCATTCAGGGTATGCGCCGCATCGACCATCCGCTCGGACTCTCTAACGCATACTGAAGTCAGTCTGGCAGTCTCGTCCGTGCTGTTCTGCTTCTCTTCGATGCGTTTGAGCAGCAGCCCGACCCGCATCTGCTGGTCGTCGGCGAGTTGCTTGAGGATGGAAAGGGGCCTGTGCGTCATTAGCGTCCATGCAAAAAGGTCTGGCCGCCAGGTAATGTCACATGGCCACCTTTCGTTGTTGCAGGGAAGCCTCGAATTCGTCAGCAGGCATGGGTCTGCCGAACAGATAGCCCTGGTAGGCCATGCAACCGTTCTGTTTGAGAAAGTGGAACTGATCTTCAGTCTCGACGCCTTCCGCGATGACATTGAGACGGAAATGGCGGGCCAGGCTGATGATGGTCTGCACCATGGTCGCGTCGTCGATGTCGCTGGTGATGTCCCGCACGAAACTCTGGTCGATCTTGATCTGATCCAGAGGCAGTTGTTTGAGGTAGGCCAGCGAGGAATAACCGGTGCCGAAATCGTCCAGCGACTGACGAATGCCCAGCGCCTTCAGGGCGTGCATCTTGCCGATCACATCCGAAACGTCACTCAGCACCACGCTCTCTGTCAGTTCCAGCTTCAGGTGCGATGGACTGATCCGATACCTGTCTATCATGTCCGAGACGCTCTGCACGAAATCCTGACGCTTGAACTGTTGTGCACTGACGTTGATGGCAAGGCGGAGTTCGCGCGTGTGTTCCTGCGTGCTCCAGTCGGCCAGCTTTCTGCATGCCGTTTCCAGCACCCAGCTGCCGATCTCCTGTATCAGTGAACTGTCTTCGGCGATAGGGATGAAGCGCGCGGGGGAGACCATGCCATGCTGCGGGTGGCGCCAGCGTATCAGCGCTTCCGCGCCCAGCGGTCGCAGATCGTTGTCCAGCTGCAGCTGGTAATGCAATTCGAACTGGTTCCCCGGCAGGGCGTGGCGCAGTTCCGCCTCCAGCATGGCGCGCGCCTCGACCGCCTGCTGCATGGCCGGGTCGAAGAAACGCACGCCGTTGCGACCAGCTTCCTTGGCCTGGTACATGGCCAAGTCGGCGTGTTTGAGCAGACTGTCCACGGTCTCGCTCTCACCGCGGTACAGGCAGACGCCGATGCTGGGTGAGCTGCGGTATTCCATCTCCTTGAGCAAGTAGGGTGCGGCCAGTGCATTGCGGACCTTTTCCGCGATCAGCGCGATCTTCTGCGAGGTCTCTTCCGCGGAAGACGAGACCTCCTCGATCAGGATCACGAACTCGTCGCCGCCGATCCGGGCGACGGTGTCCGCATCGCGCACGCAACGCCGCATGCGTGTTGCGACCTCGATCAGGAACAGATCGCCGAAGTCATGTCCCAGCGTGTCGTTGAGCAGTTTGAAACGGTCCATGTCCAGGAACAGCAGCGCTCCATAGTGCTTGCTGCGCATCGAGGTGGAGATCGCCTGCCTTACCCGGTCCAGCAGGAAGCGGCGGTTGGGCAGATTGGTCAGCGTGTCATAGAAGGCCAGGCTGTAGATGTCTTCTTCGGCCTGCTTGCGCGAGGTGATGTCGCTGAAGATGGAAACATATTCGGTGGTCTCGCTCTTATCGTTCCTGACGGCGGTGATGGTCAGCCATTTGGGATAGATCTGCCCGTTCTTGCGCTTGTCCCAGATCTCGCCGGTCCAGGAGCCGGAGTCCAACAGGCGTTCCCACATGGCTGCATAGAATTCGTTGTCCTGGCGGCCCGAGCGCAGGATGCGCGGGTTCTTGCCGAGCACATCCTCGGCGCTATAGCCGGTGATGGTCTGGAAGGCCTGATTGACGCGGATGATGTTCGCGTCCGCATCCGTGATCATGATGGCTTCATGCGTCTCGAAGGCGATGGCAGCGATACGCAGCTGGCTCTCGTTGCGTTTGCGTTCCTCGATCTGCTGCTGCAACAGACGGTTGGTCGTCTGTGTCTGCACTTCGACCTTCCTGGCTGTCTGCACGATCAGCCACAGCGTCAGGCTGTATCCGGCCAGACGTTGCACATGCCAGCCCCACCACGGCAGGTCCCAGATGCTGGAATAGGCGAAGGTCAGTGCCGCGACCGACATGATGAGGCACTGGAAGGAGAACAGCAGGTCCTCGGGCTTGCCCGAAGTGCGATAGCTGAGGATCAGGCGCACGGCGGCGGCCAGCAGAAACGCCCCTCCACCGATGTTCAGCGTGATGGCGGTCAGTGTGAACTTGCCGGCTTCGAGCATGAGCGGGAGCTGTTCGGACTGGAGCAGCGAATACGCACCTGACAGGATCGACAGCAGGATCGCTGCAGGTGGCCAGTAACGCTGTCTTGGAAAGAATTGTTTTGCCGGCAGCCAGACCAGTGCGAACAGAAAGCCCCCGACGGCAGTCGCCAGGCTGTGCAACCAGACAAACAGATTGCCAGCCGGCATCAGCGCATGCAGGCCATCTAGCAGACCCATGGCCAGCAGCGCAGCCGCGATCTTGAAATTGAAACTGCTGCCTTCGCCGATGGCATGCAGGCGCAGCAACAGATAGGCGACCATCGCGGCGACGACCGAACCGGCCATCTCGATCGCGCCGTGCAATGCCAGGTTCGGCAGCAGCATGGGGCTGCCGAGGCCTTCCACGACTATGCTGAACACCTGCACCAACAGGCCGAACGCGAAGACGGCGGCCATCAGCATGCGCAAGCGTAAGGTTTCAGAACGAGAGGTCGACATGTGACATCCGTGTTGGTCCGAGCGCAACCCTAAACACAGAAGTGACATTTGTCCATCACTCTGACGGCCTATATATCGGCCGTCGTCAGGGGGCATTACACCGCAGGCGCGCTTTCGCCACCCAGTGCATCGACGATGGCGGGCAACAGCTTCTTCAGCTCGCCGCTCATCAATGCGAAGTCGGCATCGAAGGCATCGTCCTGCGCATCGTTGTCGGCCTGCTCTTTGAGCAGATCGAGCGCCTGCAGGCGTTTGATCTGCCCGTTCTCGTGCAGCACGAAGGAGATGCGGTCGTACCAGGTCAGCGCCAGCTTGGTCACTTCTTTACCTGCCTTGATGTGCTGAGTGATCTCATCCGCTTCCAGCGTGTGACGCACGTAACGCACGGTCGCCTTCTCCTCGCCCGAAGCGCGCAGTTCACAATCGCGGTCGATGGTGAATACGGCAGGCAAGTCCTCGCCGGCCAGCCACGCGGTCATCGCGGTGGTGGGCGAGACCTCGGTCTTGAGCGGCGTGAAGGCGATGCCGTCCACCGATTTGACCAGCAGCTCGACCAGCTCGTCCGCCTTGGCGAGGTTGGCGGCATCCAGCACCAGCAGGCCTGCGGCCGTGTCGATCCACGCACAGGTGCGGCGACGCACGGCGAAGGCGCGCGGCAGCAGTTCGTCGGTGGCCGCTTCCTTGAGTTGCTTCATCTGCTTGCGGCCGGGCTTGTAGCCTTGTTGCTCCTCCATCTCCACCGCGCGCGCCTTGCAGAGGGTGTTGATGACCGAGGCGGGCAACAGTTTCTTCTCCGCGCCGAGGCAGATCAGCATCTGTTTGCCCAGTGTGTGCACGAAGGTCGGCTCGCCTTCCTTGGGCGGTATCCAGCCCGCGCGCTGCATCTCCAGACCGGAGCAGGGCTGCAGTGCATGTTGCGAGAGTTTCTCTTCCAGCTGTTCGGGGGTGACGTCCCATTTATTGAGACGATAGATGATCAGATTCTTGAACCACATGATTGGAATAGCCTCGGAAAAAAGGGCGCGATTCTAGCGCAGATGCGCGCAGATGCGCGCGGGTGCCGCCGTGACGACACCCGCGATGCGATGACTTACGGTTGCAGTCCGATCACGACAGCCTTGCCTTTCAGCGCCAAGGCCTTGCCCATGCGGGCGCGTTTGCCGAAATGGTTCTGCAGATCCTTGTCGTTGAGCTGCACGGTCTGTTCCTTGCTGCCGTTGGAGGTGACCACCGTGACTTTGGGCTGGCTGGTCACGGTCACGGCGGCCAGTTCATCCTTGTCCGCCATGCCCATCACCACCACGCCCTTGCCGCCGCCCGCGAGCTGTTTCATCTCGGCCAGCAGGAAGGCGAGCAATCGGCCGGAACGGCAGGCCGCCACCACCAGTGCATTGTCGGAAGGCGTGAACAGGGCAGGGGCGAGGATCGCTTCGCCTTCCACGCTGATGAACTGTTTGCCCGCCTTGTTGCGCCCCACCATGTTGCCCAGTGTGCAGGTGAAGCCGTAACCGGCGGCGGTGGCCAGCAGCACATGCTGTTCCGCTTTGCCGCAGATCACATGCACGATCTTCGCACCGGTAGCCACTTCGATCAGCGTCGCAAGCGGCACGCCGTCGCCGCGACCGCCCGGCAGCAGGTGCACGGGGATGCTGCACACGCGACCGTTGCTGCAGATCACGATGCAGTGGTCTGTGGTGCGGCACTCGAAAGCGCCCAGCAGGCCGTCGCCTTCCTTGAACGACACACCGGACAGGTCGAGGCCGTGGCCCTGACGCGTGCGGCCCCAGTGTTTCTTGGAGATCAGCACGGTCACCGGTTCGTCCACCACCTGCGTGGTCAGCACCACGCGCTCGGCTTCCTCGATCAGCGTGCGGCGGTCGTCGCCGTAGGTCTTGATGTCCTCGTCGATCTCCTTCGCCACGCGGCGGCGCATCATGGCATCGGAGCCGAGCAGCTTGCCCAGTTCCTCGCCTTCGTCCTTCAGTTGTTTCAGCTCGCGCTCGATCTTGATGCCTTCCATCTTCGCCAACTGGCGCAGGCGAATTTCAAGGATGTCCTCGGCCTGACGGTCGGACAGATCGAAGCGTTCGATCAGTGCGGCTTTGGGTTCGTCCGATTCGCGGATCAGCGCGATCACCTCGTCCAGATTCAGATACACGATCATGCGACCGTCGAGGATGTGGATGCGGTCGTTGACCTGCGCCAGACGATGTTCGCAACGGCGACGCACGGTGTCCAAACGGAACGCTGCCCACTCGCGCAGGATCTCCGCCATCGGTTTCTGGCGAGGCCTGCCGTCCAGACTGATCATCACCATGTTCAGTTGCAGCGAACTTTCCAGGCTGGTGTGCGCGAGCAGGATGGTCATCAACTCGTCCACCGACTGGCGGCTGGACTTCGGCTCGAACACCAGCCGCACCGCCTGATCCTTGTCCGATTCGTCGGTCACCCGGTCCAGCACCGACAGCAGCAGTTGCTTGCTCTGCACCTGTTCCTGCGTCAGGGCTTTCTTGTTGGCGCGCACTTTCGGATTGGTCAGGTCCTCGATCTCTTCCATGATCTTCTTGGCCGAGGTGCCGTGCGGCAGCTCGTACACCGCCACGCGCCACTGGCCGCGCGCCAGCTCTTCGATCTTCCAGCGCGCGCGCATCTTGAGCGAGCCGCGACCGCTGCGGTAACACTCGGCGATCTCACGCGGCGAAGAGATGATCTGTCCGCCGCTGGGCAGGTCGGGGCCGCTGATCGAGGCGAGCAATTCTTCGTCGGAACATTTCGGATCGCGCACGCAGATCGCGGCGGCGGTGCCGATCTCGCGCAGGTTGTGCGAGGGGATCTCGGTCGCCATGCCCACCGCGATACCCGATGCGCCGTTGAGCAGCACCATGGGCAGACGCGCGGGCAACATCGCGGGTTCGTCGAAGTGGCCGTCGTAGTTCGGCTGCATGTCCACCGTGCCCATGTTCAGCTCGGACAGCAGCAGATCGGCGATCGGCGTCAGACGCGCTTCGGTGTATCGCATCGCGGCGGCGTTGTCGCCGTCGCGCGAACCGAAGTTGCCCTGTCCGTCCACCAGCGGATAGCGCATGGAGAAACTCTGCGCCAGACGCACCATCGCTTCATACGCGGACGAGTCGCCGTGCGGGTGGAACTTGCCCAGCACCTCACCCACCACGCGCGCGGACTTCACATGCTTGCTGTTGTGCGCCAGACCCATCTCGCGCATCGCATACAGGATGCGGCGCTGCACCGGCTTCTGGCCATCGCACACGTCGGGCAGGGCACGGCCCTTGACCACCGATACCGCGTATTCCAGATAAGCGCGTTCGGCGTATTGTGCCAGCGGCACCGAGTCGCCATCGGGCGGCGGGGGCAGCGGGGCGAAGCGGTCGACCGCGCCGTTGCCGCCGTCGCCTGCGGCAGCGGTTTCCTGCGCAGCGTCTTCCGGTTGTTCGTTCTCTTCTTCGAAAAGTTGTGGCAGATCAGACATCGACTGTGACCTCGTTCCCGTGATATTCCAGCCAGGCGCGTCGCGCGCCCGATTCCTGTTTGCCCATCAGCATGTTCATGATGCGGTGCGTGTCATCCTTGGTTGACGCATCCAGGGCCACGCACAGCGCGCGCCGCGTGTCCGGATTCATGGTGGTGTCCCACAACTGTTCCGGATTCATCTCGCCCAGACCTTTGAAGCGCGAGATGCTCCACGCGCCTTCGCGCACCTTGTCCTTGCGCAGCCTGTCTTCGATGGAAGTCAGTTCGTCCTCGTTCAAGGCGTAGATCTTGCGCAGCGGCTTCTTGCCCTGCGCCGGTACGTCGACACGGAACAAGGGCGGCTGCGCGAGGAAGATGTGACCGTCGGCGACCAGACGCGGGAAGTGGCGGAAGAACAGTGTCAGCAGCAGCGTGGCGATGTGCGAGCCGTCCACGTCCGCGTCGGCCATGATGTAGATGCCCTTGTAGCGCAGGCCGGACAGATCGACGTTGTCGCCCAGATCGTGCGGATCGACACCGATGGCCACCGCGATGTCGTGCACCTCGGCATTGGCGAACAGACGGTTGCGGTCCACCTCGAAGGTGTTCAGCACCTTGCCGCGCAGCGGCAGGATGGCCTGGAACTCTTTGCTGCGCCCCTGCTTGGCCGAGCCGCCGGCGGAATCGCCCTCGACCAGGAACAGCTCGTTGCGCTCGGGATTGAAATCCGCCGCGTCGGTCAGCTTGCCGGGCAGTACGGCTACCGAGGAACCTTTCTTCTTCTCCACTTTCTGCGCCGACTTCATGCGGCTCTGCGCCTGCTTGATCACCACCTCGGCGATGCGCTTGCCGTAATCGACGTGCTCGTTCAGCCACAGCAGCAGCGGATCGGTGATCATGGTCGAGACGAGTTTCAGCGCGGTGCGCGATACCAGCCTGTCCTTGGTCTGGCCCTGGAAGGAAGGGTCGAGTACTTTGGTCGACAGCACGAAGCTGGCGCGGTTGGCGACGTCGTCGGAAGTCAGCTTCACGCCCTTGGGCAGCATGCCGTGCATCTCGATGAAACTCTTCACCGCGTTGAACATCGCGTCGCGCAAACCGGAATCGTGCGTGCCGCCGTTCCAGGTGGGGATCAGGTTCACATAGGACTCGCGCGTGAGCGCGCCTTCCTCGGTCCAGGCCAGCGCCCAGCTCGCGCCTTCGCCTTCTGCATAGTTGTCGTCGTGTTTGCCGACGTAACGTTCGCCGGAGAAGATCGGCGCGATCAGCGCGCCGCCGTCTTCCTGCGCATCCAGCGCCTGCGTCAGATAACCGCGCAGACCGTCCGGATAGGTCCATTCCTTGCGCTCGCCACTCTTCTCGATCAGCAGCGTGACGACCACGCCCGGCAGCAACACCGCCTTGGAGCGCAAGGCGCGTTCCAGTTGCACGAGGTTGACGTTGGGCGCGTCGAAGTATTTCGTGTCCGGCCAGGCGCGCACGCTGGTGCCGGTCTTGCGCTTGGGACATTCGCCGACGCGCTGCAGCGGCTGTAGCGCGACGCCATGCTCGAAACGCAGATGGTGTTCGCCGCCGTCGCGGAACACGGTGACTTCCAGTGCGGTGGACAGCGCGTTGGTGACCGCCACGCCCACGCCGTGCAGACCGCCGGAGAACTGGTAGGCACCGCCCGCTTCCTTGTCGAACTTGCCGCCCGCGTGCAGCACGGTGTAGGCCACCTCGACCACGGACTTCTTCTCTTCCGGATGCAGGCCGACCGGGATGCCGCGCCCGTCGTCCTGCACCGACACCGAACCGTCGATGTGGGCGGTGACGAAGATGTTCCTGGCAAAACCCGCTAGTGCCTCGTCGCAGGCGTTATCCACCACCTCGGCGATGATGTGGTTGGGATTGTCCAGCGTGGTGTACATGCCGGGGCGCTGGCGCACGGGGTCCAGGCCGCGCAGCACCTTGAATGACGACTCATCGTAATTGACGCTCAACGGAGACTCCTGATTAGAACAACTTGCTGATTATTAACCTTTGGCTGCGGACGGAGGCGTGTCGAGCAACACATGCTCCTCGCCATCCAGACGCGCGATGATAACCGCCCCGCATGAATCGCTGAAGACATTCACCGAAGTCCGGCACATATCCAGCACGCGATCCACCGCCAGGATCAGGCCGATGGCCTCCAGCGGCAGGCCGATGGCAGCGAGGATGATGGCGATGGCGACCAGGCTGGCGGAGGGGATGGCGGCCACGCCGATGGAGGTGACCAGAGCTAGCAGCACGACGGTGAACTGCTGCACAAAGCCCATTTCGATGCCGTAAGCCTGCGCGATGAACATCGCCGCCACGCATTCATACAGCGCGGTGCCGTCCATGTTCACCGTCGCGCCCAGCGGCAGCACGAAGCTGCTGGTGCGGTTGGAAACGCCCGCGTTCTTCTCCACGCATTCCATGGTCAGCGGCAGGGTGGCGGCGGAAGAACTGGTGGAGAAAGCGGTGAGCAGGGCGGGGGCCATGGCGCGGTAATGGCGCATAGGATTCACCCGTCCCACGAAATACAGCAGGGCAGGCAACACCAACAGGAAATGCACAGCCAGCCCCGCCAGCACGCTGAAGAAGAACCAGGCCAGCGGCACGATGGCCGCGAAGCCGGTGCTCGCTACCACCTTCGCCACCAGTCCGAACACGCCGATGGGCGCGAACTTCATCACCCAGTCGGTGATCTTCATCATCACCTGGAAAATGCCGCTCCAGAGTTTGTACTGGCTCTCGGCGTAGGGTTCCTCGATCTTGGTCATGAAGAAACCGAACAGCAGACTGAAGAAGATCAGCCCCAGCATCTGCCCGTCCGCCGCCGCCGACACGATGTTGGTCGGCACCATGCGCAGGAAGATACCCACCAGATCGCCCGCACCTTTACCCTCCACACTGGCGACCACCGCGTCGCTCACCTGAGCCATGCCCAGTTGCTCCTTGGCTGGCTGGCCGTCGACGATGCCGGGCATGGTCATGTTCACGATGGCGAGGCCGATCAGGATGGCGAACAGGCTTGTCGCCGCGTAATAGCTCAGCGTCTTCAAGCCCAGCCGCCCGAACGCGCCGCCTCCGCCGATGCCCGCGATACCGACGATGATGGACGACACCACCAGCGGCACGATCAGCATCTTCAAAGCATTCAGGAACAGCGTGCCGATGAAATCGAAGACCGCGAAATAGCGCACGCCGAACAGCGTCGTGTCGGTGCCCGCCAGCGAACCGGCGATGGCAGCCAGCAAAAGGGCGATGAGGATCTGCCAGTGCAGTTTGAGTTTGATCATGCTGTTCGGTGCGGATCATTGAAACGCGCCAGTTTCGGGCTGGCGCGCGTTCGGTGCGCAGTCAGCTGCGCAGTGAGTTGTATTGCGTGTACTTGCTTATTCTTCCCGTGCGCATTGCGCGATCGCTGCGTTGTCTTCCAGTTCCAGGCAATGCCTGAAGTCCAGGTCCTTGGCACGCGGCTTGTCAGACTTGCTGCGCTTGCTGTGCTTGACTGGCTTCATCACAGCTGTCTGTTCCTCAGTTACCGGCTCGGCAACTGGCACCAGTTCTTCCACTTGCAGTGATGTGGTCGCTCTGCTGTGCGCGGGCGTCTCTTCGTCAGCGGCAAATGCAGTCGCACCTATCATCAACATCGCCGCAGCAAGCAAACCAAAAAGATAGTTATTCATGAACGACTCCCTGTATCCGGCTTCCATCTCTCGATGGAAGTATTTGATAACGAGTGGCGGAGTATAGATTCTTTGCGGATGTCGTCAAAATTTAGCTGCGAGTACGGAACGTCACCGGCACTGCAGTCGACGGTGGCGATTTCAGGATGTGCTTCTTCGCTTTGCCAATCACGCGCATATGAACAGCAGGTACCATTTGTTTTGTTTCATACGGGATCCGCACTATGCAGAAAGTTAAGTTACCTGCTATTACCAAAACGGCTATATGGAATATGATAACTGGCAAGCAGGCTCGGCTGTAGGGGTCGTGCGATTGTTGCATTCGAACTATGGGATAAGATCGAGTGGTGTATCCAGGGATGAAACTAAAACCATATATTCTTATCGGCATAGCGCTGGCATTGATGTTCTGGGTGTCGGAATCGACCCTCCATCACTACAGTCTTGATCAAGCCTTTATAAGCGGCTTCTTCCCCTTCGATGTCCATGAGCTATGGATGCGTAGCTTCATCGTCGTTTTGTTCCTGTGTTTCGGTTATGTCGCCCAACGTCTGGACGATAGGCGTATCCAGGCTATCGCCAAGAGAAGTGATGAGAGGTATCGGCAGATGGTGGAGCGATCGCCCGAGGCTATCGGCATCCACCAATATGGCAAATGGGTCTATGTAAATGCCGCCGCCATCAAGCTGTTCGGCGGTATCGACGCATCTGAATTCATTGGCAAGCCGGTACTGGATTTCGTGCATCCGGATTCCCAGGCCGATGTGCTGGGCAGCATCCAGCAACTCATGAGCTATGGCGGATCAACGCTTGCCATTGAAGAGCGGTTGGTTCGCCTGAATGGCGAATCTTTCATGGCGGAAGTCAATGCATTGATGGTCAGCCATGAGGAAGCCCCTGCCGTCATGGTGCTGGGGCGCGACATCGACGAACAAAAACGCTGGGAAGATGAACTGAATGCCAGTCTGCGGACAATGCTGGCTGCCAAGACAGAAGCAGATGCGGCATGCCTGCGCGAGCAGGAGCAGGCCAAGCTGCTCGAAGCGTTCTACAGCCATACGCACGATTGTGTCGCGTTGCTGGACAAGGATTTCAATTTCATCCGGGTCAACGATGCCTATGCCCGGAGCGACGAAAAAGAGGTGGATTATTTCCCCGGGAAGAATCATTTCGACCTGTACCCGTCGGATGCGATCGACATCTTCCGGGAAGTAGTCAGAACAAAACAGCCCTACAGTGTTACATCCCGCGCTTTTGTCTACCCGGAGCATCCGGAACGCGGGACGACCTACTGGGACTGGAATCTGACGCCGGTCATGGACGATAAGGATCGTGAGATCAAGTTGCTGATCTTCACACTGAGGAACGTCACCGACCGGCACGAGGCCGAAGCGGCATTGATCCATGCCAACCGAGCCTTGCGTACCCTCAGCGCCTGCAACTCGACTTTGGTTCGTGCCACCAGCGAGGCGGGGTTGCTGGACGAGATGTGCCGGGTGATCGTGGAAACCGGCGGTTACCAGATGGCGTGGGTGGGGTTCGCCCATGACGATGCGGACAAAACCGTCCTGCCGGTGGCGCAATCAGGCTATGAAGAAGGGTATCTGGAAAACGCCAACATCACGTGGGCGGATACTGAACAGGGGCATGGGCCGACCGGCACGGCGATCCGGACCGGTGTGCCTGCTGTCAACCAGAATGTACTGACCAATCCGGATATGGCGCCCTGGCGCGAAGCGGCGGTCCGGCGCGGCTATCAGTCCAGCATCGGGCTTCCCCTGAAGATCGGTGGGCGCGTCATGGGGGCACTCACCATCTATGCTGCGGAGCCTAGTGCCTTTACGACAGCGGAAGTGACCCTGCTGGAAGAGCTGGCAGGTGACCTGTCTTTCGGTATCTCGGCACAACGCCTGCGCATCGAACATGAGGTTGCGGCGAAGGAAGTCGAGTATCTGGCGCATCACGATATATTGACCGGACTCCCCAATCTCTTGTTGCTGCGCGACCGCTTTGATCTGGCAGGCGTGTCGGCGAACCGCACACAAGTCGGGGTGGCCTTGCTTATCCTTGATCTCGACAATTTCAAGCAAATCAATGACAGTCTGGGACACGGCATCGGCGATCAATTGCTGGTGTGCGCGGTCCAAAGGCTGCAGGGAATCATCCGTTCGACAGATACGATCAGTCGCCAGAGCGGGGATGAGTTCGTCGTCCTGCTGGGCGATGTCAGTACGCCGGAGATCGTCGAGACCATCGCACAGCACATCATCGAGGCGTTCGGGGAGCCCTTCGAGATCAGCGGGCATATTATGAGCATCACTTTCAGTATCGGCATCGGCATGTTCCCGAATGACGGCAGGGATTTCGAGACCTTGTTCAAGCACGCCGACACGGCGTTATTCCAGGCCAAGGATGCCGGCAAGAACACTTACCGCTTTTTCACCGAGAAGATGAACATTGATGCGATCGAACATATGCATCTGCAGGGGCAATTGCGCAGCGCGTTGAAGCGGGGGGAATTCGTGCTGCATTACCAGCCACAGCTCGACACAACCAGTGGGAGGATCATCGGCACGGAAGCCCTGCTGCGCTGGCAGCATCCAGAGCTGGGGCTGGTTCCACCCGGAAAATTCATCCCGCTGGCCGAGCGCAGCGGCCTCATCGTTCCAATCGGAGAATGGGTGATCCATGAAGCGTGCAGGCAGGCACAGCAGTGGATGGAGCGTGATCGATTGCAGGCCATGGTGGTCGCTGTCAATTTGTCTGCGCTGCAATTCAAGCGTGGCAATATCGTGGAAACAGTGGCTTCCGCACTAAAGCAGTCGGGACTGCCTGCCAGATATCTGGAACTGGAGCTGACCGAGTCCATTCTGCTGCATGACATCGATATCGTCATGACTACCTTGAAGCTTCTGAAGGAGATCGGCGTCAAACTTTCCATCGACGATTTCGGCACGGGTTATTCCAGTCTGTCCTATCTGAAACGACTGAAAGTGGACAAACTCAAGGTCGACCAATCTTTCGTGCGCGACATGGTGCAGGATGCCGAGGATGCCGCCATCGTCAAGGCCGTCGTGCAGTTGGGGCATAACCTGCAACTGACCGTCATCGCTGAGGGCGTGGAAAACAATGAGCAGTTCGCGCTATTGAAAAGTTATGGCTGTGATGAAGTCCAGGGCTACCTGTTCAGCCGCCCGATCCCTGCCGCTGAATTCGCGGAATTTTGCAAGTTGCGTACAACCTGAACGTCGCAGGGCTTCTTACTTAGCTGGCTGGAGGATCGATCACGGATCGCCAGAGAAGAGATGCCAGCTAGCGGTGAGGATGGAAGGTCAGCGGTACCGCCGTCGGCGGCGGCGATTTCAGGATGTGCTTCTTCGCCTTGCCCATCACATGCATCTCGCACTTCCTGCAATCGAATTCGAGTCGCAATTTCTCACTGCCGTTGATCAGCGTCATCGGTTCGGCACGCACCTGTCCCTGCACACCGATCACGCCCTTGGCTTGTTTTGGGCACAGGCTGAGAGAGTAGCGGATGCAATGGCGCGTGATCATCAGCGACACATCGCCCGCTTCCTTGTGAGATTCGTATGCGGCGGCGATGAGCTTCACACCGTGCTTTTCGTAGAACATGCGTGCCGCAGTGTTGTAGACGTTGGCGAGGAAGGTGAGCGTCTCTTCCGGATACTTCGCGGGCGGCTCGATGGCCGCTTTGCGCGGCAGGCGCGTGTAGGCGGCGTGGCGTTCGGCTTCGAGTTGCTCGACTGCCTCGCGGCGCAACTTGTTGGCGAGCGAACTGGGCACAAACCAGGGCTGTGTCCAGTCGACACTGAATGCATCCAGCTCGAAATCCGTATTGCCGAAACGTGCGAGTTGTTCGCGCACGCTGTTCTCCGCTTCCGCCAGATTCTTCGCAGGCTGTTTGTCGAACCCGGCATGCGCCGTCGCGACGAAACCGTCTTCATCCAGCAGCCTGAACGAGAAACCTTCGGCGGTCTCGGCGAAGGAGGCAGACACGCCGATACGACGCTCGGCGGATTTCTTGTTCAGCGCATGCTCCCATGCATGGTCGCGGTTGCGACTGATGGAAACGCCGGCGCGCAAACCTTTCAGCGTATGCATCGGCTCGTTGGGGAACACGCGCCATACCGGGCCGCGCTGCTCGACGATGTTCGCCTGCAAGCCGATCACTTCACGGTTGTTCAGATAGTTCAGGCCGTCGCTGTTGGCGAGTGGCTCGCTCGATTCCATGTCGAACCATTTATCGCCGACCTGCGACACCGAGCCCAGCGGCAAGCCGACGAAGGTGGGCGTGTCGAACGCGCCGATGTCGGCCTTGCGGCCTTGCGAGAAATAATCGGTGGAGCCGCGGTGGAAAGTTTTGTCCGGATCGGGCGTGAACAGCAATTTGGTCTTGCCGCTGGAGGCAGCGTGCAGGTCGCTGCGGCCTTCCAGGATGGCGTCGAGCAATTGGCGATAGTGACCGGTGATGTTCTTCACATAGGGCGCGTCCTTGTAGCGGCCTTCAATCTTGAAACTACGCACACCGGCATTGACCAGTGCGCGCAGGTTGCCGCTCTGGTTGTTGTCCTTCACCGACAGCAGATGCTTCTCGAAAGCCACGACGCGGCCTGCTTCATCTTCCAATGTGTAGGGCAGGCGGCAGGCTTGCGAACAATCGCCGCGGTTGGCGCTGCGACCGGTGTGCGCGTGGCTGATGTTGCATTGGCCGGAGTAGGCCACGCACAGCGCGCCGTGGATGAAATGTTCGATTACCGTGTTGCCCGGCACGGCGGCGCGCACCTTGATGATCTCTTCGATGGTCAGTTCGCGCGCCAGCACCAGCTGCGAGAAGCCGACCTCGGCCAGGAATTTCGCCTTCTCCGGCGTGCGGATGTCGCACTGCGTGGAGGCGTGCAGGTCGATGGGCGGCAGGTCGAGTTCGAGCAGCCCCATGTCCTGCACGATCAGCGCATCCACCCCCGCGTCATAACAATCCCAAGCCAGTTTGCGCGCGGCTTCCAGTTCGGCGTCGTGCAGGATGGTGTTGAGCGTGACGTAGATCTTGGCGCGGAAGCGGTGCGCGTATTCCACCAACTCGGCGATGTCGGCCATCGAGTTGCCCGCCTTGTCACGCGCGCCGAACGACGGCCCGCCGATGTACACCGCATCGGCACCGTGCAGGATGGCCTCGCGGCCGATGGTGGCGGTCTTGGCGGGGGAGAGGAGTTCGAGGGAGTGGTTGGGTTCATACATGGCGGCGGATTATACGCGCGGGGCTGTGTTCCATTTCCCTTTGCGAAGGGGGCGCTTTCGGCCATAGCCGACTATCAGTTCAATATGATCGATAGCCTGCATCTACTACTGAGTCGTCAGTAGAGATGAGGCGCTGCGTGTACCCTACTAAAATAGTATGGTAAGCATATTATAAAATGCTAATATCCAATTAGCCGGTATGTCTGCAATTTGCAAACTTTTCAGTTATGCCGCGAAAAAACCCAGTGGCGTCATGCACTCGCGCCGCGCAATGCATTTTAAGAGTGTCCAAATGTTGCAAAGGAAAAACAATGAAACTGATCTTTCTGGTACTGGGAATGCTTCCGCTACTGGCACAAGCAGCGGATATGGCGACGAAAATCAACGTCTCAAGCTGCGAGGCCTGCCATGGTCAAAAGGGCGTGGGCAAGAATGAATTTCCACGCCTCGCCGCCCTGGAAGCGACCTACTTCGTCAAACAATTGCAGGATTTCCGCACAGGAACACGCAGCAATCCGATGATGCAACCTGTCGCTAAATCTATGTCCGAGGCGGACATGAGCAAATATGCAGCCTATTTCTCGAAGTTGCCCCAGCCTGCAGCACAGCCTTCATCTGAAGGAGCCGCCTTGCTTGCAGCAGGAGAATCGCTTGCCAAGAACGGCGACTGGCCCAACGGCATACCTGCCTGCTTCCAATGTCACGGCGCAAAGGGACAGGGCATCAGTCCTGACTTTCCACAAATCGCAGGTCAGCCGGCACGCTATATCACCGTTCAGATCGCCAACTGGAAGTCGGGGGCACGCAGCAATGACTCGGTCGGGCTGATGAAATCAGTGGCCGATAAGATGACCGATGAACAAATAAAGGCGGTTGCCGCCTATCTCTCACAAGGAGTGACGAAATGAGAATTGCTATCCTGTTGCTGTTGGTCGCGTCCTCTGCATTTGCAGCAGATGAAAAAACCTTCACGCCGCCCGCCGAGCGCGATATGCCCAAGAACGAATTCGGCGATGCCGTCCGGCTTGGCAAATCCATCTTTACCGACACGCAGCACTATGCCAAGAAATATGTGGGCAACGGCCTTAACTGCAGCAACTGCCACTTGGACTCGGGGCGCATGGCCGATTCTGCGCCACTGTGGGGCGCCTACGTACGCTATCCGGCATACCGTGCAAAAACCAAACAGGTCAACACTTTTGAGGAAAGGCTACAGGGCTGCTTCGAATACAGTATGAACGGCACCGCGCCCAAATCTGGCACCCCCGAAATGACGGCGCTGGTCTCATATGCGTACTGGATGTCGACCGGCGCGCCGGTCAATACCAAACTCAAAGGCGCAGGCTTCCCTAAACTAAATAAACCCGCACTCGCACCGGACTTTGCTCGCGGCCAGAAAGTCTTTACTGATAACTGCCAGATATGTCATGGCAGCAACGGAGAGGGCATCAAAGTAGAAGGCAAATTCGTCTTCCCGCCGCTGTGGGGTAAAGAGTCCTTTAATTGGGGCGCCGGTCTGCACCGCATCGACACGGCTGCGGGTTTCATCAAGGGCAATATGCCATTGGGCAAGGGCGGCACGCTTTCGGATCAGGAGTCCTGGGATGTGGCGACCTACGTGATGTCGCATGACCGGCCTGCCGACCCTCGTGCGAAATCCGGTGTCGCAGCCGCCAAGAAGGACTTTCATGAAGAAAATTGCAAATACGGAGAAACCGTTGAAGGTCACTTACTCGGCGAATAACCGGGGCAGTCATTGACGAGAACAGGCGCGCCCGAACGGCGCGCCTGTTCTATTTTGTCTCCCCCAGATATGCCTCAGCCACCGGAAGCGACCAGTCCTGTCACGCAGTGAATGAAAGCATCTTCGCGCCAACTCAGGCAACAAAGCCTTTTTTCTTCAGTGTCTCGATGATCTCGTTGATGACACCCGGATCGTCGATGGTGGACGGCACGTTGTATTCCTTGCCGTTGACGATGCCGTTCAGCGTCTTGCGCAGGGTCTTGCCGGAGCGGGTCTTGGGCAGACGTTTCAATATCACCGTGTCCTTGTAACAGGCGATGGCGCCGATGTGTTCGCGGATGCGGGCGACGAGTTCTTTTTGCAGCACGGTTTCCTCAATGCTGACTCCGGATTTGAGCACCACCAGGCCCATCGGCACCTGGCCTTTGAGCTCATCGTCGCGCGCAATGACGGCGCATTCGGCCACCAAGGGATGACCTGCCACCACTTCCTCGATCTCGCCTGTGGACAGGCGGTGGCCCGCCACGTTGATCACATCGTCCACGCGGCCCATCACGAACACATAGCCTTCGTCGTCGATGTAACCGCCGTCGCCGGTGGTGTAGTAACCGGGCAGGAATTGCAGGTAGCTGTCGCGGAATTTGAAGTCATCGCCCCACACGCGGTTCATGCAGGAGGGCGGCAGCGGCAGTTTGATGGCGATGTAGCCTTGTTCGTTGCGCGCCAGTTGTTTGCCGTTCTCGTCGAGGATGCGCACGTCGAAGCCCGGTGTGGGCAGGGTGGAGGAACCGAGCTTCACCGGCTTGGGTTCCACGCCCCACAGGTTGGCGGTGATGCCCCAGCCGGTCTCGGTCTGCCACCAGTGGTCGACCACGGTCTTGCCGCTCTTTTCGGTGAGCCATTCCTGCGTGGGCGGGTCGAGGCGTTCGCCTGCCGAGAAGATCACTTGCAGGTTCGACAGGTCGTACGGTTTCATCAGCAGCGCATCGGGGTCTTCTTTCTTCACCGCACGGAACGCGGTGGGTGCGGTGAAGAACGACTTCACCTTGTACTCGGAGATGATGCGCCACAGCGCGCCCGCGTCCGGCGTCATGATGGGTTTGCCTTCGTAGACGATGGTGGTACAGCCGTGCAGCAGCGGGCCGTACACGATGTAGGAATGGCCGACCACCCAGCCCACATCCGACGCCGCCCAGAACACATCGCCCGCTTCCACGTTGTAGATGGACTTCATGCTGTAGTTGAGCGCGACCGCATGGCCGCCGTTCTCGCGCACCACGCCCTTGGGTTTTCCGGTCGTCCCCGAGGTGTAGAGGATGTAGAGCGGGTCGCTGCCTTTCACCGGCGTGCAGTCCACTGCTTTTGATTTCGCCAGCAGTGATGACCAGTCATGGTCGCGACCTTCGATCATGTTCGCGGTCGCCTGCGGACGTTGCAGCACCACACAGCTTTGCGGTTTGTGTTTGGCCAGTTCGAAGGCTTTGTCCACCAGCGGTTTGTACTCGATGACCTTCTTCACCTCGATGCCGCAGGAGGCGGTCATGATGACCTTTGGCGTGGCGTCGTCGATGCGCACCGCCAGTTCGGGCGGCGCGAAACCGCCGAACACCACCGAGTGGATCGCGCCCAGTCTTGCCACCGCCAGCATGGCGACCACGGCCTCGGGGATCATCGGCATGTAGATGATGACGCGGTCGCCTTTCACCACGCCGAGCTCGGCCAGCATGCCCGCCGTGCGCGCGACCTGATCGGTCAGCTCGGCATAGCTGATCTTCTGTTTGGTATCGGTGACGGGAGAGTCGTAGATGATCGCGGTCTGCGCGCCGCGACCGTTCTTCACATGATGGTCGAGTGCCATGTAGCAGGTGTTCATCTCGCCATCGGCAAACCAGTGGCCGATGCCGTCAGCGTCGGTGCTCAAAATCTGCTGCGGGAACTTGAACCATTCCAGCTGTTGCGCCTGGTCGCGCCAGAAGCCTTCCGGGTCATGCATCGAACGGTCGTACTCTGTCTGGTAACTCATTTCGATTTCCTCCCTCGTTGCCGTCATTCCGGCCTGCGCCGGAATGACTCAGTTGTTAGTTGATCAAGAACAGCTCCACGAACTCGTTCACGGGTGTCGCTTCCAGTACCTTCTGATCCAGGCACAGCGCCATGATCTGCTGGCAGCGCCCCTCAGGGAAACGTGTGCGCAGGTTGTTCAAGAACTTCTGCTCCAGCACCGGGATACCTTCAGCGCGACGGCGGCGATGGCCGATGGGATATTCCACCGCGACCTGTTCGGTGCTTGTTCCATCTTTGAAGAACACTTGGATGGCGTTGGCGATGGAGCGTTTGTCCGACTCCAGATATTCGCGTGTGTAACGGGCGTCTTCCTTGATCTCCATCTTGTCACGCAACTGGTCGATGACGGGGTGGGCATGGTGGAAGCTGTCTTCGTAATGTTCCGCCACCAGATCGCCGAACGCCAGCGGCACGGCCACCATGTATTGCAGGCAGTGGTCGCGGTCGGCGGGATTCGCCAGCGGACCGACCTTGGAGATGATGCGGATGGCCGACTCGTGCGTGGTGATGACGATCTTCTCGATGTCGTCCAGACGGTCTTTCACTTGCGGATGCAACCTTACCGCACACTCGCACGCGGTCTGCGAGTGGAATTCGGCGGGGAAGGAGATCTTGAACAGGATCTGCTCCATCACGTAGCTCTCGTACGGTTGCTTGAGCGAGAACTGACGCTGGTCTTCCGGCTTCAGCTTCTGGTCCTTGTTGGTCTTGCTGAACAGCACATCGTAGAAGCCCCACTGCGGCGCGGTCAGCGCGCCGGGGATGCCCATCTCGCCCGCCATGGTCATCAGTGCCAGACGTACCGCGCGCGAAGTGGCGTCGCCCGCCGCCCAGGATTTGCGCGAACCGGCGTTTGGCGCATGACGATAGGTGCGTAGCGATTGGCCGTCGACGAAGGCTTGCGACAGTGCGTCGATGACCTGTGCTTCAGTTCCGCCCAGCAGACGTGTCACCACCGCAACGGATGCGACTTTCACCAGGATCACGTGATCCAGACCGACGCGGTTGAAGCTGTTCTCAAGTGCCAGCACGCCCTGGATCTCGTGCGCCTTGATCATCGCGGTCAGCACGTCGCGCATGGTCAGCGCGGGCTTGCCTTCGGCCACGCGGCAACGCGAGAGGTAATCCGCCACGGCGAGGATGCCGCCGAGGTTGTCGGAAGGATGGCCCCATTCGGCGGCCAGCCAGGTGTCGTTGTAATCCAGCCAGCGCACCATCGCACCGATGTCCCATGCCCCCTTCACCGGATCGAGTTCGTGCGAGGTGCCGGGCACACGCGCGCCGTTGCGTACCGTCGTGCCCGGCACGATGGGGCCGAGGTGCTTGGTGCATTCGGGGAAGCGCAAGGCCAGCAAGCCGCAGCCGAGCGTGTCGATCAGGCAGTTGCGTGCGGTGTCATAGGCCTCGTTCGACTTGATGTCGAAACTGCACACATACTTCGCAATATCCACCAGCACTTGGTCGGGTGCTGGGCGGTCGTTCATGTCTACGTTGGCACTCATTTCGGTTTCCTTAAAGTCAAAGTCAAAATCAAAATCTATTAGCCACAGAGAACACAGAGCACACAGAGAGGAAAGGCAAAGGCCATCAACGCGGCGCTCTGATCGTTGGTCTGGTTTTCTCTGTGATCTCTGTGTCCTCTGTGGCTAAATTGTTTCTAGGGTTTTTTAACGTTTCCCGATCGGCACCCATTCCAGGTTCTCCGGCCCGACATAGTTCGCGCTGGGGCGGATGATCTTGCCGTCGGCGCGCTGCTCCATCACGTGTGCGCCCCAGCCGGTGACACGGGCGATGACGAACAGCGGCGTGAACATCTCGGTCGGCACACCCATCTGGTTGTAGGACACGGCGGAGAACCAATCCAGATTCGGGAACATCTTCTTCAGGTCCCACATCACGCTCTCCAGCCGGTCTGCGATCTCGAACATCAGCATGTCGCCGTTCTCTTCCGAGAGCTGTTTCGCCACGCGCTTGATCACTTCGTTGCGCGGGTCGGAGAGGGTGTACACCGGATGACCGAAGCCGATCACGATCTCCTTGTGTGCCACGCGTTCGCGGATGTCTGCCTCGGCTTCGTCTGCACTCTTGTAACGACTCTGGATGCGGAACGCTTCCTCGTTCGCGCCACCATGCTTCGGCCCGCGCAATGCGCCGATGGCACCGGTGATGCAGGAATAGATGTCGGAGTTGGTGCCGGCGATGACGCGCGCGGTGAAGGTGGAGGCGTTGAACTCATGCTCGGCATACAGGATCAGCGAGGTATGCATCGCCCGCACCCATGAGGTTTTCGCCGGTTTGCCGTGCAGCAGGTGCAGGAAATGTCCGCCGATGGAATCGTCGTCGGTCTCCACCTCGATGCGTTTGCCGGAATGGCTGAAGTGATACCAATACACCAGCATGGAGCCGAAGCTCGCCATCAGGCGATCGAGGATTTGTATGGTCTGTTGCGGGTCGTGCGTGGGCGATTCCTGTTCCAGCGTGCCTAGCACCGAGCACCCGGTGCGCATCACATCCATCGGATGCGCACCGGGGGGGAGTGCTTCGAGTGCCTGTTTGATGGCCTGAGGCAGGCCGCGCAGTGTGCGCAGTCTGGCCTTGTATGCCGCGAGTTCGGTGGCGGTCGGCAGCGTGCCGTGGATCAGCAGGTGAGCGATCTCCTCGAACTCGGCCTGCTCGGCGAAATCGAGGATGTCGTAGCCGCGATAGTGCAGATCGTTGCCGGTGCGGCCCACGGTGCACACCGCGGTGTTGCCCGCGACGGTACCGGACAGTGCAACGGATTTCTTCGGCTTGGGTAAGGTGCTCTCTTCGGTCATCGCTTGCTCCCTTGCTTGATAATCAATCTGCGCCTTTCTCGGCGAACAGGCGGTCGAGCTGCTGCTCGTAGGCGTGGTAGCCGAGATAGTCGTAAAGATCCATGCGCGTCTGCATGGTCGGCACTACGTGCTGCTGCGTGCCGTCGGCGAGGATGTGCTGGTACACGTTCAGCGCGGCCTGGCTCATCGCGCGGTAGGCCGAAAGCGGATACAGCACCAGCTTGATGCCGACGCCTGCCAGTTGTTCGGTGGTGAACAAAGGCGTCGCGCCGAACTCGGTGATATTGGCCAACACCGGCACTTTCACCGTGCGGGTGAATTCGGCGTATTGCTCCAGTGTGGTCATCGCCTCGGGGAAGATCATGTCGGCACCGGCTTCCACGCAGGCTTGCGCGCGGGCTATGGCGCTCTGCATGCCTTCCACGGCCAGCGCATCGGTGCGCGCCATGATGACGAAGCTGTCATCCACACGCGCATCCACGGCAGACTTCACGCGATCCACCATCTCCTGCTGGCTGACGATGGCCTTGTTCGGACGGTGGCCGCAGCGTTTCTGCATCACCTGGTCTTCGATGTGGAAACCGGCCGCGCCGGCCTGCGCCACTTCACGCGTGGCACGCGCGATGTTGAAGGCGCCGCCCCAGCCGGTGTCGATGTCCACCAGCAAGGGCAGGTCGCTGGCGGCGGTGATGCGGCGCGCGTCTTCGCACACGTCATGCAAGGTGGTGATGCCGAGGTCGGGAATGCCCAGCGAGGAAGCGGCTACGCCGCCACCGGAAAGATACAGTGCCTTGTGGCCGCACTTCTGCGCGAGGATGCCGCAATAGGCGGTGACCGCACCGACCACTTGCAGCGGATGGTTGTCGGCGACGGCCTGGCGAAGTTTTTGGCCTGGGGTGAGTGATGTCTGCTTCATTATTCTTTCTCCACTAAATTCAAAATCCCGTCATTCCGGCGCAGGCCGGAATCCAGCGAATAGAACAATTCCGCAAAGCGGAAAAAATAACTGCATGTTGAATAACTGCACTGGATTCCGGCCTGCGCCGGAATGACCGCCAAGCAAAATCACGCTGCTTCCTCTCTATCGATCATCTCGCTGATGCTGCGCCATGCCCCCTGGATGTGACGGCGCATCAGCATTTCGGCCAGCTCGCCGTCACGGTTCGCCAGCGCCTGTACGATCTGGCGGTGCTGGCTCAGTGCGGGTTTGGTGCGTTGCGCATTGCGGCTGGTGCGATAACGGCACATGCGCAGCAGCTGGTATTGTTCGCTGCCCAGCATGTCCATCAGCATCTGGTTGCGGCTGCCGCGTGCAATCTGGTAGTGGAAGTCGAGATCGCCTTCGCTCTGCGCGTAGACCTTGCCGCCTTGTTCGGCGATCTGCGTCTCGTGCTTGTCGAGCAGGGCGCTCAACTGCTCGATCTCGTCGTCGCTCATCTGCGTTGCGGCGATGCGGCAGGCCATGCCTTCCAGCGCTTCGCGCACGGTGTACAGGTCGGACAGTGTCTTGCGATCCAGCACCACCACGCGTGCGCCGGCGTTCGGCGTGCGCTTCACCAGACGCATGCCTTCCAGATGACGCAGCGCCTCGCGTAACGGGCCGCGCCCCATACCGAAGCGCTCGGCCAGTTCGGCTTCGTTCAGTTTCTGTCCTTGCGCCAGCTCGCCAGTCACGATGCTATGTGCCAGTTTGTGGGTGGCAAGGTCGGCCAAGGTGCCTTGTTGGGGCTGTGGAATCAACACTACGCAACTCCAATTGTCGACAAAGTTGGCAAATCCTAGCACCGAAAACCGTAATTTGTGCAAAAAATTTATATTTATGTCGACAAAGTGGGTTTATGCAAAGTCATGGCGTGCAGGTAAGCGTTTGAAAACTATGGGGCTGAAATGAGGCAGCACGCGTGAGGCGGGCTGCCGGAGTCGAATGATGTCGACTATCGGCGTCGGTAGGTGACGAAGTGGTATTGCAGAGACTGCGGCTCGGTCTGGCTACGCACCTCGCGTGCGACTTCCTGCCACTGTGCGGGATCGAATGCGGGGAAGTGTGCATCGCCTTCCACGTCCTGCTGGATCTCGGTGATGTACATCGTATCCACCCATGGCATCGCTTGGGCATACAACTCGGCACCGCCGACGATGAAGGTCTGTTCGTCACTTGCGCACAATGCGATCGCGTCCTGCAGAGAGTGCGCGACGAGGCAGCCCTCTACTTTCAAGGCGGCATTGCGCGTGACGATCACCGTGGTGCGCCCCGGCAAGGGTTTGCCGATGGAATCGAACGTCTTGCGCCCCATGATCATGTGATGTCCCATGGTCAGCGCCTTGAAATGCTTCAGGTCTTCCGGGCAGCGCCAGGGCAGGGTGTTGTCCACGCCGATGCTGCGGTTCTTCGCCATCGCGACGATCAGTGAGAGTGAGGTCTGTCTAGTCATAGTCTTTACCAGCGTAGTGTACGCATGACGGAGCGTTTTTTACGTTGGTGCGATTGCATGCGTGCCACGACATGGTCCAGCACATCGATTGCTTCCAGCACGAACGGCCCCTTGTTGAGCATGATGCATTCTGCACGTTCTGCCATAGCGGCATCGGTCACTTCGGCGCGCGAAGGCAGGTTCTGTTTGACCAGTCCTTCCAGTACCTGTGTCGCCCAGATGACCGGCACATGGGCGGACTCGCACAGCCACATGATCTCTTCCTGGGTTTCCGCGAGCTGTTCGTAGCCGATCTCGATTGCGAGGTCGCCGCGGGCGATCATCACGCCGAAAGGATGGTTGCCGGCACCTGCAAGGATGATCTCGGGCAGGTTCTTCAGGCCGAGGCGCGTCTCGATCTTGGCGACGATACCCAGTTTGCCTGCGTTGAGTTTCTTTAGCGCCTTGAGCAGCAGATCCATGTCTGCCTCGGACTGCACGAAGGAATAGCCCACGATGTCCGCACAGCCGATCACATGGTCCAGATCCTGAAAATCCTTCTCGGTGAGGGGCGGGAGTGCAAGGTCGCTATCCGGGAAGTTCAGACCTTTCTCCGCCATCAGTTTCGACCCTTGCGACCTGGCGCGGGTGACCATGAGCAGCGCCCCCACATCATCCAGCGAGATGACCTTGGTGCTGATGCGGCCGTCGTCGATCTCCACACGCTGTCCCGGCTGCAATTGATCCAGAACGGCGGGCTGGGCACAAGCGATGTGTGCCGGGATGAGCGTGTCGCCTTCAGCACGGGCAGGTTCGCCCGGGAGCGGCAAACGCGTCAGCATCAGCAGGTCACCTTCGCTCAGCAGGATGGTTACGGGTACCGTGGCGACTTGACCGACAAAAGTCTCGAAGACGGGGTGGTGACCGGAAGGTGATACATGCTTCAGTGAGATGCCCTCTTCCAGATAGGCCGAGGTCGGGCACGATGCGCGCACTTCGGTCGCGGAGAGCTTTTCCTGGACGGTCAGCACGCCAGCCTTGCCGCGCAGGTCGGTGAAATGGATCTCGTCTTGCGGACTGATCTGTCGCAGCCAGTGGGCATCAACACTCAACCTCGCAGGTAGTCTGCAGCCCAGTTCACTCTTGCGGGCACTGCAGCCGGGATCGCCGCTGGCATCCAGTATCACCATGGCGGGCTTGGTCACGCCTCCGCGACTGTCACGCGAAGGTTTGAACCTGATGATGCCCTGGTCCGGCGCGACTTGGCCGGTACGCAACTTTGGACCGGCCAGATCCATCATCACCTTGCATATACGCCCGGTCTCCTTGGCGGCCCGACGCACGAACTCGCTCATACGCTGCCAGGCTTCGGGTGAATCGTGGGCGCAATTGATGCGCGCGCAATCCATGCCGCGCTCGACCAGATGTTTGACGAAGTCGTAATCCTGTGCAGCCGCACTGGGCAGCGTGACCATGATGCGCACCGTGCGATGCAGCGGCGGCTTGCCCAGCAGTCGCTTGGTGTTGCGGGTCAGTCGATCGCCATCCTTGCTGAAGGTGCGCACGCTCGACAGGAATTTCTTCACCGGAGGCGGTGCGCCGTTCAGCGCTTCCAGTGCATGGATGACGGCATCGAGGTTGGCCAGCACATGCCCCTCGGTACGGCCGAGAGAGGAAAGTCCTACGGCAGCGAGGCGGGTTTGAATGTCGCTCAGGTCGTGCCTGCGTAATCCGATGTAGGCGGCCATGTTGCCGGCCGATGCAACGAAGTCGCGTATCCTGATGCGGGGTTTCCATTCCGCCATCAGCTTTTTGCGCGTACGTGCGATGTCCGTTCGCAAGTGCCGCACGTCACGCATCAGTTTTACGAACTGCTGCGTGGTGATCTTGTCCGGGGAGGACTTTGATGCGGCCATATCGTGCCTACACTGCGACCGGTGCCTTGATCGCGGGGTGCGGGTCGTAGCCTTCCAGCGTGAAGTCTTCGAACCTGAAGCCGAAGATGTCTTTCACGTCCGGGTTGATCTTCATGGTTGGCAACGCACGCGGTTCGCGCGACAGTTGCAGCGCGGTCTGTTCCATGTGGTTGGAGTACAGGTGCGCGTCGCCGAAAGTGTGCACGAAGTCGCCATATTGCAGCCCGCACACCTGCGCCATCATCATCGTCAGCAAGGCATAGGAGGCGATGTTGAACGGCACGCCGAGGAAGATGTCGGCGCTGCGCTGGTAGAGCTGGCAGGAAAGTTTGCCGTCCGCCACGTAGAACTGGAAGAAGGCATGGCAGGGCGCCAGCGCCATCTTGTCCAGCTCGCCCACGTTCCACGCCGAGACGATGATGCGGCGCGAATCCGGATTGTTCCTGATCTGGTCGACGGCGATCTTGATCTGGTCGATCACGCGGCCGTCAATGGTTTCCCACGAGCGCCACTGCTTGCCATACACCGGGCCGAGGTTGCCGTTCTCGTCCGCCCATTCATCCCAGATGCTGACGCCGTTGTCCTTCAGGTATTTGGTGTTGGTGCTGCCCTGCAGGAACCACAGCAACTCATGCACGATGGACTTCAGGTGGCACTTCTTGGTGGTGACCAGCGGGAAACCCTGCGAGAGGTCGAAGCGCATCTGGTAGCCGAACACGCTGGTGGTGCCGGTGCCGGTGCGGTCGGATTTGGTGGTGCCGTGGTCCAGCACGTGTTGCATCAAGTCGAGGTATTGGCGCATGGGGTAGCCCGTATAATCGCGGCGATCATTGACTAAATTCGAGGCCGCAATGCTAGCACAACTGACTGTCACCAAGACCATGCCCACTACCTCGCATCTGCTGGTGCTGATGCCGAAGGGCAAGACATTACCCAAGGATGTCGCGCATGCCGCACTGCTCGCCAGCGTGCTCAAACGCCGCGACATGAAGGCGGATGAGTTGGCGAAAACGCCGGTGGCGGCGAATGCGGCGGACGGCACGCTGGTGGCGTGGGCGATGCTGGATGATGCCAAGGATACGTTCGCGCAGCAGGTGCTGGTGCGCAAGGCCTTGCAGTTGTTGCTGGACGAGCAGCCGAAAGCATTGAGCATCGCTGTGTCCGGTGCGACGGCGCAACGTGCTGCCGAATTGGCAGTGTACGGCGCATGGGTGAATAGCGCGCTGCTGCCGATGCGCAAGAAGAAGGACGAGCGCAAGCCGCTGCAGAAGATCTCGCTGGTCGGCGAGGTGGACAGGAAGCCGTTCGCGGCTTTGCAGGCGCAGGCGGCCGGCAATCTGCTGAGCCGCGAGTTGACGGTGACTGCACCGAACGAATTGACGCCGGGACTGTATCGCCAGCGCATCAAGAAGCTGGCGCAGGCCAAGGGCTGGATGCACGAAGAGTTCGACATGAAGAAGTTGCGCAAGATGGGGGCGGGCGCATTCGTCGCGGTGGCGCAGGGCAGCGAGCCGGAAGATGCGGCCATCGTGCATCTGAGCTACAAACATCCGAAGGCGAAACAGACCGTGGCGCTGGTGGGCAAGGGCATCTGTTTCGACACCGGCGGCCACAACCTGAAGCCGTCGCGCTACATGCACAACATGCACGAGGACATGAACGGTTCGGCGGTGTCGCTCGGCATCCTGCTTGCCGCGAGCGAGCAGAAGCTGGCGGTGAACATCGACTGCTGGCTGGCCATCGCGCAGAACCACATCAGCCCCAAGGCCTACAAACAGAACGACATCGTCAAGGCGCTGAACGGCACGCATATCGAGATCATCCATACCGATGCAGAAGGGCGCATGGTGCTGGCCGATACGCTGACGCTGGCATCGCGCGCCAAACCGGACCTGATGATCGATTTCGCCACGCTCACCGGCAGCATGGCGGCGGCACTCGGTGCGCGCTATTCCGGCGTGTTCGCCAGCAGCGATGAACTGGCGCAGCGCGCGGTGAATACCGGCAAGCAGACCGGCGAGCGTCTGTGCGCCTTCCCGCAGGACGAGGACTACGAAGCCGAGCTCGATTCCAAGGTGGCCGACATCAAGCAGTGCACGCTGACCGGCGACGCGGATCACATCCTTGCTACACGCTTCCTCAAGCGTTTCGTGGAACACGACACGCCGTGGCTGCATGTGGATCTGTCGTCCAGCCGTTGCGAGGGCGGACTGGGCATCGTCGCCTGCGAGGTGAACGGCTTCGGTGTGGCGTGGGGCGTGGCGATGTTGCAGGCTGGTATGTGATGCTGCTCTGGTCAAAGCGTTATCTGGCTGGGCTGTCTTGCTTGCTCGTTTCCCTTTGCCTGATAGGCTGTGGAGAGAATGAAAGACTGCCTGCTTTACCTGCGGGTAGTGTCGTGCTGGCGCTGGGGGACAGCCTGACTGCAGGTGCGGGTGTGACGCCGGAACAGGCCTGGCCACACCTGCTGGAGGCCAGCACAGGCTGGCAGGTGATCAACGGCGGAGTGAACGGCAACACCAGTAACGACGCGTTGCAGCGGTTGCCGGATCTGTTGGAGGAACATCAGCCGGTGTTGGTGATCCTGACGCTGGGTGGGAACGACATGCTGCGTCGGTTGCCGGAGCAGGAGACGGAAGAGAATCTCGCCAAGATGATCGTGAAATGCAAGGCGGCTGGCGCGCAGGTCGTGTTGCAGGCGACGCCGGAACCCAGTCTGGCCGGTGCCGTGCTGCGCAACCTGTCGGCACCGGAGTTCTACCGGCAGATCGCGCAGGCCCATCAGGTACCGCTGATCGAAGATGCAGTCGCCGAGGTACTTTCCGATCCCTTGTTGAAGGGCGATCAGATCCATCCGAACGCCGAAGGGCATACGCGGCTGGCAGGGAAGATATTCGAGGCTTTGCGCGATATCGGTTACGTGGATTGACCAGCTCGAGTTCGCCATTGCGGAAGCGGATGCGCGCCTGCTAGTATGGTCGCGCGGCAAATCAGGTTCTGCCCGCGATGCCTGGTCGAATTATGTTTCTCAACCTGTTCAGGAGGATTGAAAATGACGATGCAAAATTCCAGTTTTATGCGTTGGGCCAGTCGTGTGATGATCGTGCTCATGTCATGCATGGCGATGCCTTTGACCGCATCTGCCTCAATGGTGCAAACCGACGTGGTAGTCGACCATGCGTTGGCTGAACAGGGACGCGTAAAGATCATGGCGCTGGTCAACCGGGACGATGTGCGTACACAACTGGAAGCGCGTGGTGTCACGGGCGAGCAGGCACAGGCGCGCGTGGATGCGCTGACGGACGATGAGGTGTTGCTGATCGCCGGGAAGATTGATCAGCTGCCTGCTGGCGGTGACATCATTGGCACTGCCGTGTTCGTCTTCCTGGTGTTACTGGTGACTGATATTCTGGGTTACACCAAGGTCTTTCCCTTCACGCGTTCCATGCGCTGATTCGCGATGTCCAGAACCTATGCCAGCTTTATGGCTGGTATGTTCCTTCTCCTGATCGGAGGGTGCAGATCGCTCCCGCCTCCGGCAGCTTTGTCGGAAGACCAAGCTGCCGCCTTGCCTCGTCAGATCGAACTGTTCAATGTGCCTTTCTTTGCGCAGGAAGATTTCCAGTGCGGGCCGGCTGCACTGGCGATGGTCATGAAGCATGCCGGTGTTGCGGTCGATCCGGAGGGGCTCAAGCCTGAGGTTTATCTGCCGGAGCGTGAAGGCACACTGCAGATCGAGATGTTCGGTGCCGTACGCCGTCATGGTCTGGTGGCCTATCAGATGTCCCCCGTGCTGGGCGAGGTGTTGGAGGAGGTTGCACGTGGCACGCCTGTGGTTGTGCTGCAGAATCTGGCACTGGATTGGTATCCGGTCTGGCATTACGCCGTCGTCATCGGTTACGACCTGGACAACAAGGAGGTCATTCTCCGTTCCGGGCGCGAAAGCCGGCAGCGGGTGTCTCTGGTCGCGTTCGAGAACACTTGGGCGCGTAGTGCGCATTGGGCGGTGGTCGCCATGCCACCTGAAAAAGTGCCCTATACCGCTCAGGAGACGCGTTACGTCGCGGCGGTGGATGCCTTCGGAAAAACGGGACAGCTGGCAGCCTCACGCACAGCCTATCTGGCTGCGAAGAAGCGCTGGCCGGACAGCCTTGGTATCAGTATCGCGTTGGGTAATGTCGCCTACATGATGAAGCGTATGGATGAGGCTGAGGCAGAGTTCAGGCGTGCGGTCGCTGCGCATCCTGATTCGGTCGCGGCATTGAACAATCTTGCGCAGACCCTCTCGGATATGGGGCGAGATGAAGAGGCGATGGAATACGTGCAGCGCGCTGCGAAACTGGGTGGGCCGTTGCATGACATCGTGTTGTCTACTCAAGTCTCTATCGAACGCAAACTTAAGCATTAAAGTCGGGTATTTCATCTCAGCGTTCGTTGCCCGCATCGAATGAATATATAGGCCAAATTTCCGGTTGCTTGTTTGGTGTGAGACAAGCTAGAGTCTCCCCGCCGGCTGTTGCGGTGAAAATAATAACTTTTCCAATGAAAGGCAAAATCATGAAGCTGTTTGTGAAACTGGTGGCAATTCTGGGTGTGGCGTTATCTGTGGCAGCTCCAGCCAAGGCTGAAGGTGTCAATCCTTGGGTGGATTGTGGTATCGGCGCGATGATCTTCCCGGGCACACCGGTCGGCGCGGTGATCTCCAACGTGATCTGGGACTTGGGTACGACTGCCGTGACTTCTGCGGGCATGTCGAAGAATACCTGTGAAGGCAAGCGCGTGAAGATGGCGATGTTCATCGGCACCACGTATGCCAATCTGGAAGAAGAGACCGTGCAGGGCGAGGGCCAGCATGTGCGCGCCATGCTGAACATGGCAAGCTGCAAGTCTGCTGCGCATGACGACATCATGCGTTCGGTGCGTGCGGATTTCGCCGAGTCGCTGCGTAGCCCGGCTTATCAGCACAAGGATGCGATGTCCAAGGCTCAGGATTACTACACCATGGTTGAGGCCAAGCTGACTGGCGAGTTCGCGACCCAGTGCCAGGCACTGTGATCCTGTAGTTCCTGCAACGCTTAAGAGCCTGTTGATCTTTCAACAGGCTCTTTTCATTTTGATATGACTCTTCCTCGTTTAATCCTGCTGGTGTGGCTTGGATGCTGTGCCCAGATCGCATGGGCGGCCGGTGAAGCTGCGCCGGACAGACTATGGCAACAAGCGGCAGATATGGATCTGTCCCGGCATGCCTATTGGCATAAATTACTGCATTACCGTCAGGCTGCGCTGAACGATGAAGTTTCCAGCGAAATCGTCGCTCGGGAGTTCTTCTTATCGCCATCTGGCGATCACGATCCTCGGCAGGAGCTGCAGGCGACCTTGCATGCCTTCTTTGCACCGGTCGGGTCAGATCCGGATCAGCATGCGCAGTGCCGTTTCGTGGCACGTTATCAGTGGTTGCGAGAGATGCTTGACTGGCGCGGAATCGCTGCGCCCGCAGTCGGCTGCCCCGGTTTTGGGCGCTGGTCTGCACAGGGTCATGTAAGTTCTGTCAGTGTGATCTTTGCGAGTGGCTATTTCAGCAACCCGGCTTCTTATTACGGTCATCTGTTGCTGCGTTTTAATACCGAGCAAGGCACGGATACTTCAGGGTTGTTGGATCAGACCTTGAACTTCGGGGCTATCGTGCCGGAGGGCGAGCCCGGTCTGGTGTATGTGGCCAAAGGGATCTTTGGCGGATATGAGGCAGCATTCTCCAGCGTCCAGTTCTACCGCCACAACCATAATTATGCGGAAGACGAACTGCGTGATATGTGGGCATATGAGCTATCCCTCTCCAGGGAGGATGTTGCGCGACTGGTGGCGCACGGGTGGGAGCTGTTGCAAGCACGCTTCGATTATTATTTCGCGAACCAGAACTGTGCTTTCCGCATGTCGGAACTGTTAGGGCTGGTAGTGGATGAGCCCATGCTGTTCGAATCGTTGCCGTGGTCTGCGCCGGGTTCGGTGTTCGATCATCTGGTCGAGATAAAGTATGACGGGCGGCCGCTGGTGCGCAAGGTGACGCTGATCCCATCGCGTTTGAATCGTTTCCATACGCAATACCGCAGGCTGGATGGCAGGCAGCGAGAGCTGCTGCAAGCGTGGGTCGATCGGCCGGACACTTTCTCCAGCGCAGAATATGCCGGGTTGGAAGAAGAAGAGAAGGCGGCAGTCATTGATGCGCTGGTGGATTATGTAGAGTTCCGGCGTGTACGTGAGCCAGCCGATGCGTTTGCATCAAGCTCCAAACGAAACTTGTTACTGGAGCGGCTGAAGCTGCCACCACGTACACATCCCGAGGATGGCGTAGCACCGCATCGGATGCCACCGCATGCTGGGCCGCGTCCCAACTTGGTCAGGGTGGGGATGCTCAACAACGACAGCCTGGGGCAGGGGATGTCACTGATCCTGCGACCTGCATACTTTGATCGCATGTCACTCGATGAAGGGCGCATCCCGCATGCCACTCTGAGCATGTTCGACATCGAACTGGTGCGTTTCGAGCAGTCTCTGCGCCTGCGCCGGTTGGACGTGGTGGACTTGGCGCATATGAACCTGTCCGAAACACCTCTCCCCGGGGATGGCGGATTGGCCTGGCGGTTGCGCTTCGGTCTCGAAAGTCACAATCTTTCCTGTCAGGATTGCTTGGTAGGTCAGGTGACGGGCGGTATAGGGCGTGCTGTTTCGCTGACGGACAGGGGTATGGCCTATGTGATGGCCGATGCCTTCACGCAGACGCCTTATGCGGGATCGGGCAATCTAGGCATGGCGTTCAATGCGGGAGCAATCATCGCACCGTCTCCAGCTTGGAAGAGTAGTCTGGAAATCGGACAGCGCCGCTATCTGGGTAGCACCTACGCTCATATGCCGACCGTGCGTTGGGAGAACCGCTTCGGCAGCGGACGAGACATGGATGTACGACTCAATTATGAAAAACGCGTTGCCGCACAGTGGCAATTGGCAGTCTCATGGTATTGGTGAGGAGCATCGCCCTCTATCTTGGTGGTACAAAACAAAACGGCCGAACATGAGCGCGGCCGTTATTGTTTGCAGGTACTGAACGGGTCAGAACTTGTAATTCGCACCCAAGGTGATGCCACCGAAAGAATCCAGCGAACCGGAGACGTCGAATTCCTTGTTGATGGAATACTTCGCGCCAAAGCTATAGCTCAAATCGATCTTGCTGGCCGAGACCTTGGCAGCAGGGATGAGGGGCGGCAATCCGGGGGAGACGGCTTCTGCGGTGACCCGTTCCATGCCGACACCCACGAAAGGATGGAGCTGACGGTTCTGGACCTTGAGTTCCTTGCTCAGGTCATAGTTCGCTGTAAAGCCGAACGCTGAGGTGCCTGCACTGATGCCGTAGAAGGTTTCGCTGGCGCTCTTGTAATAACCCACGATGCTGACCGGCTTGTGGTCTACCATGGAAGAGATGTCGTATTCACCTCTGAAACCCAGGGATCCGCCATTGTCCATACCGTAGGTGACACCGGCACCTGTGAAGCCATCAGCCATACTGGATGTGGCAGAGAGCAGAGGAAGCGCCAGAGCGAGTGCGAAGAGCAGTTTGGTTCTTTTCATGCCTTATTTTCCTTATTTAAAGTCAACGGGTAAGTTGCATGCAAGACTTAATGCCTGTCTGCGAGTGTGGATTTTAGGGGGAGGTGTCGGGGATGGTCGCGATAAACGGAATGAACGGCAGGCCTGAGCCTGACGAACGGTAGCAGAGCGAAGGGATGGTTGGAGACTATCC
>JAHJQE010000055.1 GCA_018819205.1 Gammaproteobacteria bacterium
CTGCGCCCGCCCCGTCCGACATCTGCGAACTGTTGCCCGCCGTGACCGACCCCTTCTGCGCGAACACCGTCCGCAGTTTTCCCAGCACTTCCATCGAGGTGTCGGCGCGGGGGCCTTCATCCTGCGCCACCATGCGCGACGTCACCTTCACATCGCGGCTACCCATGTCCGGCACATGCTCGTTGAGTTCGAACGGCGTAATCTCGTCTGCGAATTCGCCGTTGTTGATGGCAGCAATGGCGCGCAGATGGCTCTGCAAGGCGAATGCATCCTGTGCCTCGCGCGACACCTTCCAGCGCTCGGCCACCTTCTCCGCCGTCAGCCCCATGCCATAGGCGATGCCGTAGCGTTCATCCTGCTCGAATATGGCTGGATTGAAAGCCACCTTGTTGCCCATCATCGGCACCATGCTCATGCTTTCCACGCCGGCCGCCAGCATCACATCGGCCTCGCCCAGCCGGATACGATCCGCCGCCATCGCCACGGCCTGCACGCCGGAAGAACAGAAACGGTTCACCGTCATGCCCGGCACCGTGTTGGGCAAACCGGCCAGCAGCAGCGCGATGCGTGCCACGTTCATGCCCTGCTCCGCCTCCGGCATCGCACAGCCCACGATCACATCCGCAATGCTGGCCGGATCGAGCGAAGGCGCCTGCGCCAGCGCACTCTTCAACACATGGGACAGCAGATCATCGGGACGGGTGTTGCGGAACATGCCACGCGGCGCCTTGCCTACCGGCGTACGTGTTGCAGCAACGATATAGGCTTCCTGGACTTGCTTACTCATGGCGGGCTCCTTCAGAAGAAGTTGGCTTGCAAGGTGTCTGACGCATCATACGTCAGCCTTACATCATGGTAAATCGAAGCACAAAAACGAACGCCCCCTCACACGAGGGGGCGTTCGTTTTGACCAGAGTACGTTGCCGTACCGGTGGTACAGCTATTACTTGATCTCGGACAGCAGAGCCGGAGTCTTCACCAGTTGGCGTACGCCGTGTGCGTGGTCTTCCTCATACTTGTTGCCCTTGCACCATTCGCCGACAGTCTTGATGTTCACCTTGGCGCACTGCGGACGCACGCTCCAGGTCACCTGATACTCGGAACAGGCGGTCTCGTTGTACTTGGGACCTGTGGTGGAACCCATGAACTCGACCGGTGTACCGGTATCGGTCGGCAGTGCAGCAGCAGACTGGATCTGGTTGAAATCGAGACCGCCTTCAGCCACCAGTGTGTACACCTGAGTCTCTACGCGCAGCTCGGGATTCGCGCACTTTTCGGAGACGCAGGAACCGAGGCCCTTGCCGCCGGGCACGTCGCAAGTCGTGTGGACATAGTGCACTTCGATGGTGTCGCCGGGCTTCAGGTCACCGTGCGCGCTCTTGCACACGCCCTCGCCGGACCATGCCTTCTCGGCCTTGCTCAGCTTCTTGCTGAGGTTGCACTGATAGCCGCTGCCGTAACCTTCGTGGCCATCACCGGCATATATGGAAAAATCTTTCGCCTTGTGCTCGGCATTCTCATGGAAATGAATGTTGCACAGATGCATCTCGGATGCAGCCGGCGCCATCTTGAACGTCACCTTGTTTTCGCCAGACTTGCTGTCGATGTCACGCGGAGTCTGCGGACCAAAGCCAGTACACGCCGGCCCTGCTACTTCGTGGCCATGTGCGTCATGCTCATGCTCGTGACCATGTGTAGTCGCAAAGGCGCTACCTGAAGCCAGCCCCATAACCAATACCAAACCTACATAACTCTCCCTGAGTCTTGTCATTTGCATCTCACCCTTAGTGTTCGTTGGAAATGTACAGCTTATTATTTTGGTGATACCCAACAGCGCGATTGCGGCGCAGGATTCTACAAGCAATCCGGCGAAAGATGGCAAGCGTTAGAAACAACTAATATTGATCGATGCCGGATCAGTTGAGCAGACCCGCCAGTTTGCGACGATAGTCCTTCACCAGCTCGCCCGAACCGCCCAGCAGATTGAACACATCCAGCAAGGTCTTGCGACCGATGTCGTCGCGGAAGGAACGGTCACGGCGCACGATCTCCAGCAACTGATCCATACCTTCTTCCGCACGGTTCTTGGCAACCAGCACGTTCGCCAGCTTCAGGCGCGCTTCCAGATCGTTCGCGTTCGCCACGATGGCGGCAGACAGACTCGCCTCGTCCTCACCCCCTGCGGCCATCTCGGCCACACGTGCTTGAGCCACCAGTTGCAGCACACGGTCATCTTTCTGGATCGTCACATCGCGCACACTCTCCAGCAACTGCAATGCCTCGTCCGCCTTGCCCTGCGCCAGCAATATCTCCGCGCTATCCACGCGCACCCACTCGTTGGATGGATCGAGCGCCGAAGCCTCGGCCAGTTGCTGCAACGCCCCGTCCACATCGTCCGCCGCGAAGCGTTGCTGCGCCGCATGGCGCATCTCCTCCGCCGGGCTGGGGATGATCTTGTCCAGCCAGGCGCGCACCTGCCCTTCCGGCAAAGCACCGGTGAACTCATCCACCACCTTGCCGTTCACCACCGCCTTCACCGCCGGGATGCCGCGCACCGCGAACTGCGCCGAGATATCCGGGTTCTCGTCCGAGTTCACCTTCGCCAGAAGAAACTTGCCAGCGTACTCTTCGGCCAGCTTCTCCAGCAAAGGCTTCAGCACCTTGCACGGCGCACACCACGGCGCCCAGAAATCGATCACGACGGGTTGCTTGAACGAAGCAGCCATGACCTGCTCTTCAAAATTGGTTTGATTTACATCTTGAGAAAACATCAGTTGTACTTCCTTCATTACTTACAACAATAAAATTGTTGCGATGATGACCACATATCACTGCTACTCACCACCTACGGAAGCAGCTTGGTCACTCCCAAAAAGAGATTTCAAATACTCATCAGAAAAATGCATCTTAAAACTGTCTTCCATTATTTCTATTCGAATTGGCGCCTTACCCGAACCGGGTCGATCAACTCTTGTCATATAGGAATTACTTCCATCAGGGGCGGCCACTTGAAATACATTCACTATCCATTTGTAATTAAAATCTGGGATGACAATCGGAGCTCTCTTATCTATATCAAACAAAGGATCCACTACAAATATGGATTCTTCAGATACCTCCCCCATCCAGTCAATTACATACAACACTAGCCGTTCATTCTGATATGTAGTTTTAACAATCCTCTGGAATAAAGAAAAACTGGTGTCTCCACTTTCATTTTGCTGCGCCTTCCAAAACAAACACAAAACCTCCGACAATTTTTCAAAGCGTCCACCGTGGATATATGCAATCTCGAATCCGCCGCCCCACCCTTCTAACAAACCCATCCCAGACATCATTTGCACACCCAGCACACTCGAAGTAAAACCCATAACCTTCGAGAGAACTTTATCTAGGCTAGTAGCTTCGCCAATTGCTTTGCTTCCCGTGAAATATTGTTCAACAACTTCAAGGTAGGCACCACTACCACTTCCCGCCAATTGCACATTCTGCAATCCATCTAATTCAAATGGCACGCCTCCAATGTTGTCTCTAAAACAAAAACTTTTTTTCCCTTTATCGTAAAGGTAGGCAATTACGTGAATATCATTAATTTCTTCTTTCGGATATCCATCAAGACACTCGTTAAATTCCTCCTCACTAACTTCGCCCTCACCCCAATGCTCACGCAGGTGTCGTATCAAAGCGCTTGCTTGATATTTCGCTCCCGACCACGCGATACAAACATTCCTAGACACAATGTTGACTTTTTGTGAAAGCCCTACGACCCTCATTTCCCCATGAGGACTCAAATGCTCGTTTGCTCGCTTTATGGTTGGAATGCAATTGACGTTTGGATCGTCACCACCTTGTTCTCTTGTAAGTAATAGATCGCCCAGAATGATTGGGATTCCATTTATTACCTGCGCTGCAATTAAAGTCATCGTTGACCTAATCTGTTAATTTCGCAACGGCTTCCCACTCTTCAACATATGCTCGATGCGTGCCTGCGTCTTGTCGGTAGCGAGCAGTTCCATGAAGTGTTTGCGCTCCAGGTCGAGCAGCCAATTTTCGTCAACGAGAGAGCCCGCTTCCACGTCCCCGCCGCACAAAGTATCCGCGACGCGACAGCCTATGGCGTAGTCGTGTTCGGAGATGAATCCGCCTTCCAGCATGTTGACCATGGCGGCCTTGAGTGTGGCGATGCCGGTGCGCCCGGCGACGGCGATCTGGCGCTGATGCAAGGGCGGGCGGTAGGCGGTGGCGTTGAGTGCGCGCGCTTCCTGCTTGGCGATGTGCAGCAGCTCGAACTTATTCATCACGATGCGGTCGCTCTGTCGCAGATAACCCATCTCTCTTGCCAGCTCTGCGCTCTTGGCCACTTCGCCCATGGCGATGTGCTGGAAGTAGCGGCGCACGTAGGGGAAGATGTCCACGCGGTTGTCGCTGCTGAAGTTGTGTGCTTCGTTCGCCGCGCGCTGCGCCATCTCCTTGCAGCCTCCACCGGCGGGCAATAACCCCACACCGACTTCGACCAGGCCGATGTAGCTTTCCAGCGTGGCGACGATGCGCGAGCAGTGGATGGAGAACTCGCAGCCGCCACCGAGTGCCAGCCCATCCACCGCTGCGATGGTGGGGATCTGTGCGTATTTCAAACGCATCGAGGTCTGCTGAAACTTGGCGACCACTTCTTCCACCTTGGGCACGTTGCCGGTAGCTGCGTTGAGGATGTCGCCCACGCCACCGCCGCCCGCTGCCGTGTATTTGACGCGGTTCACCGCGCCTTTCAGTTTGCCCAGCATGCCGGTGTCCGGCGTCTCCTGCACGCCCTGCATCAGTTGCAGCAGGTTCGCACCTGCCGAGAACGGCGGTTCGCTCTGCCACAGGATGAGTGCTGAGAAATGTTGCTCGGCTTCGTCCACTGCACGCAGGATGCCGTCCAGCACTTCGTTGCTGACGGTGTGCATCTTGGTCTTGAAGCTGAGGATGGCGATGTCGTCGCCGGTGTGCCACATGCGCACTTCGTCGGTCTCGAACACGGTCTCGCCGTAGTGGCGCACCTCGCCCAGCAGGTGATCGGGATAGGCCTGCCTCAGATAGACGGCAAGCTGCGGACGCGGCTGGAGGGCACGCGTGGCGGGAGCATATGAGCCCTGCGCAGTGTGCACACCCTCGCGGCCGGATTCGGTGACCCACGCGGGCAGTGGGCTTTCTGCCATCGCCTTGCCGGCGGAGATGTCTGCCGCGATCCAGCTGGCCACCTGCTGCCAGCCGGCGGCCTGCCAGATCTCGAACGGACCGTTGTCCCAGCCGAAGCCCCAGCGCACAGCGAAATCAAGATCGCGCGCGTTGTTGGCGATGGATTCCAGATTCAATGCGCAGTAATGAAACACGTCACGGAAGGTGGCCCACAGGAACTGCGCCTGCGGATGCGGGCTGTTGCGCAGCCCGGCCAATTTCTTCGCCCAGTCGCGTTCGCGCAGGATGGCCTTCACGCCGTCATCCACCTTCGCGTCGGAAAGTTTGTATTCGCGCGTGTGCAGATCGAGTACGTGTATCTCTTTGCCGATCTTCTGGTAGATGCCGCGCTTGGTCTTCTGCCCTAACGAACCCTGATCAACCAGATACTGGAACCAGCTCGGCAGCTCGAAGTGCTTGTGCCACGGGTCTTCGGTGAGGTTCTCGCGCATGGTGTTGACCACGTGCGCGAACACGTCCAGCCCCACCACGTCCAGCGTGCGGAAGGTGGCACTCTTGGGGCGACCGAGATAACGCCCGGTGAGCGCATCCACCATGTCAAAGCCCAGATTGAACGCGGCCGCATGATGCTTGGTGGCGAGCATGGAGAACACGCCGATGCGGTTGGCGATGAAGTTGGGCGTGTCCTTGGCGCGCACCACACCCTTGCCCAGCGTGGAGACGAGGAAGGTCTCCAGATCGTCCAGCAAGGGCAGTTCTGTGCCCGCACACGGGATCAGCTCGACCAGATGCATGTAGCGCGGCGGGTTGAAGAAATGGATGCCGCAGAAGCGGTGACGCAGTTGTTCGGGGAAGGCTTCGGCCAGCGAATTGATGGACAGGCCGGAGGTGTTGGTGGCGAAGATGGCGTTCGCATTCACATAAGGCGCGACCTTGCGATACAGGTCGGACTTCCAGTCGATGCGCTCGGCGATGGCCTCGATGATGAGGTCGCACTCGCGCAACCTGTCCAGATGCTGTTCGTAGTTGGCCGGCTCGATGAAGCTGATGCGGGCGGGCGACGAGATGGGTGCGGGTTCCAGCTTCTTCAGGCCGGCCAGCGCCTTGTTCACGTTGCCGTTCGGGTCGCCCTCCTTCGCGGGCAGTTCGAACAGCAATGTCTCCACGTTGGCGTTGACCATGTGCGCGGCGATCTGCGCGCCCATGACGCCGGCACCGAGCACGGCGACCTTCCTGATGCGTAATCCACTCATGGTTCGCTCCTTAGTTATCGGTTGCCGGCAAGGGGCGCGGCTTGCGATCCTCGCCCACGGCGACATAGGTCAGTTGCGCTTCGGTCACCTTGTGGCAGGTGGGATTCTCCGGATCGCGCTGTACATACACTTCCACGTCCACGGTGATGGAGGTGGTGCCGGTCTTGACGATCTCCGTGTAGAAACTCACCACGTCGCCGACGAAGATCGGCTGCTTGAACACGAACGAATTCACCGCGATGGTCGCCACTCGACCTTTGGCGCGATGCACGGCGGGGATGCTGCCCGCGACATCCACCTGTCCCATCAGCCAGCCGCCGAAGATGTCGCCGGTATAGTTGGCATCCGATGGCATGGCCGCCACACGCAGGGTCGGCTGACGATCGGGTAAAGCAGTGACGGGTGTGCTCATGCTCAGTGTCCTTCGTAGAGTGCATCGATCTCGCGCGCGAACTTCGCCATGATCTTGTCGCGTTTCATGCTCAGCTTGGGCGTGAGCAGGCCGTTATCTATGCCCCACGGTTCGGTCAGCAACAGCACGCGGTTGACCTTGGCATAGCCGGGGAAGGCGCGGATGTTGCGCGCGATGCGACGCAATACCTTGGCTTCCACATTGCTGTCGGTGAGCGATTCCGGCATGTCGGGTCGCACGCCGACCTTGGCCGCGATGTCCGGCCATACGATGGGATTGAGCACCGCCAGCGCAACCAGATAGGGCTTGCCCTCGCCCAGGATCATCACCTGGTCGATCAGCGGATCGTGCAGGATGGCGGCTTCCATGTCCGCAGGCGGGATCTTCTCGCCGTTGGCCATCACGATGATCTCTTTCAGACGACCGGTGATGTACACATGCCCGGTCTCGCTGATGCGCGCGATGTCACCGGTGTTGAGCCAGCCGTCCTCGTCGATCATGGCGCGCGTCGCCTCGGGATTGTTCCAGTAGCCCATCATCACGTTCGGGCCTTTCACCAGCAGCGCGTTCTGCGCACCCAGCTTCACCTGCACATCGCGTATCGGTTGCCCCACGCTATCCGGGAAATTGCTGTCCAGATGGTTGCCGGTGACGATGGGGCTGGTCTCGGTCAGACCGTAGCCCTGCACCACCGGCAGGCCGAGGCCGACGAACATGCGCGAGATGTCGGCATCCAGCGCTGCGCCGCCGGTCACCGCCGTACGCAAGCGACCGCCCAATCGCGCCAGCAGTTTCTTCGCCACCAGCTTGTCCAGCAGCGGCCACAGCAGGAAGGAGGCTTTCCACGGGCCGCGTCCCTGTTCGTGTTCGAAGCGCGCCCAGCCCACCTCCACCGCCAGATGGAACAGCTTCTTGCGCAACGGAGGCCCCTCTTCCAGCTTGGCGCTGATCGCCGAATAGATGCGCTCATAGATGCGCGGCACCGAGATAAGGATGGTGGGATGGATGGTCTGCAGGTCTTCGGAAAGCAAGGGGATGGAACGCGCATACGCCACCGTTGCGCCGGTCATCACCTGCAGGTAATAACCGCAGGTGCGCTCGAAGGTGTGCGACAGCGGCAGGAAGGACAACAGCAGATCGTCGTTGTAGAGCGCGAAGGTGCCCAGTGCGGAATGCGTGTTGCTCAGCATGTTGCGGTGACTGAGCATCACGCCCTTGGGTTTGCCGGTAGTGCCGGAGGTGTAGATGATGCTGGCCAGTTCGCCCATCTCGCACGGCACTGGCGTTTGCAGCTCGGCGGTTGATGGCAAGGCGTGCGCGGCACAGAGCAGTCGCGGCTCGTCGGCAGCGACCTCGTCCAGCGAGATGAAACGCTGCACACTGGGCATCAGTGATTTCACGGCGTTCAGTTCCTGCCATTGCTCGGCGGTCTCGAACAGCAACACCTTGGCCTGCGCATCGTTCACGATGTAGGCGATATTCTCTGCCCGGTCCACGGTATACAGCGGCACGGTGACCAGCCCCAGCGACATCGCCGCCTGATCGAACATCACCCATTGCGGACAGTTGCGCAGCATCAATGCCACGCGGTCGCCCTTCTGCAGACCTTCCTTGGCCAGCGCCGCCTGCCAGCGCGCCACTTCAGCAAACATCTGGCGCCAACTGAGACTCACCCATCCGTTCAGGTTCGCATCGAAATAACGGTAGGCTTCTTTATCCGGCGAGCGCCTTACCCGCTCAAGGAACAAGCCATGCAGCGTCCCCGCCTGCTCCGGCGTAATCACGTCTACGTTGTCAGGTGCCACCATGTCTCTCTCCCTTTATTGTTTTGCATCCAAGAACAGATCGTCGAACAGTCGCCCCCCCGGACTGACTGCATAGTGCTCAAAATCGCTCACGCCTTCTTCGCGCAGTACGCTCTCGTCGATGAAGAAATTGCCACTGCAGGTATCGCTGGAACGCATCAGGATGGCATGCGCGGCATCCGCCACGATGGCCGGCTTGCGCGAAGCGCGCAGGATCTCTGGCGGGAAGTTGTATTCGATGGCCGCGGTGGCGATGGTGGTGCGCGGCCACAGGCAGTTGCAGGCGATGCATGCGGCGGCAAACTCGCGCGCCAGTCCCATGGTCACCATGCTCATGCCGTATTTGGAGATGGTGTAAACCACATGCGGCGCGAAATTGTCCGGATCCATGTTCAGCGGCGGTGAAAGGCTGAGGATGTGCGGATTCACTGCCTGCTTCAGGTACGGGATGCAGGCCTGTGAGGCGAGGAAGGTAGCGCGCATGTTCACGTCCCACATCAGGTCGAGGCGCTTGGCCGGTGTGTTCAGCGTATTGGTGAGACTGATCGCACTCGCGTTATTGACCAGCACGTCGATGCCGCCGAAATGGGCTGCGGCCTGTTCGACCGCATCGTGGATGGCCTGCTCGTCGCGCACATCCAGTTGCAGTGCCAGCGCCTGTCCGCCCGCCGCCACTACTTCTTCCGCCACGCTGTGGATGGTGCCCGGCAGCTTGGCATGCGGCTCGGCCGTCTTGCCGGTGATGACCACCTTTGCGCCGTCGCGTGCGCAACGCAAGGCGATCTCTCGTCCGATCCCGCGACTGGAACCGGTGATGAAGACCACCTTGTCGCGCAGGCTGCTCATCCGTTCGCCTGTAGCTGTTTGGCATCGAAGTCATCCACCATGATGACCTTGCGCCGCAGCATGTAGTCGCGCTCCAGCTGTATCGCCTCTTCCGGCGTGATGAGCCCAGCATCGCGTGCTTCGGTGATGCGCGACATCTCGTCCATGCCCTGCAGCGTGCCGGCCTTGGCTTCCTTATCCAGTTTGGCCTGCAGGGGTTCGCAGGCCAGCGTGCTGGCCAGCGCCGCTTCCAGCGCCCCGACCGCATCCTGCTCGTCATGCTTGATATACATGCCCGCGGTTAACCGGTCGCGCGCATCGCCCGGTTTCAGCATCAGCGCCGCCACTTGGTGGCCCCGGTCATCGGAAGGCGGTTTGCGGCATTGCCCCAATGGGAAGATGACCACACGCAGCAACAATGCGAACAGGCGGTTCGGGAAGTTCTGCAACACACCGTCGAATGCCGTCTGGATGCGATACAGCCCGTCCTCCATCGCCCAGTGCAACAGCGGTTCATCGGCCTGCGGCCGGCCATCGTCCTCGAACTTCTTCAGCACCGCCGAGCACAGATAGAGGTTGCTCAACACATCGCCCAGTCGCGCCGAGAGTTTTTCCTTGCGCTTCAAGCCGCCGCCCAGCACCGCCATGGCGATATCGGCGGCAAAGGCGAATGAGGCCGCATAACGCGTCAGCAGCTGGTAATAGCGATGCGTAGGCGCACCGGTCGGCACATAGATCAGACGCCCGCCGGTCAGGCCGTACAACAACGAGCGCACCGCGTTGCTCAGACTGAAACTGATATGCCCGAAGAAGGCCTGGTCGAAATCCAGCGAGGCACGCTCAGCGTTCTGGTCATGCGCCGCCTGCATCTCTTTCAGTACATAGGGATGGGAACGTATCGCGCCCTGCCCGAAGATCATCAGGCTGCGCGTGAGGATGTTGGCGCCTTCCACGGTGATGCCGATCGGCGTCTGCTGGTACATGCGCGCCAGATAGTTGTCCGGCCCCATGCAGATGCCCTTGCCGCCGTGCACATCCATCGCATCGTTGATCACCATGCGGCCGCGCTCGGTGCAGTGGTATTTGGCGATGGCAGACACCACCGACGGTTTCTCGTGCAGATCGACCGCCAGCGCCGTCATGCGTCGCGTCGCGTCCATCACGTAGGTGTGGCCGCCGATGCGCGCCAGCGCCTCCTCCACGCCCTCGAACTTGCCGACCGGCATGTGGAACTGCTTGCGCACGCGACCGTAGGCACCGCTGCTGCGTACCGCCAGCTTGGCACCGCCCACCGCACTGGCCGGCAACGAGATGGAACGCCCCACCGACAGGCAGTCCATCAGCATGCGCCAGCCCTGACCGATGCGCGACATACCGCCGATGATGTAATCCATCGGAATGAACACATCCTTGCCCACGGTCGGGCCGTTGAGGAATGCGGAGTTGAGCGGGAAGTGACGGCGACCGACCTCGACGCCAGACAAGTCGGTCGGGATCAGAGCCAGCGTGATGCCCAGCGACTTCTCCGCACCCAGCAGATGGTCGGGGTCGTACAACTTGAAAGCGAGGCCGAGCAGTGTCGCCACCGGTGCCAGCGTGATGTAACGCTTTTCCCAGTTGAGGCGGATGCCCAGTGTCTGCTGGCCGTTGAATTCACCATGACACACGATGCCGTAGTCGGGGATCGCCCCCGCATCGGAACCGGCGAACGGCCCGGTCAGCGCGAAACATGGCACTTCCAGCCCCTTGGCCAGACGGTTCAGATACTTGTCCTTCTGTTCCGGCGTACCGTATTTCAGCAGCAACTCGGCCGGCCCCAGCGAGTTCGGCACCATCACCGTCACACCCGCCGTACCGCTGCGCGACGACACCTTGGTCACCACCGCCGAGTGCGCCTGTGCCGAGAACTCCAGCCCGCCATATTCCTTCGGGATGATCATGCCGAAGAAACCCTTGTCCTTGATGAACTGCCACACCTCGGGCGACAGATCCTGCCGGACGTGGGTGATGTCCCAGTCGTCCAGCATGGCGCACAGCTGCTCCACCTCGTTGTCGAGGAAGGCTTGCTCGCGTTCGGCGAGGCCGGTCTTGGGCATATCCAGCAGCTTGCTCCAGCGCGGCCGGCCACTGAACAACTCGCCGTCCCACCACACCGTACCGGCGTCCAGCGCCTCCTGCTCGGTCTGCGAGACCTGCGGCAAAATCTTGCGGAATATCTTGAGGATAAAGTTACTGATCAGCAGGCGGCGCAGATAGGGCACGCCGAACACCAGCACGAAGATCGCCAGCGCGAGATAGATGTTCTTCAGGGCCCCGTCGGAGATGCGGCTCTCGACAGCAATCACCGGCACCAACACCAGCAAGGCGAACAGCCAGCCCCAGATCGAGGATCGGAAGAATGCCAGTAACAGGAAGACAGCAAGGACTACCACCGTGATCAGTATCGCCATTTCGAACCTCATTTTTTGTTATGCGGGGTTGGGTTGAACTTTACCCCTATCGAGACCCTCGCGACAATGGTTATATATATGTGCAGCGGCGGTGAACCTTTTCGACACCTCATTGACTAACCGACCAAGTTTCCCCACACTGCATCCCATGTCGAACCGTATCCGAAAATTCATCGCCGTACTTCTGCTGCTGTGGCTGCCGCTATTCAGCGCCAGTGCCGTGGCGGAGTCGCTCGCCATGCAATTGCAGCGCGGCGATTGTCATGAGTCTTCGGAGATGATGACCATGTCGCATGACGACATGACGGATCACGGCATGATGCACCACGAAGCCATGCAGTCGAGCGAAGATGATGGATCCTCGTGCACCTCCTGCGCGATCTGCCACGTTGCCTGCTCAGCCTTCCTCGACGCACCTGTCGTGGCAATGGAATTGTTCGAAACAGGCTCTCAGCCTGTGCGTTCCACCCCCGATACTTTCGTCTCCCATCTTTCAGCCCCGCTCGATCCACCACCCCTCGTTGCCGCGTAACGCGGGACGAGTCCGTCTGTTGAATCCGTAGCACCCCACTCGTCCCGCTTCGCGCGGTGGCCGTTCGCGGTCATCCGCCTGCATTCCCACTGCAACAGGAAGCGGAACATGAGACACGTATCAATACTTTTCACTTTGCTCGGCGCGCTGTGGCTTGCGCCCGCGACAGCCGAGCCGACGCTGGGCAGCGACCTCGACGGTCTGCTGGCCTATGCGCGCGAGCACAACCCGGAACTGGCCGCCGCACGACACGAAGCGACGGCAGCGATGCAGAACAGCGAGTCTTCCGACACGCTGGCCGATCCGCTGCTGCGCATCGAGCCTATGGATGTCACCAACGGCAATCCTTCCACCAAGTTCACCCTGATGCAGAAGCTGCCCTGGTATGGCACGCGCGACCTGCGCCACGAGGTGGCGGATGCACGCAGCGAGGAAGCGGAAGGCCGCGTCGCCGCCACCTGGGCAGAGCTCTCCACGCGCATCAAGCAGGCTTACGCGCGCTACTACTACACCATCGGCAGCGAGCAACTGACGCAGCAGACGCTGGATCTATTGAACGGTCTGGAGCAGATCGCACAGACGCGTTACGCCAACGGCCTCGGCCAGCAGCAGGACGTGATCCGCATCCAGCTGGAGCAGACACGTTTGCAGACCGAGCTGATCGCCGTGCAGAACGCACGCCACCACAGCCATGTACGACTCAACACCTTGTTGTCACGCCCCGGCAACGCAACATTAGTCGAACCTGCAGTGCTGCGCCCCATGCCGAGTCCGGCACAGCTGGATGAAGCCGCCCTGCTCGAACGGCTGGATGCACAGAACCCGCAACTGCGCATGGCCGATGCCAGCCTGCGCGCCGCCGACCGTCAGCGCGAACTGCAATATGCAGACCGCTATCCGGACGTGACACTGGGCGTCGCACCGACGCGCAGCAACGGCAGCTTCTCGCGTTGGGACGTGATGCTGGAACTGAACATCCCGCTGCAACAATCCACCCGCCGCGCACGCGAAGGCGAAGCGGAAGCACGGCTGACTGCGGCAAGCAGCCGCAAACAGTCGCTACTGGAACAGAAGCGCGCCGCTCTTTCCGAAGCTCTATCCGCATTAGAGACCGCACGCCGCACCGAGCAACTGATCGCCACCCGTCTGCTGCCGCAGGCACAACTCTCGCTGGATGCCACGATGGCTGCCTATGAAACGGGCAAGTCAGGTTTCGCCATGCTGATCCAGGCACAACAACAACTGCTGACCATCCGTCAGCAACGGCTGCGCGCGCAAACCGACATGCAACTCGCGCTGGCCGATATCGAAAACCTGCTGGGAGAATCACTATGAACACCCCCGTCAAACTCGCACTGGGCGCACTGCTGCTCGCCCTCGTCGCCGCTGGCAGTTACTGGTTCGGCACGCAAAGTCACGCCGAGCGCAGAACCATGACTACAACGGACAGCGGCGCACGCAAACTGCTCTATTACCGCAACCCGATGGGTCTGCCCGACACCTCGCCGGTGCCCAAGAAGGATTCGATGGGCATGGATTACATCCCGGTGTATGCGGGTGAGGAAACGGAAGACAAGGAAGGCTTCAGCGTCAGTGCCGCCAAGGTGCAGAAGCTGGGTGTGCAGAGCGAAGCCGCCACGATGCGCGAACTAGGGCGCAGCCTGCGCCTTAACGCGCGCATCGAAACCGACGAGCAACGCCTGTACACACTCGCGCCCAAGTTCGAAGGCTGGGTGGAGAAGCTGTACGTCAGCACCACCGGACAGCGCGTGCGCAAGGGCGAACCGCTGTTCGAGGTGTACAGTCCGGAACTGGTGTCTGCCCTGCGTGAACTGGAATTGGCCAAACGCGGACTGGCGGAACTCAAGGATGCCGACGAAGCGACACAGCAGAGCATGCAGCGTCTGGTCGAAGCCAGCGCGGCACGCCTGAAGAACTGGGACGTTGCCGGTGCAAAACTGAACGGCGACCGCGTGACCTACCACGCGCCTGCCAACGGTATCGTGCTGGAAAAAATGGCAGTCGAAGGTATGCGCTTCATGCCGGGCGAGAAGCTGTACCGCATCGCCGACCTGTCCACGCTGTGGGCAATCGCCGACGTAGCGGAGCAGGACATCGGCGGCATCCGCCTGGGCAGTGATGCGCAGGTGACCGTGGATGCCCTGCCCGGCCGCACCTTCACCGGCAAGGTGGATTTCATCTACCCGACGCTGAACGAGATGACGCGCACGGTGCAGGTGCGCATCGTGCTGCCCAATGCGGACGGCGCGCTCAAGCCCGCCATGTATGCCCATGCACAGATCGCGACCGGAAAGCCATCCAAAGTACTGACCATACCGACCTCGGCTGTGATCGACAGCGGCACGCAGCAGACCGTGCTGGTGCGTCTGGACGAAGGACGCTTCGCGCCGCGCGTCGTCACGCTGGGACAGCGCAGTGACGACTATGTGGAAGTCACCGACGGTCTGACCGAAGGTGAACAAGTGGTCACTCGCGCCAACTTCCTGCTCGATTCCGAGAGCAATCTGCAAGCGGCGTTCAGCGGCATGGGCGACACACCAGCTCCGCAAAAAACCAAGACGGTAGGTCATAGCGCGACCGGTGTACTGGAAGAGGACTATGGCGACGGCAATGTGAGCATCACCCACGAACCCATCCCCTCGCTCAAGTGGCCGAGCATGACCATGGACTTCTCGCTGGCGAATCCGTCGCTGGCAGCGAACGTAAAACCGGGCAGTGCCATCGAGTTCGAGATCGTCGAACGTGGGCAAGGCGAATGGGTGATCACCAAGCTGCAAGCACAGCATGAGGGGCACTGACATGAAGACCTCCAAACCATCCCTCACCGTCATTCCGGCGCAGGCCGGAATCCAGTCGATTGAATATCACCCGCGCAGCGGGACCACAGCGGGTATTGTCCGCTGCGCGGAATGCTTGTTATGGCTGGATTCCGGCCTGCGCCGGAATGACGGAACGAATGGAGGCCAACCATGCTGAACTCCATCATTGAGTGGTCGGCGAAGAACCGCTTCCTGGTTCTGCTCGCCACCCTGTTCATCACACTGTCCGGCATCTATGCGCTGCTGAAGACACCACTGGACGCGCTGCCCGACCTGTCCGACGTGCAAGTGATCGTCTACACCGAATACGCCGGTCAGGCCCCGCAGGTGGTCGAGGATCAGGTGACCTATCCGCTCACCACCGCGATGCTGGCCGTGCCGAAGTCGAAAGTCGTGCGCGGCTTCTCCTTCTTCGGGGCGTCGTTCGTGTATGTGATCTTCGAGGACGGCACCGACATCTACTGGGCGCGTTCGCGCGTGCTGGAATATCTGAATCAGGCGGCGGGTCGCCTGCCAAAATCCGTGTCGCCACAACTGGGACCGGATGCGAGCGGGGTGGGCTGGGTGTACCAGTACGCGCTGCTCAGCGAGAAGCATGACCTCGCCCAACTGCGCACCATGCAAGACTGGTATCTGCGCTATCAACTGACCAAGGCGCAAGGCGTGGCCGAGGTCGCCTCCATCGGCGGACAGGTGCAGCAATATCAGGTCACGGTCGATCCGGTGAAGCTGCGCGCCTACGGCATTCCGCTCAGCCGCGTGTCGCAGGTGATACGCGACGGCAACCGCGACGTCGGCGGACGCGTGCTGGAGATGGCCGAGACCGAGTACATGGTGCGCGGCCGCGGCTATCTGCGCGGCAAGGCGGACATCGAGATGCTGGTGGTGAAAGCCGAGCGCGGCACACCGGTGCTGCTGCGCGACATCGCGCGCATCGAACTCGGCCCGGACAGTCGGCGCGGCATCGCGGAACTGGATGGCGAAGGTGAAGTGGTGTCCGGCATCGCCATGGCGCGTTATGGCCAGAACGCGCTGGAGGTGATCGCCAACATCAAGCAGAAGATCGCCGAGGTGTCCGCCGGTCTGCCGGATGGCGTGACGATCCGCGCGGTGTACGACCGCTCCGAGCTGATCCAGCGCGCCATCGCCACGCTCAAGCACACGCTGCTCGAAGAAGGATTGATCGTGGCGCTGGTATGCATGGTGTTCCTGATGCATGCGCGCAGCGCACTGGTCGCCATCGTGATGCTGCCCATCGGCGTGCTGATGGCCTTCATCGCCATGCGCGCGCTGGGCCTCAATTCCAACATCATGAGTCTGGGCGGCATCGCCATCGCCATCGGCGCGATGGTGGATGCGGCCATCGTGATGATCGAGAACGCGCACAAACATCTGGAACGTATGAAGCCGAATGAGACGCGCTTCGATGCGATGTTGAATGCATGCAAAGAGGTCGGCCCTTCCCTGTTCTTCTCGCTGCTCATCATCACCGTCTCCTTCCTGCCGGTGTTCACGCTGGAAGCACAGGAAGGCAGGTTGTTCGCGCCGCTGGCCTACACCAAGACCTTCGCCATGGCCGGTGCGGCGCTGCTGTCGGTGACGCTGGTGCCGGTGCTGATGCTGTTGTTCATCAAGGGGCATATCCGGCCGGAAGCGGAGAACCCGCTCAACCGCTGGATGATCGCCGCCTATCGCCCGCTCATCCACTGGGTGCTGGCGAAGAAGAAAGCAACACTGGCCATCGCGGCCGGCGTGATGGTGCTGAGTATCTTTCCGGCAATGAAGCTGGGCAGCGAGTTCATGCCGACATTGAACGAGGGCACACTGTTCTACATGCCCACCGCCCTGCCCGGTCTGTCGGTGACCAAGGCAGCCGAGTTGTTGCAGACGCAGAACAAGATCATCAAGAGTTTCCCCGAAGTCGCATCGGTGTATGGCAAGGCGGGACGTGCAGGCACCGCCACCGACCCGGCCCCGCTGGAGATGTTCGAAACGGTGATCAACCTCAAACCGCAGGAAGAATGGCGCAAGGGCATGGATACCGACAAGCTGATCGCCGAACTGGACAAGGCGCTGCAATTCCCTGGCGTGGCCAACTCATGGACGATGCCGATCAAGGCGCGCATCGACATGCTCTCCACCGGCATCCGCACGCCCATCGGCATCAAGGTGTTCGGCAAGGACCTGAACGAGATGGAGCGGCTGGCCAAGCAGATCGAGTCCGTGGTGAAGAACATCCCCGGCACCAGTTCCGCCTATGCCGAGCGCATCACCGGCGGCTACTACCTAGACATCGAACCGGACCGCGCCGCACTGGCCCGCTATGGGCTGAGCATGGGCACGGTGCAGGACGTGATCGCGACAGCGCTCGGAGGCGAGACCGTGACCACCACGGTGGAAGGGCTGGAACGTTTCGGCGTCAACGTGCGCTATCCGCGTGAGCTGCGCGACGCGCCCGAGAAGATCGCGCGCGAAGTGCTGGTCACCACACCGGATGGCGCGATGGTCCCGCTCGGCCAGCTCGCCAGCGTGCGCATCAGCAAAGGCGCGCCTTCCATCCGCACCGAGAACGCGCTGCTCTCCGCCTACATCTATGTCGATATCCGCGAGCGCGACATCGGCTCCTACGTGGCCGAGGCGCGCCGTGCGGTGAACGAACAGGTCACCTTCCCGCCCGGTTACTACGCAACCTGGAGCGGCCAGTTCGAGTACATGGAACGCGCCATCGCCAAGATGAAGATCGTCATCCCGGTCACGCTGCTGCTCATCTTCCTGCTGCTGTATCTCAACTTCCGGCGCGTCACCGAATCGCTGGTGGTGATGCTGTCGGTGCCATTCGCGCTGGTCGGCGGCGTGTGGTTGTTGTGGCTGCTCGATTACAACCTGAGCGTCGCGGTCGCGGTCGGCTTCATCGCGCTGGCAGGCGTGGCGGCCGAGACCGGCGTGGTGATGCTGATCTATCTGGAGAAATCCTGGCAGGAGATCCAGGAACACC
>JAHJQE010000056.1 GCA_018819205.1 Gammaproteobacteria bacterium
ACCGCCCATTTCAAACCAATAAAATCAAATAGGGCGGCATCGCATAAAGTTTTTGACCGCCCGCTATGAGCACCGTAGCGGAAGAGCATTACTTGAAGAGCGAACTTCCGCTTTGGCCGAGCAGCGGAAATTATCGACACAAATACTCGCAACCTCTCCGTCCTCACCGCCTCAACACATTCCTGCTCAGCGCTGACCCAATAAAGCGAGCATCGCTTCGACATCGACGATCTTGTCGCGCGGGGCGGCGCGGCGTTCGCCACGCGACACTTCCACATCGTCCAGCCGTTTCCAGTCTTCGAACGAGATGAACTGCACACCGCGCTTGCGCAGCAGGTCGGCGATGGCATCGCGCGGGGGCAGCTCACGTGCCGACAGGCCGAGGCCATCTGCCGCCATGTGGGCGACAACGTGGGCGGAGGCGGCTTTGTGTGAGCCGATGAGTCCGCGCGGGCCGGTGCGCGCCCAGCCGACGACGTATTCGTTGGCGACCACGGCGCGGCTGACGGGATCGACCACGCGCCCGTCCTCGTTCGCCACGATGCGCGCCGCTTCGTCGTAGGGCACGCCGTCTATGGGGTCGAGGCTGAAGCCGATCGCGGGCAACACCATCCCTACTTCCAGCATTTCGAACTCGCCAGTGCCGCGCGCGACTGTGCTGCCGCCGGCTTGGGTCTCGATGCTGTTCTTCTCCAGTTTGAGTCCGCACACCTTGCCGTCCGCGTCGGCCAGCACTTCAGTCGGCGAGACACGGAAACGCAGGTGCAGTTTCTTGGTATCGCGACCGCGTTCGCGTGCCGCGAAAGATTGCAGGATCTTGAGGTTCTTGTCCTGTTGCGAACCGGGCTCGACGCTGGCGCAGTCGGCGAGATCCTCCGGCGCGACGACGGGATCGACGCCTTCCATCTCGCCCAGCTCTTTCAGCTCAACTGGTGTAAAGGCGGCCTGCTCGGGGCCGCGTCGGCCAAGGATGTATACCTCATGTACCTGGCTGTTACGCAATGCGGCAAGGGCATGGGCGGCGATATCTGTCTTCTCCAGTTCGGCGGGCGAGCGCAACAGGATGCGCGCCGCGTCGACCGCGACGTTGCCGTTGCCCACCACGGCCACGCGCGGCACCGACAGGTCTATCTGGGCATGGCGATAATCCGGGTGACCGTTGTACCAGCCGATAAACACGGTGGCCGGCGTGCAGCGCGGCATGCCTTCGCCGGGGATGCCCATGCGGCGGTCGGCTTCGTTACCCACGGCGTAAACGATCTGGTTGTAGTGGCGGCGCAGGTCTTCCACCGTGAGGTCCTTACCCAGACGGACGTTACCGAAGAAGCGGAATTCGGGACGCGCCGAGGTCTTTTCATAGACGCGGGTGACTGCCTTGATGTTCTGGTGGTCGGGCGCGACACCGGCCCGCACCAGACCGTAGGGCGTGGGCAGACGGTCGAACATGTCCACCTGCACCACTTCGTCCGTGCGCCTGAGCAGCGCTTCGGCGGCGTAAAAACCGGCAGGACCGGAACCGATGATCGCGACACGCATGAACAACCTCCTGTGCTGAAAGTATGGTTTTGTCGTTCCTGCCCTGCGTCAGCCGCGCACCGGCTCCAGCGTCGCATCCAGATTGAGACTGTCGCAGTAGTCGAGGAAATCGCCGCGCAGCGTGGCGATGTGCATCCCGGACGGGATGCCGACCGTCATCAGCACGGACAACGATGTAGAGCCGGTATGCGGCGCGGGATAGGTGCTGGTCTGCAGGTCTTCGATGTTGATGCCACTGCGCGCGAAGAACGCCGCGAGGCTGCGCACGATGCCGGGACGATCCGACGTGACGAGTTCGACGCTGTAGGGGATGGCGGGTTCGGCGCGCTTGCCGGTGCGTTCGTGATGCAGGGTCAGCGCGAGCGATGAACCGAGCGCATCCAGTTGCCCTTCCAGTTTGGAGAGCGCATGCCAAGGGCCAGTGGCGAGGATGACGCTGACGCACTGCCCGCCCAGCACGGACATGCGGCTCTCTTCGATGTTGCATCCGCTGTCGTTGATACTGCCGCTGAGCCGCTCGACCAGACCGGGTCGGTCCGGGCCTGTGGCGGTGATGATCAGGTGGGTGTTCTCTATCTCGGATTGCATGTTTTTGTGACCGTCATGGTGCGTGGGATGTGCAGGCATTTTAGCGCCTGAGTGTGCCGATGTGGCCTTACTGGATGTCGCCGTCCACGTAGAACCAGCGCCCCGCTTCCTGCACGAAGCGGCTGACCTCGTGCAGTCGATGCGCACGCCCGTTCACTTTGTAGCGCGCGACGAATTCGACGATGGCATGTTCGGTGTCTTGTTGTTCATGGCGTTTCACTTCGAGACCGATCCATTGGGTCGGTGCTTCATCGGCAATGCCTAAAGCAGCGGGACGTGTGGAGGGATGCCAGCTTGCCAGCAGGTAGTCTTCCTTGAGCTGAGTGTAGGCGGTGTAGCGCGAGCGCATGAGGGCTTCGGCAGTTGGTGCCGGTGTTCCGCCTTCGATGTAGCGGGCACAACATTCCGCATAGGGTTTGTTGCTGCCGCAGGGACAGGCGATCAGTTTTGCCACAGCGGCGGTTCTTCCATCAGGGCGATCTGCTCGCGCAGTTCGAGGATGCGGTTCTGCCAGTAGATCTGTGTGTTGAACCAGGGGAAGGCTTGCTTGAAGGCGATGTCGTCCCAGCGGCGCGCGAGCCATGCGGAGTAGTGTATGAGACGCAAGGTGCGCAGGCCTTCGATGAGGTGCAGTTCGCGCGCGTCGAATTCGCAGAAGTCTTCGTAACCGGCCAGCACGTCGCCCATCTGCCGCACGCGGTCTTCGCGTTCGCCGGAAAGCAGCATCCACAGGTCTTGCACGGCCGGGCCCATGCGGCTGTCGTCGAAGTCGACGAAGTGCGGACCTTCGTCCGTCCACAACACGTTTCCTGCGTGGCAATCGCCATGCAGGCGCAGTTGCTTCACATCCCCAGCCCTGTCGAAACAGTGGCGCACACCGTCCAGCGCCTGTTGCGACACGCTGCGATAGGCGGCGTCAATGTCCGGCGGGATGAAGCAGCTAGACAGCAGGTAGTCGCGCGGCTCGATGCCGAAGGTGTCGATGTTCAATGCGGGACGATGCCGGTAGTCCTTGATTGTGCCGACGGCATGGATACGACCCAAGAATCGGCCCAGCCATTCCAGCGTGTCGCGATCTTCCAGTTCGGGTGCGCGGCCGCCGTGTTTGGCGAACACCGAGAAACGGAAACCGTCGAAGTGGTGCAAGGTGCTGCCGTTGATGGTCGAGGCGGGTACCACGGGGATCTCGCGTTCGACCAGTTCCTGCACGAAGGCATGTTCTTCGAGGATGGCTTCATCGCTCCAGCGCGCAGGACGATAGAACTTGGCGACCAGCGGTGCGCCCTCGTCCATGCCGACCTGATACACGCGGTTCTCATAGCTGTTGAGCGCGAGCAGACGCCCGTCGCAACGCAGGCCGATACTCTCCAGCGCGTTGAGTACGCAGTCGGGAGTGAGTTGCGAATAGTCGGGGGTGGTATCCATGACGGTACTATAGCGTCATTCCGGCGCAGGCCGGAATCCAGCCATCAATAAAGCCTGCAAAGCAGGACAAGACCAGGCATGTTGGATAACAACGCTGGACACCGGCATGCGCCGGTGTGACGGATATCATTTTTTGTGTTTCTGCACTTCCGCCAGACCCAACGCCTCCCAACCGTCGTGGCCCAGCTTGCGCATGGTCTCCATGTTCTTCTCGAAGATCATCTCGGCCTCGGGGAAAGCGGCCACGGCTTCGTCGATGCTGTCTTCGCGTATCAGGTGCAGCGTGGGATACGGCGAGCGGTTGGTGTAGTTGGTGATGTCGTCCGCTTCGGTGTCGGCGAACTGGTAGTCGGGGTGCATGCTGGCGACTTGCAGCTCGCCCGCCAGATCGACTTCTTCCAGCGCGGCATCCACCACGGCGAGGAAATCGTTGTAGTCGAGAAAGTCGGTCAGCACCTGCGGATGGATCAGCAGTGTGGTATCGATCTTGTCGCGCGGCGTCTCGGCCAGCTGTTCGAGTTCGCGCAACACATCGACCAGCAATTCATCCGGTGTCTTTGCGGCACTCACGAAGTAACGTATCTGGCCTTTGACGTGCACGCCCTTGGCGAACGGGCACAGGTTGAGGCCGATGACGGCCTTCTCCAGCCACAGCGTGGTGTCAGCGATGGCTTGTTCGTTGCTGACGGATGCATTCATTTTCATACCCCTTAGAAAAGCTGAGTCATTCCGGCGAAAGCCGGAATCCAGTGTATGTCTTCAATCTGCAGTTTGTTTTGTCTGCTACGCAGGATGTATTTAAATCGCTGGATTCCGGCTTTCGCCGGAATGACAGGTTAACGACCGCGACCACCGGAACGGTGCTGGGCAGCGCCCGGCACGCCGCTACGGCCTGCGCCACCACCCGCAGGCTTGCCGCCCGGACGCGGTGCGCCACGGCCTTGTCCGCCGCCTGCACGCGGTTGTCCGCGACCCTGACCTTGTCCGCGATTCGAACCGTTCAGGATGGGCTCGGCCTTGATGCGCGGATCAACATCGAAGCCAGGCACGTTCACCACGGGGATCTCGCGCTTGATGAGGCGCTCGATGTCGCGCAGCAGTTTGTGTTCGTCGACGCACACCAGCGAGCTGGCTTCGCCTTCGCTACCGGCACGGCCGGTGCGGCCGATGCGGTGCACATAGTCTTCCGCCACGTTCGGCAGTTCGAAGTTGACCACGTGCGGCAGTTCGCTGATGTCGATGCCGCGTGCGGCGATGTCCGTGGCGACCAGCACTTGCAGCTTGGCGGTCTTGAACTCGGCCAGCGCGCGGGTGCGTGCAGCCTGGCTCTTGTTGCCGTGGATGGCCATGGCGGGAATGCCGTCCTTGTCGAGCTGTTCGGCCAGGCGGTTCGCGCCGTGTTTGGTGCGGGTGAACACCAGCACCTGGAACCAGTTGTTCTCTTTGATGAGGTGGGTGAGCAGTTCGCGTTTGCGTTCGCGATCCACCGGATATACGCGCTGTTCGATCAGCTCGTTGGCCTGGTTGCGGCGCGCCACTTCGATCAGCGCCGGATTGGTCAGCAGGCCGTCGGCAAGTATCTTGATCTCGTCGGAGAAGGTGGCGGAGAACAGCAGGTTCTGGCGCTGCTTGGGCAACACGGCGAGTATCTTCTTGATGTCGCGGATGAAGCCCATGTCCAGCATGCGGTCGGCTTCGTCCAGCACCAGGATCTCGACTTGAGACAGGTTCACCGTCTTCTGTTGCAGGTGATCGAGCAGACGGCCCGGTGTCGCCACCAGGATGTCGACGCGGCCGTGCAGTTGCTTGATCTGCGGATTGATGTTGACGCCGCCGAACATCATCATGGATTTGAGCGGCAGGTGTTTGCCGTACAGGCGCACGCTCTCTTCCACCTGGGCGGCGAGTTCGCGCGTGGGGGTCAGCACCAGCGCGCGGATGGGCGCTTTGCCGGCGACGTTCTTTTCCATCAGGCGCTGCAGCAGTGGCAGGGTAAAGCCGGCGGTCTTGCCGGTGCCGGTCTGCGCGCCACCCATAAGATCGCCGCCTTTGAGAATGACGGGAATGGCCTGGGCCTGGATGGGTGTAGGTTCGGTATAACCGCGCTCGGTGACGGCGCGAACGAGTTCTTCGGACAAGCCGAGGGATGCGAATGACATAGTTGTTCTTTCTTGTTTTTACAAACGGCCTGTCGCCCCGATCGGGCGCCAGTCTGAGGCTGAATGAGGTGGGTGTTGCGAACCGGAATCGGCGGCAATCACTAGACTGAAACGAGATTGCGGCGCGCAGTGTAACAGAACGCGCCGCAACAACCGGATTAAACGTTGAACAGGAAGTTCATCACATCGCCGTCCTGCACGACGTAATCTTTCCCTTCAACGCGCATCTTGCCTTTCTCCTTTGCACCGGCTTCACCCCCGCAGGCGATGAAGTCCTCGTAAGAGATGGTCTGTGCGCGGATGAAGCCTTTCTCGAAGTCGGTGTGGATGACACCGGCCGCTTGCGGTGCGGTGTCGCCTTTGTGGATAGTCCATGCGCGCACTTCCTTCACGCCGGCGGTGAAGTAGGTTTGCAGGCCGAGCAGGTCGTAACCGACACGGATCAGGCGGTTCAGTCCTGGCTCTTCCAGTCCGAGGTCGGCCAGGAATTCCTTTTTGTCCGCATCGTCGAGATCGGCCAGTTCCTGTTCGATCTTGGCGCACAGTGCCACCACCGGCGCGCCCTCTTTGGCGGCGTGGTCGCGCAAACGATCCAGATACGGATTGTTCTCGAAACCGTCTTCCAGCACGTTACCGACATACATCGCCGGTTTGATGGTGAGCAGGCACAGCGGCTTGATGAGTTGGATCTCTTCTTCGGTCAGACCGAAGGTACGCGCCGGTTTGCCTTCGTTCAGGTGCGGCAGCAGCTTCTCCAGCAACGCCACCAGCTTCTGCGCATCCTTGTCGCCGGACTTGGCTTTCTTGCCGTCGCGGTGGATGGTGCGTTCCACCACGGCCATGTCTGCAAGCGCCAGCTCGGTGAGGATGACTTCGATATCTGAGATCGGATCGACCTTGCCCGCCACATGCACCACGTTCTCGTCTTCGAAGCAGCGCACCACGTTGACGATGGCATCGGTCTCTCGGATGTTGGCGAGGAACTGGTTGCCCAAGCCCTCGCCCTTGGATGCGCCCGCCACCAGACCCGCGATGTCGACGAACTCGACGATGGCATACTGCATGCGCTGCGGTTTGACGATCTTCGCCAGTTCGTCCATGCGCGGATCAGGCACTTCGACGATGCCGACGTTGGGTTCGATGGTGCAGAAGGGATAGTTCTCCGCCGCGATGCCCGCCTTGGTCAGGGCATTGAACATGGTGGATTTACCCACGTTGGGGAGACCGACGATACCGCATTTGAGACTCATGATTCTTCCTTTTAAAGTGCCGAGTACGGAGTACTGAGTGCTGAGCAACAACGGGAAAACGGGTTCATCTCAACACTCGGCACTCAGCACTCACTACTGATTGCTATGCAGCTTCAACATCGCTGCTTCGAGTTTGCCTTCGATGATCAGCGGCGCGACATCCTGGGCGTGGTGCGATGCTTCATCGATCAATGCCTGCTCTTCCTTGCGCGGTGCATTCAGCACGAAATTCACCACTTCGGCACGGTCTCCCGGATGACCGACACCGATGCGCAGTCGCCAGAAATCCTTGCTGCCCAGGTGCGCGATGATGTCCTTCAGTCCGTTATGCCCACCGTGGCCACCACCCAGCTTGAGCTTGGCACTGCCCGGCGGCAGATCGAGTTCATCATGCACCACCAGTATCTGCGACGGGACGAGCTTGTAGAACTGGGCCAGTGCACCCACGGCTCGGCCACTCACGTTCATAAAGGTCTGCGGCTTGAGCAGGTGCACCTCATGTCCATGAAGATTGGTCTTTGCGACAAGACCGTGGAACTTGTTCTCTGTCCTGAAGTTGGCGTTATGCATACGCGCGAGCTCGTCCACCCACCAGAAACCGGCATTGTGGCGCGTGGCTTCATATTCCTTGCCGGGATTACCCAGCCCGACGATGAGTTTGATCGGCTCGCTCATACGTACTTTATGGCTATCTATAATGAAAAAACCCGCCATGCACCGTTAGATGACATGGCGGGTTTTTCAGGTAGTTCTTACTTCTTTGCTTCAGCAGCAGGAGCAGCAGCAGGAGCAGCTTCACCTTCGGCTGCAGTCGCTGCGGCTTCAACAGCACCGCGCGGCACTTGCACCGTCGCCACTGCATCGGCAGCGTGGTGATGGGTCGCCACTTCAACGCCCTTGGGCAGTTTGACGTCAGAGATGTGGATGGAATGTCCCAGCTCCAGACCGGCCAGATCGATCTCGATAGATGTCGGCAGGTCTTTCGCCAGACATACAACATCGAGTTCGTTCAGCACGTGAGTGATGATACCGCCGCCCAGCTTCACGCCCGGAGCGATCTCGGCGTTCACGAAGTGCAGAGGCACCTTCATGTGCACCTTCTTCTTGGCGTCGACGCGCTGGAAATCCACGTGTTGCACTTGCTGACGGAACGGGTGCATCTGGAAGTCGCGCAGCAGCACGGATTCCTTCTTGCCGTCCAGATCCAGCGACAGCACGGAAGCGTGGAACGCTTCGTTCTTAAGTGCGAAATAGGTGGTGTTGTGATCGAGTTCGATCATGATTGCGTCGCCAGAGCCATATACGACGCCGGGAACGCGATTCGCTTTGCGCAGACGGCGGCTCGCACCCGTTCCTTGCACTTGGCGTTTTGTTGCGCTGATTTCGATAGTCATTTTACTTCTCCACTTCTGTTGAAACACGCCGCGACCAGCATGCTTCAGGTTGCGCGATGACCGAAATGGTCATCGCAAATGTCAGTCCACAAACAGCGAACTGACTGATTCTTCCGCATTGATGCGGCGCAGGGTCTCGGCCATCAGCTCGGCAACGCTGAGCTGACGGATACGCTTGCAGTTGCGTGCATTCTCATTGAGCGGGATGGTGTCGGTCACCACCAGCTCGTCGATGGCTGACTTCTCGATACGCTCGATGGCCGGGCCGGACAGCACGCCGTGGGTACAGTAGGCCAGCACGCGGGTTGCGCCCTTCTCTTTCAGCGCATTGGCGGCTTCGCACAGGGTGTTGGCGGTATCGACCATGTCGTCCATGATCAGGCAGGTGCGTCCGGCCACGTCGCCGATGATGTTCATCACCTTGGCCACGTTCGGCTTGGGACGACGCTTGTCGATGATGGCGAGGTCCGCGTCCAGCTGCTTGGCCAGCGCACGTGCGCGCACCACGCCGCCGACATCTGGCGACACCACGATCAGGTTGGGGTAATCGTTGCGCCATACATCGGACAGCAGGATGGGGCTGGCGTAGATGTTGTCCACCGGGATATCGAAGAAACCCTGTATCTGGTCGGAGTGCAGGTCCATGGTCAGCACGCGGTCCACGCCCGCGCTGCTCAGCATGTTCGCCACCACTTTGGCGGTGATCGCCACACGCGCGGAACGCGGACGGCGATCCTGGCGGGCATAGCCGAAATACGGGATGGCGGCGGTGATGCGGGCGGCCGAGGCACGGCGCAGGGCATCGACCATCACCATGACTTCCATCAGATTGTCGTTGGTCGGCGCACAGGTGGATTGCAGGATGAACACATCCTTGCCGCGTACATGCTCGAGGATCTCCACCATCACTTCTCCGTCGGAGAAACGGCTGACGGTTGCGCGACCGAGATGGATACCCAGATGCCGAGCTACGCTTTCAGCCAGCTTGGGATTGGCATTGCCGGTGAAAACCATCATGTCGCCGGACATCGAGAGCACCTCTTTTAGAAAAATGAAAAGGGCGCGAACGCCCATCGATACTTGAACAAACTGGCTGGGGAGGTAGGGATCGAACCTACGAATGTCGGAATCAAAATCCGATGCCTTACCACTTGGCGACTCCCCAAAAACTTTATGCAGCGAATTCCCTGAGAGGGTGCTGTTGCAGGCCGTGCGCGACATATCCGCGCATATCCGGTGGCAACTGCTGCAATACCGCTTTTGCTTCCGCTTCCGTTGCAAACTCGGCAAATACACATGCGCCTGAGCCTGTCATCATTGCCGGGGCAAACTGCGCCAACCAGGCAAGATGTTCCGCAACTTCGGGGTACAACTTGCAGGCAACCGCCTGCAGATCGTTGTTCAGACCGGCTTGCCGGCCAGCCCGATAATCGAGCCCCTTCGGAAGGGCGCGCATTGTCATCGAAATCGTATTTCGTGTCAATTCGGAATGCGTAAAAATCTTTGCGGTCGGCACGTGCACCGGCGGACACAGCACGACATACCAGGCTTCCGGCAGCGCATACGCCTGCAGACGCTCGCCCACGCCTTCGGCGAAAGCGTTCTCGCCGAACACGAATACCGGCACGTCCGCCCCCAGCGTCAGCCCCAGCGCCATCAGTCGTTCGCGACTCAAACCCAGTTGCCATAGTCTGTTCAGCGCCAGCAAAGTGGTGGCCGCATCCGAGCTGCCGCCGCCCAAGCCGCCGCCCATGGGGATGCGTTTCTCGACTTCGATATCCACGCCCAGCGCACAACCGGTTTCATGCTGCAGCAGCCGTGCGGCGCGCACACACAGATCCTGCTCGGGCGGCACGCCTTGCAGCGCGTTGAGTCGCCGCACCTCGCCATCCTCGCGCAGCGTGAAATGCAGGGTATCGTTCAGGTCGATGAAGCGGAATAGCGTCTGCAACAGATGGTAACCATCAGGACGACGGCCGACCACATGCAGGAACAGGTTAAGTTTGGCTGGCGCGGAACATACCAGTGTGTTCATCGTCCCTCCCATTCATCGATCACAACGCGCACCTCCAGCCCTGCACGCTGCAGGGTGAGGCGCAACGGCAATGCGTTGTGCCCCTCATCCGCATAGCGCGTGTAATGGATGGCCCACCCCTGCTGATACAACACCGACATCCTGCCTGTCGCATCCTGCTCGCTGTGGTATGCGCCACTCGGGGCGGGCAACGCCGTGAGCCAGTAACGCAAACCTGAAAGCGGCAACTGCCAGCCCAGCAGTTGCTGGGTAAGCGCCTCGGCATCTTGTGCCACATGGGTCTGGCCTTCCGTTTCCAGTGTCACGCCCTGAACATCGGAGGTGATGCGCGCCACGGTCTGACCCAGCGGAGCCAGCAACAGCACTTCGTCCGAAGCAGCGGTATGCGTCCAGCGCAGGCCTGCACTTTCGCGCCGGGCTGCCTGAACGATCGCGATACGGCCATTGATGAGGAACGGCGCATCGAGCGCAACGGGTCGCTGCACGATGGTCGGCGTCGTGGCGCATGCAGACAGCAGCAAAGACAACAGGACGATCCGCCGCATCGATCTACGGCAGAAACTTATGGATCACATCGCGCAACAGCGTGTTGTCCGGATGCGCTTGCTCACTGGCACGCCACACTTTCTGTGCAGCTGCCCGCTCGCCCTTCACCCACAGCACCTCGCCCAGATGGGCAGCGATCTCCGGATCGGGATTGACCGCATAGGAGCGGCGCAGGAATTCCAGGCTCTTGTCCAGCTCACCCAGGCGGTAATAACCCCAGCCCATGCTGTCGATGATGGCCGCATCGTCCGGCGCCAGTTCATAGGCTTTCCTGACCAGTTCCATGGCTTCCGGAATGCGGATATTGCGCACCAGCCAACCATAGCCCAGTGCATTGTAGGCATGCGCATTGTTCGGCTCGATCTGGATCAGCTTGCGGATCAGTTGCTCGAATAGTTTGTACTTGTTCAGTTGATCGGCTTGCAAAGCGGTCTGGTAGAGCAATTCCGGCTGCTCCGGGAACTGTTTCAGGCCGCGCATCAGTACCTCGAAGCTCTGTGCATGCTGGTTGGCTTCGCGCAGGAACTGCGCTTCCACCATCACCAGTTGCACGCGTTGAGCATCATCTTTCGCCGTGGTTTGTGCCAGTGTCTCGCGCGCTGCGTCCAGATCTCCCTGCTTGTTCTGCAGATAGGCGATGCGCAAACGCGAGGCATACAGCCTGTCGCCGCCCTTGATCTCGAGATAGTGTTGCAGGGCGGCGGGCCAGTCCTGCTTGGCTTCATACAGTTGGCCAAGATAGAAACGCAGCGTGTCGTTGTCACCCCCCTTGCCGGACAGCGCCTGCCGCAACTCCTGTTCGGCACGGTCCAGCTCGCCCAGTTGCAGCGAGATCATGGCGATGGCGAAGGCCAGTTCGGCACTGTCCGGGCGCTGTTTCAGCAATTCGTCGAACTGGTCGCGTGCCAGCTGGTATTGCTTCTGTTCCAGCAACATGCGCGCATAGAACAGGCGCACTTCATGACGTTCCGGATACGCTTGCAGAAAGTGTGACAGCATCGTGAATGCACGTTGCGGCTCATTGCGCTGTGTCTGCTGCGCGGCGAGCATCACCGCCAGATCCCATTCCGGTTTCAGTTCCAGCGCCTTGTTCGCCTCCGCCAGCGCCAGCTCCTGTTTGCCGGCAGTGATGGCAGTCTGCGCCAGCGCCCAGTGCGCCTCGGCGACCTCGGGATAGGGGTGCACCACTTCGATCATCCAGTCCAGTGCGGCAGCCTTGTCTGGCACACGAGCCAGAAAGCCATACAGACTCATGAAGACTCTGCCTTTCTGCGCTTCATCGCTCAGCAACGCCTCCACATGGGGGCGCGCCTCTTCCAGCTTGCCGCCCGAGAGCAGCAAGGAGACCAGCATCTGTTTTGCCAATGGTGAAGAAGGCTCCAGCTCCTGCCATAGTTTGAACGCTTCCAGCGACTGCTCGTATTGACGCGCTTCGAAAGTCAGTTGCGCGGCGCGACGGGCCACACGCGGATCGCGCGTGGTACGTGCCAGGTCGAGATAGGCCTGCGCTGCCAGTTCGGGACGGCCGCGTTGCGCCGCGATGTCGCCCAGCAGGAATTCATACATCATGCGGTCGGTCAGCGCGACATCGGGCAGATCCAGTTTGGGTTCAGGGGCTATCTGCTCCAGGTGGCCATGCGGCGCCCCCTCCGCGGCAGGCTCTTCTACAGTTGCCTTCTGCGGCGCGTTCGCGCAGGCTGCCAGCATGAGGCTCAGCTGCAGCGCGAGAATTCGTGTCGGAAAGTTCATCTATGGCCCGGGTGTTTTGATGCGAGCCGACATATTAGGTTATATTCGCTGCAATTCAAAACCGCGCAGCACCTGACACACATGCCCGCTCCAACTACGCTTTCCGCCCGGAATCTGGTGCGCTCTCACGGCAGGCACCGGGTAGTGAACGATGTCTCGTTTTCACTGCACCGCGGCGAGGTGCTGGGGCTGCTGGGCCACAACGGAGCGGGCAAAAGCACCACACTGATGATGCTGTCCGGCGCCCTGCAACCAAGCAGCGGCCATGTCGAGGTGTGCGATTTCGATCTGGCGCGACGCCCCGACCTGGGCAAGGCCTGCCTGGGTTTTCTGCCGGAACATCCTCCGCTTTATCGCGACATGCGCGTAGACGACCAGTTGCTGTTCGCTGCCAGGCTACACAGCGTCACCAGGGAACAGTTAGCAGAATATCTGGAACTCGCGAAGCGACGTTGCGGCCTGCTGGATTGGGGACAACGCCTGATAGGCGAACTCTCCAAGGGTTACCAGCAGCGGGTAGGCATCGCGCAGGCGATCATCCATCAGCCCGCAGTGATCATCCTCGACGAACCTACGGTCGGGCTGGACCCGGCACAGATACGCGATGTCCGCGGACTCATACGTGAGCTGGGGGACAGCAGCAGCGTGATCCTGTCCACCCACTTGCTGCACGAGGTCGAACAAGTGTGTGACCGCGCCGTGATCCTGCGCGAGGGTCGTGCCATCTTCAGTGGCACGCTGGACGAATTGCGCGCGCACAGCGATATCGAATCCAGCTTCATGCGTCTGAATGCCGATGCGGAAAGCGAGCTGTCATGATCCGCACCCTCGCACGCAAGGATTTGCACACACTGTTCTCGGCGCCTTCGACCTGGATGATGCTGGCACTGCTGCAATTCATCCTCGGCTGGTTCTTTCTCGCGCGACTGGATGATTACCTGCAGATACAAACGCAACTGGCGCAGATGGAAGACGCACCGGGCGCGACCATCTCCATCGCCGCCCCACTGGCCAATCTGCTCGCCCTGCTGCTGCTGATGCTGACCCCCTTGTTCAGCATGCGTCTGATCGCTGAAGAACGACGCAACCAGACCTGGCTGCTATTGGCCACTTCCCCGCTCTCGTCAGCAAAGATCGTGCTCGGCAAGTTTGCCGGTCTGCTGGCCCTGCTCACGCTGGTCATCCTGGCCAGTGTGGCAATGATGTCGCTGCTGGCTCTCGGCACCAAAGCCGACTTCGGACTGATCCTGTGCAACCTGCTCGGCCTGCTGCTGCTGGCCGCCGCCTATGCCGCGCTCGGTCTGTATTTTTCGGCCATCAGTCGCCAACCGGTGGTCGCCGCTTTCACGGCTCTGGCCGTCTCGGTCGCGCTGTGGTTGCTCGATATGGCAGGCGGCATGTTGCGTGCGCTGTCCCCCAACATGCATTTCCAGAATCTGAATTCGGGCCTGTTCAGCAGTGCGGATGTCGTCTACTTCGTGCTGTTCTGCACCTTCTTCCTGATGCTGACCATCCATCATCTGCGGCGCGAGCGGGGAGGTCACTGATGGCGCGCCCGCTGCTCTATCGCAGCCTGTTCTATATCGGTCTGATCGTGGCCTGTGTCGCGCTGTACCAACTCGCGACACGTTTCCCTTTGCAGCGCGACTTCACGCAGAACCAATTGAACAGTCTGGAAGAAGGCAGCGTGTATATCCTGGCCCAGCTCGACCAGCCGCTGGAGATCACCGTCTACGCCACCGAACAGGATGCCAGACATGGCGATGTGCGCAAGCTGGTGAGCGATTTCATCGCGCTGTACCAGCGCTACAAACCTGACATCAAACTCACTTTCGTCGACCCGCTGAAAGAGCCTGAGTCGATACGCAAATCCGGCATACGCGGCAACGGCGAGATGGTGGTGGTTTACGACGGCCGCCGTGAACATCTGACCACGCTGAACGAACAGACGCTGACCAGCGCCCTGATGCGTCTGGCACGCAATCGCGAACAATGGGTGATGTATGTGACCGGTCATGGCGAGCGCAAACTGGACGGCAAAGCGAACCACGATCTGGGCGAGTTCGGCCGCAGGCTGGCACAGAACGGCTACCGTATCGCCCCGCTCAATCTGACTGTCGCACAGGAAGTGCCGGACAACATCAGCCTGCTGGTCATCACCCAGCCGCAACACAAGCTGCTCAAGGGCGAAAGTGCGAAACTGCTGCGCTTCGTGAAACGCGGCGGCAATCTGTTGTGGCTGCTGGACGCCGAACCGTTGCGCGGTCTGGAGAGCCTGGCCGAACAACTGCATATCGATCCGTTGCCGGGTATGATCATCGACCCCGCAGCGCAGCAAATGAACGCGCCCAGGGACTGGACGCTGGGCAGTGGCTATCCGCCACACCCCGTCACGCGCGACTTCGATCTGATCACTGCTTTTCCTTATGCCAGCGCGCTGAGCGCAGACGACAGCGAAGACTGGACGCGCCAAACGCTGGTGGAAGGCGCGGGCAACGGCTGGGTGAGCCAGCGTCGCGACATGCGTTTCGATGCCGCACAGGATGTGCCCGGCCCGTTCAGCCTTGCCCTCGCCCTGCAACGCAGCGGCCCGGAACATGAGCAACGCGTGGTGGTGGTCGGCAGCGGCGCATTTCTTTCCAATGCGTATTCCGGTAACGGCGGCAATCTCGACCTCGGCATGAACATGGTGAACTGGCTGGCGGGAGACGAGCAGTTCATTACTCTCGCCCCGCACACCGCCAAGGACGGCACCGTCACACTCAGCAAACATCAACTGACTGCGTTCACCTACTCCCTGCTGCTGGCACTGCCGCTGCTGATGATCGCCATCGGCGGCTGGCTGTGGTGGCGCCGCCATCACGCTGCCTGATGCCCGAATTACCCGAAGTCGAAACCACGCTGCGCGGCATCGCGCCGCATCTGCAAGGTGCGCGAGTCAATGATGTGGTCGTGCGCAATGCACAACTGCGCTGGCCGATACCCGCCCGATTACCCGAACTGTTACGCGAACGTGAAGTGTGCGGCCTGCAGCGCCGAGCGAAATATCTGCTGGTCGCATTCGAGCACGGTACGCTCATCCTGCATCTGGGCATGAGCGGCAGCCTGCGCATCCTGGCGCACGGCACACCGCCGGAAAAGCATGACCACTTCGACCTCGTGCTGAACAACGGCAAACTGATGCGCCTGCGCGACCCGCGCCGCTTCGGTGCGGTGTTGTGGCACACGGGCGACATCACTGAACATCCTTTGCTGTTGCGGCTCGGTCCTGAACCATTGAGCGATGCGTTCGATGCGGACTATCTGCATCGCGCGACACGCTCACGCAGCATCGCGATCAAACAGCTGCTGATGGACAATCATCTGGTGGTCGGTGTGGGCAACATTTACGCCAACGAAGCGCTGTTCCGCGCCGGCATACGCCCACAACTCCCTGCCAGGAAATTATCACGTGCACGCTGCGAAACACTGGTACAGACCGTGCAGGATGTGTTGCGCGCAGCCATCGAGAAGGGGGGCAGCACATTGCGCGACTTCATCCACAGCGATGGCTCCAGCGGTTACTTCCAGCAGCATTACTTCGTCTATGGACGCAGCAACGAGACTTGCCTGCGCTGCGGGACGCCTATCCGCATCATCAAACAAGGACAGCGCTCGACCTTCTATTGCCCGCACTGCCAGCGATGACTGTTTAGCGAACCAGCCCGTCTTGGCCAACACACCGTCCGATAAATCTAGTATCTTTCGGAAAAAATAATTATGTGTTGCACTTCAATTACCAAGACACTTACCAACAAGGGGGGAACATGGCACTCATGTCATGGACGCAGGATCTGGCAACGGGCATCACTGTCATCGATGACCAACACAAACGTCTCATCGATTTCATCAATGAACTGGACGACGCCTGCCGCACCGGAAACAAAGATGAAACCAACCATGTGATGGAAGGACTGCTCAACTATACGGTTACACATTTCGAATTTGAGGAAAGTCTGCAGGAAAAAGCAGGGTATCCCTTCCTCAAGGCCCACCAGCGTATCCACGAACTTTTCATGAAAAAGGTAGCGGCCTTCAGAGAACGTGCCGAAAAAGGCGAAGAAATTGCGCCGGAACTGCTGCATCTGCTACAGGGCTGGCTGGTGAACCATATCAAGGGCGAAGACCGGGATTACATCGAATCGGTGAGCAAGATCACCAACAGTGCCGACCAGGAGGTCTCCGGCTGGCTTAATACCACGGTAAAGAAGTTCTTCGGCTGAAACTGGCTACCGGGGCAGGCATTGTCTGCCCCCGTACGGCAAACGTAACACTTTCTTGTTAAGATGCGCGGCATGACATCAAGCACGCCCAATCGGCGCATCATCCTCGGCATCACCGGCGGCATCGCGGCTTACAAAGCTGCCGAGCTTGCCCGCCTGCTGATCAAGCAAGGTATCGCGGTGCAAGTGGCGATGACCGAAGCAGCAACACATTTCATCACACCTGCCACCATGCAGGCACTTACCGGTCAGCCGGTGCTGCTCGACCAATGGCAGGATGACAAGGGCATGTCCCACATCCACAGTAGCCGCTTGGCCGACGCCATCGTGATTGCACCGGCCACGGCGGATTTCATCGCCAAGCTGGCGCACGGTTTGGCCGATGACCTGCTCTCCACGCTTTGTCTGGCTCGTGATTGCCCGCTGCTGGTCGCACCGGCCATGAACAAGCAGATGTGGTCGAATGCCGCGACACAGCGCAACGTAAGGCAACTGGCCACGGACGGTGTGACCCTGCTCGGCCCGATCAGCGGGCTGCAAGCTTGCGGCGAGGAAGGCATGGGACGCATGCTGGAAGCCGAGGCGCTGGCGCAAGACATCCTTGCAGCCTTGTCCGCAGAACGCTCCAGTGAACTGACGGGCGTGCGCCTGCTGGTCACCGCCGGCCCGACCTATGAAGCCATCGACGCAGTGCGCGGCATCACCAACCGCAGCAGCGGCAAGATGGGTTATGCCATCGCGCAGGCCGCTTTGGAGATGGGCGCGCAAGTCACACTGATTTCGGGTCCGGTCTCGCTTACCCCGCCTGCCGGCGCGCAAGTGGTGAATGTCACTTCCGCATCCGAGATGTTCGCGGCAGTGCAGTTGGCGGCTGCACATAGCGACATGTTCATCGGCGTAGCCGCGGTTGCGGATTACCGTGTGGCGCAGCCCAGCGAACAAAAGATCAAGAAGAGCGATGCCAGCCTGAGTCTGCAACTGGTACCGAATCCGGATATCCTCGGATGGGTCGCCAGCCAGCCCGAGGCGCCATTCTGCGTGGGCTTTGCAGCAGAGAGCGAGAGATTGCACGAATATGCTGCAGCCAAACGCAAGAAAAAGGGCATCCCGCTGCTGGCCGCCAATCTTGCACAGAATGCCATCGGTGCAGAGGACAACGAACTCGTGCTGTTCGATGATGCAGGTGAACACGTATTGCCTCGTACCGACAAACTATCGCAGGCGCGCGCACTGCTGCATCATGCCACCATGCTTTACAAGAAAGGGAGCTCGCAATGAAGAAAGTGGACGTAAAGATTCTCGACCCGCGCCTGCACGATCATCCGCCGCTGTATGCCACACCCGGCTCTGCCGGCATCGACCTGCGCGCCTGCATAAGCGGTGCGATCACCATCCGCCCAGGGCAGTGCGAACTGGTCCCCAGCGGCGTCGCACTGCACCTCAACGACCCCCATTATGCCGCGATGATCCTGCCCCGCTCCGGCCTCGGCCACAAGCATGGCATCGTGCTCGGCAATCTGGTCGGTCTGATCGACTCGGACTATCAGGGACAGATATTCATCTCGGTGTGGAATCGCGGCTCGCATCCCTTCGAACTGATGCCGATGGAGCGTATCGCACAGATGGTCATCGTGCCGGTGGCACAGGTGCAATTCAATATCGTGGAAGAGTTTCCGATCAGCCATCGCGGTGCTGGCGGCTTTGGCAGCACCGGCAAGCACTGATTCGCGCACACTGCGAATAAAAAAAGCCCGCGTAATGAACTGACCCCGTAAAGTTGGACAGGCAAGTCAGGCGGTTAAAGGAAAGGACTGAGTTCTGTAGTTTACGGGGCTCAGTCCTTTTAGTTTTTGCTTGATGCGATCGTGATTGTAATAGTGGATGTACTCCTTCAGACCGC
>JAHJQE010000057.1 GCA_018819205.1 Gammaproteobacteria bacterium
GCCACTGGGATCAACGTGAACCACGGCGTCACCGGCGACTCAAGTCCGCCGCTGAACATGCTGCATCCCAGCACAGCCACGAAGTTCGCGTTGGCCAGATACAGGTTGGCGCTCAGGCGGTACCGTCCCGTGCGACGGAACAGGAAGATGATCCCCCACAACAGGATGAAGTTCAGCAGCATCAGCCAGGCACCTATGCTGTAACCCACCCCGACGGATACGGCCACATACAACAGCGCAAAGGCGGTGGTGATCAGACAGACATAGACCAGCAGGCGCTGCTGTGCACGCTCGCGCGTTTCCAGTTCCCCCCGCTCGGGGCTGAACCATGTCACCAGTCGATCGAGGCGGTCGAGTAACGTCATAGAGGTCGGGATGTCCATGCTCATTTCCTTCAGACGAAATCGAAACCGTGGTTGCGGCCTCGCCCCACAGGGTCAACAGCCCCCAGATGGAACCAGCTGCGGGCTTCCTCCAGCACACTCTCGCCGACGAAATAGGCCGCTTCTTCCAGCAAAAGTCCCGCCTCAGAAGGCGGAAGGAAGCTGAGCAGTTCCTTGAGCGTGAAGGCCTTCAGCACCGTCCCCATCATGTTGCGCACTTCCTCAGTCGTGATATCCAGGGTGAAGACTTTTTCGCAATAGATCGGATCGATGTGGTACTCGCTTGCCGGATTGAACAGCCCGATGAAGCGGTCCAGCAGCGGAGCGGCGGCATCGGACAGGAAGTGCGTCATCACCGCGTTCAGCACGATCTCCCCACGCTCGCGGAAACGGAAATGCGGGATCGCAGCCAATTCGGACCGCCCCAGCGTATCGGCTCTCAGCGCTGCGTCGAGCTTTCCCGAGAAGTCGCGGTAATTGTTCAGGATGAACGACATGCCCCAGCCGCACGGTGTGGTCCAGCAAGCCGCATCGCCTGCGAAGATCACCCGCTCGCGCGCCAGTTCCTGGGAAACGCTGGCCGAGGGATACCAGCCGTACTTGATCTCCTTGATATCCATGTCATGGAAGGCGGCCGTGCTGGCTTCTTCGCGGATGATGCGCTGGTATACCGGTTCCATTTGCTCGCGCGTGAGGATCTCCTTGCGCAGATACAGGATCAGCGAGAATGAGGTACGGGGATCGAGGATCTCGTATTCGAACACCGGACGCCCCTGCTGCAACGAGGCATCAGGATTCGTATTGGTATCGGCGAAGGTCTGCCACATCATGTAGTCCCCCACCTCCATGCCGTGCAGCCCATTGGGGTGGTCGCCGACGGCGCCGTACACCGACCACCAGTAGTAACCTGCCCGGCTGATGCCGTATTGCTGCGCGATGCTTGAGTTGTAACCGCTGCAATCGATCAGCAGTCGTGCCTGGAACTTCCCCTTGGAAGTATCGACACTGACGCCGTTCGCGCCGACCTCGTGCGAGCGGTACTCGCACTGGTCCAGCACTTCGGATCCGTTGTCACGGATGACCGAGACCCAGTGCGGCAGCAATCGTGTCTCATCCACATAAGGATAGCGCTCGAACAGACGCGCCTTCCATTGCGCCTTGGCGCCAGTGCAGGTGTTGGCCAAGAAGCGCGTGACACCACCGTAGGTATACGGGCGCACCTTGTCGTCCACTACATTGAGTGGCACGAACCAGCTGCGCTTCGTTGTACCGGCTTGCCCCTTTTCCACGACCAGCACGCGCCAGTTGTGAGACAGTTCTGATGCAATGGCCAGCCCGGCAGGGCCGCCACCAATAATGGCCACATCGTATTGCACCGCATTCTCCCTGAGAGAGTGGAGGTTGAAAATCCCATCAACCTTTATTGTTATCAGGGCATTAGACATGGCTTTTATAAAACTTTCAACCGCAAGCCAAAAGAAAAGCCCGGCAAGTGAACTGACCCCGTAAAGTTGGACAGGCAAGTCAGGCGGTTAAAGGAAAGGACTGAGTTCTGTAGTTTACGGGGCTCAGTCCTTTTAGTTTTTGCTTGATGCGATCGTGATTGTAATAGTGGATGTACTCCTTCAGACCGC
>JAHJQE010000009.1 GCA_018819205.1 Gammaproteobacteria bacterium
ACCCCGAGCAGCTTCACGCCACGCAGGATGAACGGGAACACGGAAGTGTTCAGCGCCACCCCGCCTGCATTGCCGAAGCTGGCGATGGCGCCTTCCATCTGCATGGTGCGTGTCAGCCAGGCCAGCGTATCGCCACCCACCGCATCCAGTGCCGCCGCCCACAGACCTTTTTCAAGAGGACGTGTGCTGTGCATATCGACGCTGCTGCGCAGCAACACCTCGCTTGCGCCCAAGCCGTGCAGGTAATCCTGCTCGCTTTCCTTGCCGGTCAGCGCCACCACGTGGTAGCCCAGTTGCGCCAGCATCTGTACTGCCAGGCTGCCCACGCCGCCGGTCGCGCCGGTAACGATGACCTTGCCCTTGTCAGGTGTCACCTCGTTCTGCTCCAGACGGTGGATAGCCAAAGCCGCCGTGAATCCTGCCGTGCCCAGCGCCATCGCTTCATACAGCGTCAACCCGACCGGCAATGGCACCACCCAGTCTGCCGGCACGCGTGCGTATTCGGCGAAACCGCCGTCATGCGCCACGCCCATGTCATAACCGGTGACCAGCACCGCATCGCCAACCTTGAATCGCGGATCCGCCGAACTCTCGATGATGCCCGCCGCATCGACGCCGCCGACACAAGGGAAACGGCGTATCACTTTGCCTGCCCCGGTCGCAGCCAAAGCATCCTTGTAGTTCAAACCAGAGTGATGGACGCGGATGACGAGCTCACCTGCGTCAAGATCGTCCAGCGTCAGATCGACCAGTCTGCCTTGAGACTTGCCACCCTCGTCGAAGATGCGAAAGGCACGGAACGCAGTCATCACAGATCCAGCAGCACCAGCCCCGGCATCTCGAGATATTCCTTGATCGCCACCAGAAACTGCACCGCTTCGCGACCATCTATGATGCGGTGATCGTAAGAGACTGCGAGATAGTTCATCGGGCGGATGACGACCTGTCCGTTCTCGGCGACCGGCCTGTCCTTGGTGGCATGGATGCCAAGGATGGCACTCTGTGGCGGATTGATGATGGGAGTGGAAAGCATGGAGCCGAACACACCGCCATTGGTTATGGAGAAAGTGCCGCCCGCCAATTCCTCCATGCCGATCTTGCCGTCCTTGGCGCGGGCAGCAAAATCCGCGATGCGACGCTCAATATCGGCGAACGATATCTTGTCGGCGTCGCGGATAACGGGCACCACCAGACCACGCTCGCTGCCGATGGCGACACCGATGTCAAAGTAATTGTGGTACAGCACGTCGGTACCGTCGACTGAGGCATTGACGACGGGGAACTTCTTCAGCGCATGCACCGCAGCCTTGACGAAGAAGGAAGAGAAGCCGAGTTTCACGCCGTGCTTCTTCTCGAACGCGTCCTTGTAGCGGCAGCGCAGCTCCATCACCGGCTGCATGTTCACTTCATTGAAGGTGGTGAGGATGGCGGCATTGGCCTGCGACTGCAGCAGCCGCTCGGCGATGCGCTGGCGGATACGCGTCATCGGCACGCGCTGCTCGGTGCGCCCTTCGCCTGTGGCAGCAGCAGACACTGGAGCAGCCGCAGGCTTGGCCTGCACCGCGCTCAACACATCTTCCTTGGTCACCAGACCATGCTTGCCGCTGCCTTTCAGGCTGGCCGCATCGACATCGTGTGCGTGCGCCAGTTTGCGCGCAGAGGGCGATGCTGCAGCGGGCGCATCTGCCTTGGTGGCCGGCTCGGCAGGCGCCGCAGCGGCGACTGTGGCGGCAGAATCGATCTGCGCGATGACCTCGCCGCTCACCACTTGCGAGCCGCTCTCCTTGAGGATGCGGCTCAGCACGCCGCTCTTGATCGCGGGCAGCTCGAGCACCACCTTGTCGGTCTCGATATCGATCAGGTTCTCGCCTTCGCTGACATGCTCGCCGACCTTCTTGTTCCAGGTCAGCAGCGTCGCCTCGGAGACGGACTCGGAAAGTTGCGGGACTTTGACTTCAATGATGCTCATGGCGATGTACTCCTGGTCTGTTCTTGACGTCCAGATCGGGGCGGAAGGCGGCCTCGACCACTGCTTTCTGTTGTTCGTTATGGATGGCGAGGTAACCCGCAGCCGGCGAGGAGGAGGATGGCCTCAACGCATAGTCGAGGCGCATGCCTTTGCGCATGTGGCGCAGCAAGTAATGCTGGATGCGGTGCCACGCCCCCTGGTTGCCCGGCTCTTCCTGGCACCAGACGACTTCCGAGGCGTTCGGATAGGCGGCGACCTGCGCCGCGAACTCGTCATGCGGGAAGGGATAGAGCTGCTCGATACGGATGATCGCCATATCGCGTATGCCGCGCTCGCTGCGCCCCTTAACCAGGTCGTAATACACCTTGCCGCTGCAGGCGATGATGCGACGCACCGTCTCCGCCTCCATGGCCTCAACTTCCGGGATCACCGGCAGGAAGCCGCCATGAGTCAGATCCTCCAGCGGCGAAGAGGCATCCTTGCTGCGCAGCAGGCTCTTGGGGGTGAACACGACCAGCGGCTTGCGAGTGGGGCGCACCATCTGACGGCGCAGCAGGTGGAATATCTGTGCCGAGTTGGAGGGAATGCAAACTTGAATGTTGTAGTCCGCACACAGTTGCAGATAACGCTCGATGCGGGCCGATGAGTGTTCCGGACCCTGTCCTTCGTAACCGTGCGGCAACAGCATGGTAAGGCCACTCAATCTGCCCCATTTCGCCTCGCCGGATGTGATGAACTGGTCTATCACGACCTGTGCGCCATTGGCGAAATCGCCGAATTGTGCTTCCCATATGGTCAACGTCTCCGGCTCTGCAGTCGCATAGCCATATTCGTATGCGAGCACCGCCGCCTCGGAGAGGATGGAATTGATGACCACGAAATCAGACTGGTCAGGTGCCAGGTTCTGCAACGGTACGTGGTAGCCCTTGTCCCATTGGGTGCGGTTCTGGTCATGCCACACCGCGTGGCGGTGAAAGAAAGTACCGCGCTCGCAATCCTCGCCCGAAAGCCTCACGGCATACCCTTCTGTGAGCAAGGTAGCGTAAGCCAGGTTCTCTGCCATCCCCCAGTCCAGCGCCAACTCTCCCCTGCCCATCGCGGCGCGGTCCGCCACGATCTTCTCTACGCGCGAGTGCAGCTTGAATCCTTCCGGTACGGCTGTCAGTCGCTCTGACAGCTGTTGCAGACGCTCGCGCGACACGCCTGTATCCAGCGGGATGTTCCACGCAACTTCGCCGCGGTATTTCGCCCAACTCACGCCGTACTCGAAATAATAGTCCGGTATCACCCGCGAGACCGGACTGCGCCCTTCATCCAGCGCATTACGGTAGTCCGCGATCATTGCCTCCGGCTCACCCGCCTCGATCACACCGGACTCGATCAGCTTCTGTCCGTACAGCGCGCGTAAGCCCGGATGCCTGTTGATGTAGCTATACATGAAAGGCTGCGTGACCAGCGGCTCATCCTGTTCGTTGTGCCCCAGCTTGCGGAAGCACACCATGTCGATCACCACGTCCTTGCTGAACTGCTGGCGGAAATCGAACGCCAGCTCGGTGACCATCAGCACGGCTTCCGGATCATTGGCGTTGACGTGGAACACTGGCGCTTCGACCATCTTCGCCACATCGGTGCAGTACTGCGAAGAACGCGCATCCTGAGCCATTGAGGTGGTGAAACCTATCTGATTGTTGATGACGATGTGTACCGTACCTCCCGTCCGGTAGCCTCGCGTCTGCGACAGGTTGAAGGTCTCCTGATTCACGCCCTGACCGGCGAAGGCGGCGTCGCCGTGCAGCAAAATGGGTAGCACCTCTTTGCCTTTGATGTCTCTGCGACGATGCTGACGCGCACGCACGGAACCTTCCACCACCGGATTCACGATCTCCAGATGGGACGGATTGAAAGCAAGGGTGACGTGCATGGGTCCGCCCGGCGTGTCGATATCGGAAGAGAACCCCTGGTGGTATTTCACGTCACCGGAGCTCAGATGTTCGTGGTGTACACCCTCGAATTCGGCGAACAGGTTCTTGGGTTGTTTGCCGAGCGTATTCACCAGCACATTCAGACGTCCGCGGTGCGCCATGCCGATAACGGACTCCCTCACGCCTTGCGCTCCCGCACGTTGCAACAAGTGATGCAACAAAGGGATCAGCGTCTCGCCGCCTTCCAGCGAGAAGCGTTTCTGCCCGACATATTTGGTGTGCAGGTAGCGCTCCAGGCCCTCGGCGGCGGTGAGTTGCATCAGTACCGCGCGGCGCAACTCTGCAGAATAGTCCGGCTGGCCCTGCGCCCCCTCCAGGCGCGCCTGTATCCAGCGTTTCTGCGTCACGTTGTTGATGTACATGTATTCCGCACCGACGCTGCCACAGTAGATACGGCGCAGGCGCTGCAGGATGTCGCGCAGCGTCATGCGCGTGCCGCCCACCAGTGAGCCGGTGTTGAACAAGGTGTTCATGTCCGACTCGGAAAGATTGTAGTAGGCGGGATTCAGTTCGGCGACTTCCGGTTTCACATGCCGCGCAAGCGGATCCAGATCCGCAGCGCGCACACCGAGGAAACGATGCGCGTTGATCAGTTGCAGTACCGAAGCCTGCTTGCGCATCTCATCGCTTTGCACGACAGACGGCTGCGAAGCCGCCGCAGTGTTGAGCAGCAGCCCCTGGCGGATGGGCGTATGAGCCACATCCGGCTGTGCACCCGTCGACTGCAGCCTGGCGAAATATTCACGCCATTCCGGCGGCACACTGCCGGGATCGCGCAGGTAGTCCTCGTACAGTCCCTCGATGAACACATTGTTTCCGCCGAACAGCGGAGAACTGTCTTGCATCGCCTGCAGATAGCTGCGTTCGGGGGCTGTCATATCAATGTTCCGATCAGCGTTTGTCCATGGTCACGAAATCGCGGCGCACTTCTCCGCGGTACAACTGGCGCGGGCGTCCGATCTTCTGTTCCACATCCGCGACCATTTCGTTCCATTGTGACACCCAGCCGATGGTGCGTGCCACTGCGAAGATCACCGTAAACATATTGGTCGGGATGCCCAGTGCGCGCAGCACGATGCCGGAGTAGAAGTCCACGTTGGGATAAAGTTTGCGTTCGATGAAGTACGGATCGTTCAGTGCCGTCTTTTCCAGTTCCATTGCAAGCTCGAACAGTTTGTTGTTCTCCAGCTTGAGCTCCTTCAGCACCTCGTAGCAGGTATCACGCATGACCTTCGCGCGCGGATCCATGTTCTTGTACACGCGGTGTCCGAAACCCATCAGACGATATTTCTTGTCCTTCACACCCTGCACGTATTCCGGCACGCGCGACACATCACCGATCTCTTCCAGCATCTTCAAAGCTGCCTCGTTTGCCCCGCCGTGCGCCGGACCCCACAGTGCAGCGATGCCGGATGCGATACAAGCAAACGGGCTAGCACCGCTGGAACCGGCCAGACGCACGGTGGAAGTGGAAGCGTTCTGCTCATGATCCGCGTGCAGGATCAGGATGCGTTCCAGTGCGCGCACCAGGATGGGATTGGGCACATATTCCTCGGCGGGTGTGGCGAACATCATGTACAGGAAATTCTCCACATAACTGAACTTGTTCTGCGGATACATGAACGGCTCACCCACGTTGTACTTGTACGCCATGGCAGCGATGGTGGGCACCTTGGCCAACAGGCGGTGAGCCGAGATCGTGCGGTGCTGGGGATTGGAGATATCCAGCGAGTCGTGATAGAAGGCAGACAACGCACCGACCACGCCGACCATCACGGCCATCGGATGCGCATCGCGACGGAAGCCATTGAGGAAGCGCGCCAATTGATCATGCACCATGGTGTGGCGTGTGATGTTGCGATCGAACTCAGCCCGTTGCGCAGCATCCGGCAGCTCTCCGTTCAACAGCAGATAGCAGACTTCCAGGAAGTCGGATTTCTCGGCCAATTGCTCGATGGGATAGCCGCGGTAATACAGCAGCCCTTCCTCACCATCGATGAAGGTGATCTCCGAAGTACAACTTGAAGTGGAAAAGAACGCCGGATCGTAGGTGAACAGTCCGAGCTTGCCCAGATTGCGAATGTCCAGCACATCCGGCCCCAGCGTCCCGGACAGGATGGGCAGCTCGATCTTGCGCCCGTCATCCAGCGTCAATGTAGCGACACGATTGGTTTCCATTTTCATCTCTTCCCCTCTTAAACTTGTTTTAGCCATTCCAGTACTTCGCGCAGTCGCGTCTGTTCCGGCTCTTTATCGCCGCGCACCAGATCCCATAGATCCGTGTCCGGCAGGTCCAGCAATTCATCGAATATCTGGCGCTGTTCCTCGTCCAACTGCGGGTAATATCGTTCAACGAAACGTCCCAGCAGGATATCCATTTCTAGCATGCCACGCCTGCAGCGCCAGCGCACACGCTCCAGAAAGACCGGATCGACAGACAGCATCAGGATCGCATCCTTATACCATCCTCTTCACCATCATGTCCTTGATCTTGCCAATGGCCTCTGTCGGGTTCAACTCCTTGGGACAGACATCGACACAGTTCATGATGGTATGGCAGCGGAACAGACGGTATGGGTCTTCCAAGTTGTCCAGACGGGCCGCCGTGTCCTGGTCGCGCGTATCGGCAAGGAAACGATAGGCCTGCAACAGGCCTGACGGCCCGACGAATTTGTCCGGGTTCCACCAGAACGAGGGACAGGCAGTCGTACAGCACGCGCACAGGATGCACTCGTACAAGCCATCCAATTCGGCTCGATCCTTCGGCGACTGCAAACGCTCGGTCTCGGGCGGTGGATCGTTGTTCACCAGATACGGTTTGATCGAATGGTACTGCTTGAAGAACTGGGTCATATCCACGATCAGGTCGCGGATCACCGGTAATCCCGGTAGCGGCCGGATCTCTATGGGTTGTTTGAGCGAGGACAGGGGCGTGATGCAGGCCAGTCCGTTACGCCCGTTGATGTTCATCGCATCCGAGCCGCACACGCCCTCGCGGCAGGATTTGCGGAAGCCCAGGCTGTCGTCCTGCTGGCGCAACAACATCAATGCGTCCAGCAGCATGGCGTCTCCCGCCTGCAAGTCAAGATCAAAATCCTGCATGTAAGGTGCGCTGTCTGCTTCCGGGTTGTAGCGATAGATTTTGAATTTCATCGCCCGCTCCTAGTAGACCCGCGCCTTGAGCGGGAAAGTTTCCACGGTGAGTGGCTTCAGACGCACCGGCTTGTAATCGAGACGCCGGTCTGCACTGAAATACAGCGAGTGCTTGAGCCAGTTCTTGTCGTCGCGCTCCGGGAAATCCTCGCGCGCGTGTGCACCGCGACTCTCCTTGCGCGCTTCGGCGGCAGTCATGGTGGCTTGCGCAACTTCGATCAGGTTATCCAGTTCCAGTGCTTCGACGCGCGCTGTATTGAACACCTTGCTCTTGTCCTTGATCTCGGTCGTTCTCACACGCTCGGCGACCTCGCGTATCCTGGTCACGCCTTCGGCCATCAGATCAGGGAAACGGAACACCCCGCAATGCGTCTGCATCACCTTGCGCATCGCATCACCGACATCGGATACGCGTTCGCCGTTCTTCTGCTCGTCCAGCCGTGCCAGTCGCGCCAGTGGACGATCTGCCGCATCGGCAGGCAACGGCTTGTGATTAGGGTTCGCCTTCAGGTCTTCGATCACCTGACGCGCCGCCGCACGTCCAAACACGATCAGATCCAGCAGCGAATTGCAGCCGAGACGATTGGCGCCGTGCACCGACACGCAGGCACACTCGCCCACCGCATAGAAACCCTGCACCACCACATCAGGGCCGGTACCGTGCGGAGCAACGACTTGCCCGTGATAGTTGGTGGGGATGCCGCCCATCATGTAGTGCGCGGTCGGCACCACCGGGATCGGGGCCTTGGAAGGATCGACATGGGCGAACTTCAGCGCGATGTCGCGAATGCCCGGCAGGCGGTGACGGATCACCTCGTCACCCAGATGGTCCAGTTTGAGCAGCACGTGGTCGCCATGCGGCCCGCAACCGCGCCCCTCTTTTATCTCGGTCGCCATGGCGCGCGACACCACGTCGCGGCTGGCCAGGTCCTTTGCGGTCGGTGCATAACGCGGCATGAAACGTTCGCCGTCCTTGTTCACCAGATAGCCGCCCTCGCCGCGCACACCCTCGGTGATCAGCACCCCTGCGCCATGCACGCCGGTCGGATGGAACTGGAAGAACTCCATGTCTTCCAGCGGGATGCCCGCACGCGCCGCCATGCCGAGGCCGTCGCCGGTGTTGATGTAGGCATTGGTGCTGGCCGAGAAGATGCGCCCTGCGCCGCCGGTGGCGAACAGCGTCGCGCGCGCTTCCAGGATCATCACCTCGGACGTCTCGATCTCCATCGCCACCACGCCCAGCACGTCGCCGTCCTGATCGCGGATCAGGTCGAGCGCCATCCATTCCACGAAGAAGTTGGTGTTGGCCTTGACGTTCTGCTGGTACAGCGTGTGCAGCAAGGCATGGCCGGTGCGGTCTGCCGCCGCGCAGGCACGCGGCACCGGGTTCTTGCCATAGTCCTGCATATGTCCACCGAACGGACGCTGGTAGATCTTGCCGCTGTCGAGCCGGTCGAACGGCATGCCGAAGTGTTCCAGTTCGTACACCACTTCCGGCGCGGCGCGGCACATGTATTCGATGGCGTCCTGGTCCCCCAGATAGTCCGAACCCTTCACGGTGTCGTACATGTGCCAGTGCCAGTTGTCCTCGTTGACGTTGCCCAGCGAAGCGGCGATACCGCCCTGCGCCGCCACGGTATGCGAACGTGTCGGGAACACTTTGGAAAGCACTGCGACTTTGAGACCTGCCTGCGAAAGCGTCAGCGCTGCACGCATACCTGCGCCGCCAGCGCCCACTACCACCACATCGAAGGTTCGTTTCGTTATCGCCATCAGAGACCCCAGAGGATTTGTACAGCCCAGATCACATACAGGATCAAAGCCAGTATGACCAATACATGGATCAGCAAGCGGATGCTTGCTGGCTTCACGTAATCCATCACGATGTCACGCACGCCTATCCATGCGTGATAGAACAGACCGAGCAGGAACAGCAGCGAGAACGAACGCATCGTGTTACCTGAGAATAGTTCGGTCCAGACGTCATAGCCGAACGCCGGCTGCCAAAGCGCCCAGACCGCCACAGCCAAAACATACACGGCCATCACCACAGCGGTGACGCGCTGCACCAGCCAGTCGCGCAGTCCGTAATGCGCACCGGTCACGATACGGTTCACCATAGCTTCACTCCCAGTACTACGGTCAATGCCAGACTTACCACCATCACCCAACGACTGCTGGCACGCGCACCTGACAAACCATCAAGCAGATGCAGGTCGATAGCCAGATAGCGCAGGCCCGCGAAGAAGTGATGCAGGAATGCCCAGGCCACTCCGATCAGCATCAATTTAACCAGTGCATGATCCAGATACTCAGCAAGGTTGGTGAACGTCTCTATGGAGCGCAGACTCTGGTCGAGGATCGCGAGCAACAATGGCAAAGCCAGAAACAGGACGGCACCCGAAACACGGTGCAGGATTGAGACGAAGCCGGGTAACGGCAACTTGATTTTGTGCAGTGCTAGATGTTTGGGGCGTGTCTTGTTCATTTCCTTTTCCACTACCAAAATCGAGTGCCGCAATCTTACACCCGATGCGACAGCTTTGAGTAACAGTACGACTGTTTGCAGGTGGTTCACTCGGACACACAGGCGATAGACATCAAAATGATATTCAATCGACCTTGCTATAACTTTACATTCAAAGAAAATGCAAACCCATGACTGCCTTCAAAAAACTAAGGACAATCAGGGAATTCGAGAAGGCACGCATGCCGCACCTGCGTTCACACGAGGATTTCGATATCGTGATCGAGGTCGGCTATCACGAGGATATGGGACAACCCTTGACTCTGAAGTGCCTGTTGCTGATCGGTATCACCTCAGCCTCCACCACCCAGCGCAAAGTGCATGCGCTGGTCGATGCCGGCATCCTCACACGCAGCCGCAGCGCCAGTGACCGGCGCAGTGTCCAGCTCGGCGTCTCCGTGCAGACACGCAAACTGGTAGATCGCTACGTGCATATCCTGCACGCTCAAGTGCCCAGGAAATAAGCCTGACATGCTCAGTCGTCTCGCCGAACTGCACAGTGAAAAGGAGATCAAGCAACACATCCAGCAGGTGCTAAACACCTTCGGAGATGTAGAGAGCATCCATATCTTCGAGCCTACCAAAGAGAATCCGCAAAGCATCGCCCTCGCCACCATGGCCGACGTAGCGCAGGCCAGCCAGGTATCCAGCTCGCTTGGGCTACGCGCGTTCGGCCACAAATCACTCATCATCCCCCTCTTGCCCCCCAAGACCTGAGCGCTTCCTTCCTCTGCGCGCTGAACACTGGCAGAATGCCGAACACACTCACCCGCAGGAGGAAGCCATGAAAGCACCCGTCCGTGTCACCGTCACCGGCGCCGCAGGCCAGATCGGCTACAACATGCTGTTCCGCATCGCGAACGGCGATATGCTGGGTCGCGAGCAGCCCGTCATCCTGCAATTGCTGGACATCACACCGGCGCAGCAGGCACTGCGCGGAGTCGCGATGGAGCTTGAAGACTGCGCTTTCCCGATGCTGCAGCAGATCATTACCACCGATGATCCTCGCGTCGCCTTCCGCGATACCGAAGTCGTACTGATGGTGGGCGCCCGTCCACGCAGCAAGGGTATGGAACGCAAAGACCTGCTGGAGGCCAACGGCGCCATCTTCTCGGAACAGGGACGCATCCTGAACGAGGTCGCCGCGCGTCATGTGAAAGTGCTGGTGGTCGGCAACCCGGCCAACACCAATGCACTGATCGCCATGAAGAATGCCCCGGATCTCGACCCGCGCAACTTCACCGCCATGATGCGTCTGGACCACAACCGCGCGATCACTCAGGTTTCCCTGAAACTGTTCCAGCCCATACAGGACATCAAAAAGATGGTGGTATGGGGCAACCATTCAGGCACACAGTATCCCGACCTGTCACACGCCGAGATCCGCGGACGCAAGGTGGTTGACGTCCTGAAGCAGAACCACTGGGAGGACTGGATAGAGAGCGATTTCATCCCTACCGTGCAGAAACGCGGCGCGGCCGTGATCGAAGCGCGCGGCCTTTCCAGTGCGGCCAGTGCAGCCAATGCTGCCATCAGCCACATGCACGACTGGCTCTTGCGTTCCCACCACAATGACTGGGTAACCATGAGCGTACCTTCCGACGGTAGCTACGACATCCCCGAAGGCGTGATGTACGGCTTCCCAGTCACCTGCCGCAATGGTCACTACGAGATCGTACAGGGCTTGCCTATCAGCGAACTTGGACGAAAGCACATGATGGACAGTCATAAAGAGTTGATGGAAGAGCGTTCGCATGTGTCTCATTTGCTGGCTTGACGCGCGACTGATGCAAGACAAAGACTCAACTGCAGACCGCGTACGACTCACAACAATAAAACCCATTCCAGCAGCGATCATACTCATAGCTCAGGTATCCAGTTACCAAGTCCCGCACGGCGGAACACAGCGATGATGAATATCGGGCTTGGCATGCAATTCCTGCTTGCCTGTGGATAATTTGCGTCCTATGCTGTCGACATGTAGTCCCGCACAGGGATCGCCATGTCAAACATTCGCCCACCGGCGGTAGCCGGCAGCTTCTACCCAGCTGACGCACGCATCCTCAGCAGTGATGTGCGTACGTTGCTCGATAGCGCCCAAGAAGCAGATCTGATTCCCAAAGCATTGATCGCACCACATGCCGGCTATATATATTCCGGATCCGTTGCCGCCAGCGCATATGCCAGCCTGCGTCCTGTCGCTGCACGCATCCGCCGCGTGATCCTGCTTGGCCCCACTCACCGCATCCCGGTACGCGGCCTGGCGATGCCCGATGCCGACACGTTCGTCACACCGCTAGGGGAGATCGCCCTGGATACCGAAGCGATGCAAACCATCTCCTCCCTGCCTCAGGTCTCAGTGAGTGGCGCAGCCCATGCCTTCGAACATGCACTCGAGGTGCAACTCCCCTTCCTGCAAATGGCGCTGCAGGATTTCACCCTGCTACCCCTGGCGGTTGGCGATGCCAGCGGCGAGGAAGTGTCCGAAGTGCTGCAGCGACTTTGGGGCGGAGAAGAGACATTGATCGTGATCAGTTCTGATCTTTCCCACTACCTTCCTTATGATCTGTCCAGACTGGTCGACAGCAAGACCGCGCAGAACATCCTCAAGCTGCGCCCAACCATTACCCATGAAGAAGCATGTGGCGCGACACCGATCAATGGCTTACTACTGTCCGCACGTGCGCATCACCTAACCGCGCACCTGCTCGATCTGCGTAACTCAGGCGATACTGCCGGCCCGCGCGATGGCGTTGTTGGTTATGCGGCTTTTGCTTTTTGCGAGGAAAGCAGCCATGAATGAGATTCAGCATGGGTTGACATTGCTTAGGCTCGCGCGAGCAGCCATCGCCAGCGAGCTTGGATTCGATTCGCACGATCTACCGCGTAGCGACTGGCTGGAACAAGAGCGAGCGACCTTCGTGACGCTGAACCTGCATGGCCGTTTGCGCGGTTGCATAGGCAGCCTGGAAGCGCACCGTCCGCTGATCGACGATGTGCGTCACAACGCAGTTGCGGCAGCTTTTCGCGATCCGCGCTTCCCGCCGTTAAACCGGGAAGAATTCGCCGAGGTAACGATCGAAGTATCCCTGCTCTCCCCCGCTGAGCCGATCCGGTTCGACAGCGAAAGCGATGCCTTGTCTCAACTCCGCCCCGGGCAGGATGGCGTGATCCTGGAATATGGTCGCAGCCGCGCCACCTATCTGCCTCAGGTTTGGGCGCAATTGCCGGAACCTCGGGACTTCATCGGCAATCTTAAAGAGAAAGCGGGACTGCCAGCCGATTTCTGGTCTGACGACATTCGCCTGTCTCGCTACAGCGTGCGCAAATACAGTGAAGGAGTATCAGATGGATGAACCGATCAGCATCGATGAACGCTATCCAGCCAGATACTGGCATCCGCTTGATGACGGACGCATCCAGTGTGATCTGTGTCCGCGTGACTGCAAGCTCAAGGAGGGCCAGCGCGGTGCCTGCTTCGTACGCGGGCGCATCAATGATGCGATGGTGCTCACCACCTATGGCCGCAGTTCTGGATTCTGCGTAGACCCTATCGAGAAGAAACCGCTCAATCATTTCTATCCCGGCAGCAGCATCCTGTCGTTCGGCACGGCAGGCTGCAATCTGGCCTGCAAGTTCTGCCAGAACTGGGATATATCCAAGGCACGCAGTTTCGACAAACTGGCTGACCAGGCTTCTCCGGAAGCTATTGCCAGCACCGCGCTGGAACTGGAATGCAAGAGCGTGGCCTTCACCTATAACGATCCGGTGATCTTTGCCGAATATGCGATGGATGTGGCGGATGCCTGCCATGCGGTGGGCGTAAACACCGTTGCAGTGACGGCAGGCTATATCCATGCACAGCCGCGAAAGGATTTTTTCGCGAAGATGGACGCTGCCAACGTCGACCTGAAAGCTTTTACCGACGACTTCTATTTCAAGCAGACCGGGGCGCACCTGCAACCGGTGCTGGAGACTCTGCAGTACTTATGCAAGGAAACCGATGTGTGGGTGGAGCTGACTACGCTATTGATCCCGGGACTCAACGACAGTGCGCAAGAGATCGGCAAGATGTGCGAATGGATCGCAAAAGAACTCGGACAGGATGTACCCCTGCATTTCACAGCCTTCCATCCTGACTACAAGATGAAGGACATTCCGGCCACGCCCGCCTCGAAACTGACGGAAGCGCGACGGATCGGCCAGGAAGCCGGTTTACATCATGTCTATACGGGAAACGTGCACGACATGAGTGGCGGAACAACGCATTGCGAGCACTGCAAAAAACCCCTCATCGTGCGTGACTGGTATGACATCCGCGACTACCATCTCACCGAGCAAGGGAAATGCCCATATTGCGGCAGTGCCCTCGCCGGCCGCTTCGGAAAGTTTGAAGGACAGTTCGGAATGAAGCGCATTCCGGTCAACATCCGGCGCTAACCTCCTCAGCCTCAGAGAAATGAAGCCTGCAGCTCGCAAGGCATATCGTCGCAGAACTTCGCTGAGATAGCTGCAAATTCATGCTTGATCCTTTTGAAGCCCTCGACGACATCCGGGTCGAAATGATTCCCGCTGCCCAGTGCTATGATCCTGACCACTTCGTCGTGATGGACGGCCTGCTTGTATACACGGCGCGAGGACAACGCATCATAGACATCCGCCAACGCCATCAGCCTGGCCGGTATGGGGATGTCATCACCCTTCAGGCCGAACGGGTAGCCGCTGCCATCCCACTTCTCATGATGTGCGACTGCAATCTGACGGGCGATACGCAAAAAGTGGCTATGGGTGTTGATCTCGTTCTCGGCCGCCGCTATGGCGTTGCCACCCAGTAATGCGTGCTGCTTCATGATATTGAACTCATCCTCGGTCAGCTTGCCCGGCTTCCGCAGGATATGGTCCGGAATGCCAACCTTACCTACATCATGCAGTGGCGCGAGTTTGAACAGCATAGAGATGTTCTCTTCTTTCAGGAAATCCCTGAAGCGCGGATGATCACGCAAATGCACTGCCAACAGGTGCACGTAATGCTGGGTACGCTTGATATGGTTACCGGTTTCGTTATCACGCGTCTCGGCCAGTGAAGTGAGTGCGATGATGGTCGCGTCCTTGATCTGTTCTATCTCTTCCGAGCGATGCTTCAATTGCGAGGTGCGTTTACGCACCACATATTCAAGCCGTCCTTCATGCTCACGCAATTCCGCATTCACCTTTTCCAGTCTGGCGCGTGCGTTTTCGGTCTCACTCCTTTGCGCTTCCAGTTCCTGCAACAGTGCACTGTTCTCGAAGCGCTGCTGCAACACCTGCATGTAATTTCGTGACACCACCCGTCCCGCAAGCAACACCACCAGATTGAACAACAACAGCATGCCGGCAATCTTCCAGTGTGTTGCGTCGTTCTCACTGACCACACGCAGCAGAAGCAATCCCATGATACCGGCCAGATAGGCGATGGATGAAGGTGGGTGTACCGGATTCAGCATCACTGCCACGGCGACCAACCCGATCATGATGCTGATCATCATGCCCTGATTGAACAGGTCATCGGGGAAGAACAGGGTGGCTGCTCCTCCCCACAACAGACCGGAGCTCAACGCAAAGAATGTGAAATGCTGATGCCAGTCACGACAGTCCTCGAGCGTCTCCAGTCGATCACGGTGTTTGCGCCACTTGGTCAATTCGACCAGATGCAGACCGAACGATGCAGACAACCACAGGATCAACACTTCATGCAGACCTTGCGCCCAATACAACCATACGAACAAGGATTGCACCCCCATCTGCCCCAGCACCATCACAGGGAACATTTCCATACGAGTGCGCAGTTGCACTCTGCACAACGACAGTGTTCCCGGACTCAACGAGAACCCCCAGTCGAACCAATTCAGGGAAACAGGTTTGGATTGTTTTATAGTTATATCCATGATCGCAATCAAACGGTAGTTAACCCGCCAGGTCCTTCCCATCCGGCAAAAGGATTGCGGCCTATGCCATCTCGAATGCCAGATGCAGCTTGGCCAGATTCGACTGGTAGCGATCCGATGCGTCCTTGAAGAATCTGCTACCGCGCACGATGGCCATGGCGGCTTCTCGCTTGCCCAGATCGACCAGCATCAAAGCCTGAGAGGCGGCTTCGTGAAACTCGTAACAACTCTCATGCAGATCATTCAGCAAGTTCACATCTGAACAATGTTTGCCGCCTTCGCCGTACAGCCATTTGCCCACCATACAGCCTTCGCAACATTCATCTGGAATGTCTGGTTTGACGCTCGAATAACCTTGAACATACGCTTCCACTTGAAAGCGTTGATTGATATGAGCCTGAATGGCGCGGATGCCGTCGAAACGTTGAATTGGGGCGGGGGTATGTTGAGCCGAACTGCTGATCTGTTTCCACATGATTCGCCTCCTGCAAAAGACCAGATTGGGTAGTCATTCTGCGTGGAGGCACAGGCCACTACAATATGCCGAATTGCCTATATACAGGCCTATGCATCAGCCTATATATAGCGACCAACCTGTTGATTCATTTCACTTCACGAAACTACTCGCACCAGCGCAAATCCCCCTCCGAGGGTGCGGAAATTGGTAGTTTGTCCCTGATATAGACGGGCGGCGATCATCTGGATACGGCCGGCATAGACATAGCAACGCACATCGTATTTCAACGACACGGAAGTGTCGCCCATACACACCTTGCGTTCGCCGGGTAGCGCCAACCGCTGCGCAATGTAATCGGCCTGCAACACCTCTTCGAACACGCGCTTGGTCATCTTGTCGCCGCGATAGGCCCCCTTGCTGCCGTAGCCGCTCACCGGCTTGAAGAACCATTCCTTACGCATACCCCACCAGCGCTCCGCTTCATCGGCGCGCACGATCTCGGTGGGCGGTATCCCTCGCTGCAAAGTCTGAATCGCTTCATCAGCCACACCTGCTGCACGCAGGCTTTCGGCATCGGTCAGCCAGGCCAGCTTGCGCTTGTCTGCATATTTCGCATGATGCGCCGGCCCCGGGGTCAGCACTACCTGCTGCCGCGCCCACGCAGCACGCAGATGCGTAAAGCGCGACAGGTCAAAGTCCGTAAGCCGGTTATAGATCAGATCGATGCGTCTGCCTTCTCGATACAGACCGTCGTCACGCACTTCCAGTTGCGCCGGATCGGCGATGAAAGCGGCGATGCCCGCGCGTTCGAACATCTTTTGAGCCAGCAGGAATTCAGGATAGAGGTATTGAGATTCGGGTTGCTCATCGACGATGGCGATCGTCTGCAACGGCGTCTCGCCGTGCATCAAGCGCCATTCGTTGCGGAACATCTCGATGAAAGCCCGGTCCGGATCCGCCTCGCCCACTGCATCGCCGTACAGGTTCGAAGCGCGCTGGCTGCTGATCAGCACGGCGTTCAGAAAGGCTCCGCCGGCATTGGTGTTGATCTCGATCAGATGAGCGCCCTGCGCATTGAGATGGAAGTCGTAGCCGTAGAACACGCCGAGCGGCGCATCTTTTTCAGACACTCCCAGCGCAAGTTCTGCCGCAGTGATGACTTGCTGCATCTGTTGCAGCTGCAGATCGCTGATGAACACAGGGACGGATGCGAACAGGTGTGGACAACGTTCACTGACCAGCGCGTACCAGTCTTCACCCTGCGCCTGCAACGCATGTTGCAAGGCTTCGACATCCGTACCGGCCCAATCCAGGCATTCGCCGTTCAGATGGGCGATGAAGTCATGATCCACATCGAAATGTTCTTTAGCCGTATTCGGCACCACGGCATCAACCACCGAGCATCGCCTTCTTCAGATCATCCTGCGCAGGTTTGCTGCCCAGCCATATCTTCAGCAGGGCACGATTGAACGCCGCACCGGGAATGAGTCCGCGCGAGACACCGTTGAGGCTGACCTGCGTACCGCTGGCAGGCAGATAATCGAGCGTGATCACATCGCCCTGTTTCGCTTCACCGATGGCATCGAAGATAGCCGCCATCTGTCTGAGCTGGTCAGCGAGCGCCTTCAGTTCCGGCCCGGTATGGTTCGCCTGTATGGCCTCGTTGAAAGCCCCGTACAGCTTCTTGCTGCCGAGATCGCGCAACATGTGGAGTGCGATGCTGTGCTCCCTTTCATCGGCGATCACCATATCTGCCGATGACTGCTTCTGCGGCAGGTACAACGCCCCCACATAGACCTTGAAAAACCATTTCGTGCGTACGCCTGCGCCATTCAGCACCAGAGCCTGCGACCCGACCTGTGCGGTATCACTCAGCTTCACCCCTGCCAATTCAAGTGCCGACAACGGCAGACTCGTCACCAACAGCAATCCCAACATTGCGATACGTCTCATGCTCACTCCTGTTCAGGAAAACGAGTCCGCAGTTTAGCACCGCGCCAGCCCAGAACGGCCATCGCCAGCACACAGATCAGCGCACTGCTGTAGAACGTGCTGGCTGCGCCCAGCGTCTGCCACAACAATCCGGCAAGCACACTCGCCAGCAGCATGGCCAGCCCGCTCATCAGATTGAAGAAGCCGAATGCCGTGCCGCGCAGGTCAACGGGCGCCGTGTCTGCCACCATGCGCGCCAGCAAGCCTTGCGTGATGCCCAGATGCACACCCCACAGACACACACCGAGTAAGACGAACCACCAATGCCCGTCCACCGCCAGCACCAGATCGGAAGCGATCAGCAGCAACAGCCCCCATACCAGCAACCGGGTATGGCTCACGCTATCGGAAAGTTTGCCGAATGGATACGCCGTAGCCGCGTAGATCAGATTCATCGCCACCATCACCAGCGGCACGAAGGCGACCGGCACCCCACTCTGCTCGGCGCGCAGCACCAGAAACGCCTCGCTGAATCGTGCCAAGGTGAACACCGCACCGAAGCCGACCACCCACCAATAGGTACTGTCCAGCCGCCGCAGATTCTCGC
>JAHJQE010000058.1 GCA_018819205.1 Gammaproteobacteria bacterium
ATGTGGTTTCCCATGATCTGCAGGAGCCGCTCCACCTGATCCGGGCTTTTACCGAGCGGATCACCACCAAGTCCCGCTCAGTGCTGGACGAGCAGGGCGCCCTCTATCTGCAGCGCATTGAAACCGAAGATATCGCCCACCGTATGGTCGAAATAGGCTTGCTCGCGAGCCAGCACATAACCACCCTGCTCCGTGGCGAACCATTCACTCAGACTTTTCGTGATTACTTTAGAATTCGGCATCGAACCCGCTGACCCATCATGTTGAAAATCACGCCCATCCCCGCCTTGCAAGACAACTATATCTGGGCGATTCACGGCCAGTCAGACACTGTCGTCATCGTCGATCCCGGCGAGGCGGAGCCTGTCTTCGCATTTCTGCAGACAACCGGCTTGCGACTGACGGCCATCCTTTGCACACACCGTCATCATGATCATGTCGGCGGCATCGCGGAACTGCGCGGAGTATATAACGTGCCGGTGTACGGACGAAGCCATCCGAACAATCCGCACATCACGCATGCGTTGCAGGAAGGTGACAGGCTACTGCTGGAGGATATCCCGGTCGAATTCGAGATATGGGAGTTGCCGGGGCATCTGGTAGACCATATCGCATTCGTTGCGCCCGGCGCTGTGTTCAGCGGGGATATCCTGTTCGGTGCCGGATGTGGCAAAAACTTTGAAGGTAGCACTGAGCAGTTGTATCAGTCCTTGCAGCGATTGGCCGGATTGCCGGATGAGACGCTGGTCTATAGTGCGCACGAATACACCGAGTACACGCTGCGCTTTGCAGTGCATAGTGAACCCGACAATGCTGCGATCCAGCAAAGAGTCAAAGCCACACAAGCAATGCGCGCCGCGGGGCGCCCGACGGTGCCTTTCACTATCGCTTTAGAGAAAGCGACCAATCCTTTTCTGCGCGTAGGCCGACCGGGGCTGATAGAGATTTTGAAAGCCCACGGACTGGCGGATGACAGTCCTGCCAGCGTATTCGCGGCTTTACTGCGATGGCACGATCATTTCCGATTGCCTCGGAAGGCTTTCTAGTTTATTCTGCGCGCCCTTCCGGAGAGGTGGATGAGCGGTTTAAGTCGCACGCCTGGAAAGCGTGTGTGGGATAACATCCCACCGCGGGTTCGAATCCCGCCCTCTCCGCCAAATCAATGAGTTATCGCTATTGCAGATTACAGCAGATAACCCGAAAATACCAAGAACGACACTCTCAGTGTCCCCGTTTTGTCCCCGTAGGGTAAAACGCTAAATATTCACTTCGAGAAAACAACCTAGTTCGAACTACCTCAGGTTATGAACTCTAGCGGCTTTCGTGGAAGGGCTTTGATTCGCCCATGGAGCACCTAATACATTCCTAGCTGGCCTACCTCGACATATCACTCAACAGACTGAATCAATCCGGCGTCATCACGCACTCCTACCCTGTTTAGCTCCCTTGTTACGGGCCATGCCTGCATTAAGTCAGGAGAGAATGGTCTAATCATGGAGTGCAGATTGGCAGGTTGCTTTTCACTTGGAGATAACCAGTTCGACCATTGGTCCCGATTAAGAAGCACCGGCATTCGGTCATGGATTGGCTGCATCAACTCATTGCAGTCAGTGGTGATGATGCAGCACGTCTCGATACTCTCCCCCGCCTCACTCCTCCATGCTTCCCATATCCCGGCCATCGCCAAAGGCTCCCCTGACTTGAGCGAGATGAACCACGGGTATTTCTTACCCCCATCTGCTTTCCACTCGAAGAATCCTGTCGCCGGAATGATGCAGCGGCGAGTCCTGAAGGCTGTTCTGAAGGAAGGCTTCTCGGCGACAGTCTCTCCACGTGCATTGGCGAGCTTGTTTCCGATCGAAGGGTCTTTCGCCCAACTGGGAATGAGGCCCCATTTCATCAGCTTTAGATGCCGATGATCCTGAGCATCTGCTGTGACCGTGACTATTCTGGATGAGGGGGCGATGTTGTAAGAGGGAGAAAAATCCACCTGACCATCCGCCTGAAAATACTCGGCCAAGCTGGCGGGCGTCTCCTTGTTAGCGAATCGGCCGCACATGGTTATTTCCTGGTGCGCTGCTGCTTGCGCCAGTCCCAAGGTGGTGTGGGGGCCGCATCTGCCCAGAGTCCTCGATGGGAAGACCGGGCGGCATCTTCCGCTTCCGAGTAAAGCTGCCTGTTCTCGAAAGCTGGTCTCTTTGATACTGTTTGTAATGCCAAGCCATCCCAGCCCTGATCTGCGCCAGATTGGCGTCAATGCCCCCCACTAGAATCTTTCCCAAGGTGCGGCCATATCGATCCCGCTTAGAGTATTCGACTGTCACTTGCTTCTTGTAGACCAAGTCGGCCAGATGTTGCTTGGACTTCTGTCCGAACGGCATCTTCTTTTCGGGAGCGTCTATACCGAGCAGGCGAATCTTCCATTGTGTTTTCTGGGCATCGAGCAAGGTGACCGTGTCACCGTCGCTGACTCCAACGACCTCCCCCTCAATGCTTTCCGCCAATGCCAGCAAGGGAGCAAGCAAAGCACCAATTAGCAGTAATCGGGTAAAGTTGAGATACCTCATCAGGAGACTCCTCATGTCCGACCTTAAGACGTTCGCAACATACTACACTTTGGCCGATAGATTAATCGAGAGGGTCTCCAAGGATGACTTGGCTGAAACTGCCCGATTGCTGGCGTTGAACATTGCACACTACCAATCGATACATGGAGAACTACCTCTTGGCGACACGCTTTCAATGCTTGGCAACGCCCAACCCAATGACGAGCAGCTTGAGATATTGAACAGTGGGATGGAGATCCTCGTTGGTGTGTTGGGAAACGTGGTTTCTGGGGTGGATCAGGAAAGGCATTAGACAGCACACTATAAATCCCATTGGTTCAAACTGACTGCTATGAGTGAAATTCCGACCTCACTGACCTTAAGTCTTCGCAGTCGATGGGCTACAATGTAAATGCAGTATTCATAGAGTGTTACCAATAACACCGTGACCAATCCTTAGGAGGATTAATTGTGGCAAACCTTACTTCAATGCTGAAGGATGAGATCTCGAGAATCTCTCGCAAAGAGATACGTGGTGAGACTGACAAACTCAAGAAGACATCCTCTCAATACCGTTCGGAGATCGCATCCCTGAAGCGGCGTACCTTATCCCTAGAGCAGCAAGTTGGCCGGTTGGAAAAGCTTGTTTCGAAATTGGCTGGTGAAGCGGCCCCTTCCGAGCCTGCTAGCAAACCACGCTTTACAGTGAAGGGATTCAAATCCCAAAGAGACCGACTGGGTTTGAGCGCAGAGGCGGCCGGCTCGCTTCTCGGCGTATCAGCACAGACCATCTATAGTTGGGAAGCGGGGAAGTCGAGTCCACGAGCTGCACAAATGGAGAGAATCGTAGCCTTGAGGGGTTTGGGCAAGCGAGAGGTCGCCGAAATACTCAACCGTTGAGGCCGGGGTAAATTCACCGCGCCACCGGTAGCTCATCCCATTCACTGGTATAGCCTGGGGACTTCATCTCGCGCCGCATCGCCCAGCGCTGGCCAACCCCAACAGCCGCTATCGTCACACTACCCTTCCCCATCTTCTTGTTGATTTGGTCCATGACGCGCATTCTGGCTTCGTCTCGCGCCCTGTCGCCGGGCTCGTCGAATAGATCGGGCTGGACCGAATCCCTCGGCTGCAGCCCCATCAGCAACACACCAGACTTCTTGTATCGAAAGCCGGGCCTGAATACCTGCTTGAGACCAGCCAGCGCAGCACTGACGATCTTTGCTGTATCTGCACTAGGTCGGGATAACGGCACGACCACCGAGCGTTGATATTGAGCTTCCTTCTCCTTGAATGGGTTGGTTCGCACAAAGACACACAGGCTTGAAGCCACCGAGCCATCCTTGCGCAGCTTCGTGGCGGCCGTCGTGGAGAAGTAGGCAACTGACTCGGATAGGTCTTCAATGGTGGTCACAGGCAGGCCAAATGACCGTGACACCATGATCTGCTGACGAGGAGTGCCCGCCTCTTCCAACTCGATGCATGGAATGCCGTTCAACTCCTTGACCGTGCGCTCAACCACTACTGAGAACTGCTGGCGGATGTATTCTGAATCGGCACGACGCAGACCCTCTACCGTCTCGATACCCATCACCGCCAGCTTGGAGCCAATCTGTCGCCCTACTCCCCATATCTCGCCGACCGGGAGGCTGCTGAACAGTTTGGATAGCTGCGCCTCAGACAGTAGACCAAAGTCGCACACGCCATCACTGCCTGCGAACCCTTTCTTGGCGCAATGGTTGGCGAGTTTGGAAAGCGTCTTGGTGTCTGCGATGCCCACACATACTGGGATGCCTGTCTGCTTGCGCACGGCCCGTCGAATCTTCTGGCCGTGCTCGACTAGGTATTCAGAAGCGAATCCATCGAGTCCGAGGAAACACTCGTCGACGCTGTACACCTCTTGCTGATCGCTGAACTCGGACAGGATGTTCATCACCCGAGCGGACATGTCGCCATACAGAGTGTAATTCGACGACAAGGCGATAATGCCGTGCTGCTTGGCCAGCTTCTCCATCTTGAACCATGGCTCACCCATCTTCACACCCAGGGCCTTCACCTCGTTGGATCTGGCGACAGCGCAGCCATCATTGTTTGAGAGAACGACTACCGGCTTTCCATCGAGTTTAGGATTAAAGACCCGTTCGCAGGACACATAGAAGTTGTTGCAGTCGACAAGGGCGATGGGCATGTCATCAACGGCGGAACTGCTTGATGGTTGAGGTGACGACACCCCATATCTCCAGCTCCTGCCCCTCTGTGAACTGAATGGTCTGGAAACGTGGGTTGGCTGGCTTCAAACAGATAACTCCGTTCAGCAGGCCCAGATACTTGACCGTGAATTCTCCATCCACCACGGCAACGACAATATCTCCAGACTGCGCATTCAGTGCTTTATCTACTACCATAAGATCACCATCGAATATCCCTGCGCCAACCATGCTGTTACCGCGGGCACGAACTAGAAAGGTCGAGTTCTTGTTGGGGACCAGATGTTCGTCTAGGCTCAGGCGACGTTCGAGATAGTCATCCGCGGGCGAAGGGAAGCCAGCCGGAACCTGATTGCCGAACAACGGCAGCAGCACAGGCGGCAACCCTACAGAGGGCTTAATTACAGGGAATGGAGCGATGGTGTTCATGGCAAACGTTGGTGGATAACGTTTGCAGTATGGTAGAGAACGTTCGTTCTGTTGTCAATGAGGGGCTGGAGCTCGGCCAAAGCTGCCTTTCCAGCCCGCTCAATATTTATTCCGATATGCAGCTATTACCAGACGTTCAGCGTTTGAGGTGTGGGACCGCGGAGGATACTCACAAGCGTAGATTGCCGGTGGTTCCTATCGACCGCAATGTTCGGCATCGTCATGGCAGCCATCACCAAGAACTGGTATCGAAAAGAATTCCGTCTTCCTGTTCCTCGATATTGCTTGGGCCATCAACTAGGCTAGCAAGATTGCAGATAAAAAAGACGAATCTGACATGACCACTCCTTCACCACACGTGATCTCAGAATTTGATCCCTCAATCCCGTCCTGGTCACGCTGGCATTAAGGATGATGGCGTTGTGGTAACGTTTAGCCTGCCTCGCTGATCGCTTGCTTCAGCTTGTCGACAGTCGGCACATGACCGGACACCAACAGCCTGCCGTCGATGAGTACCGCCGGCGTCATCATGACTCCCAGCGGCGCGAACTCGCGTGGTTCCGTCAGGTGCTCGATCTCGGCCTCGACTCCGAGTTGCGCACATGCCTCGCGCACGTTCTTCTCGCACGCCTGACATTTCGCGCAACCCGGTCCTGCTATCTGGATTTTCATGATTCCTCCTACAAAATGAAATTGCCAAAGAACCAACCGACCGCCGTGCTCAACACCATGATGGTCGGCACATAGACCAGAGCCTGCCGGACGCCGAACACGCGCGCGATTGCGAGCCAGTTTGGCAGACTGAGTCCGGGCCCGCACAACAACAGCGCCAGCGCCGGTCCCTTGCCCATACCAAGCCCCATCAGCGTATGCACGAACGGGGCTTCCGTCATGGTCGCAAAATAGGTGATTGAGCCGATTAGCGTCGCCAGGAACGTCGCCAAAAGGCTGTTGCCGCCGAGCCATTCGCGTACCCATGCCTCGGGCAGCAAGTAGCCGACGATGCCGACGACAAACACGCCGGCCAGCAACAGGGGGAAGATGATGCGCACGAACCACCAAGTCTCCTGCATCCACAACTGCAACTGTTCCCGCTCGATGGCCCACCACGCATAGGCGGCAGTTGCCAGTGTCAGCGCAGCCCAGACGCCCACCTTGAGCAGATAGGGGCCGCTCTGAACGAGGTAGTTGGGCAACAGCAGGGTGAGCACCAGCAGTCCGATCAGGATCAGGCTTTTGCGGTCGATGAAGGCATCGTCCTTGCCGGCCGGAGCCGCCGCCCGCGCCCGGGGCGGCTGGGGCGCATCCCGAAAGGCGTAACTCATGACCATGCCCACCACGAACGCCATCAGGAGAGACGCCACGACGCGCGCCACGACCATTTCGCCGCCAAGGATGGTGCCGGTATACGTCAGCGCCAGGATGTTCGACGCCGGCGCGACCCACAACACAATGAACGCGGCGCCGATGCCTGCGCCCGCGTAGTACAGGCCGCTAGCGACGGGAATCACGGTACAGGAGCAGGCCGCGACGAGGAAACTGGATCCGGCTGCGAGCGGGAACGACTTGAACTTGCTGACCCGCTCGCCGAGCAACGCAAGAATCGCCTCCCTGCGAATGAAAGTCACCATCGCGCCTGCCAGCAGAAAGGCTGGCACCAGACAGGTCAACACATGCGTCGCGATGTAGTCGTTCAACGCGGCCATGCCTGCGGAAAGGAGCTCGATCAACATTGATTACCCCGGCACTTTCTTCGTTAGGAAATTGCACTATACATCAGCAACGGGCAGGAAGCGGTCTATCAACATTAGCTCAGGCCGCCCCTGTAAGTCTTCAGCGGACACCAAAATATGCGCCATTGCATATATATAGATTCGCGCATATAGTGGCGAGCATGAACCCATTATTCGATGTCCTATCCGATGCGTCGCGCCGCCATATCTTGGCCTTGCTCGTCACAGAGGGCGAGTTATGCGTATGCGAATTGGTTGCTGCGCTGGACGATACCCAGCCTAAGGTTTCACGCCACCTTGGCGTGTTACGCGAAGCGGGCTGGGTCAGCACCCGGCGCGAGGGCACTTGGATGTTTTACAGCCTGGCAGCTTTGCCCGCATGGGCAAGAAGCGTAACGGAGGCTCTGACGCAGGGCGGCGTGCCGCCTGTTGAATTGAACAAATCACAAAAACGGCTGGCGCGCTTCGCGGGCCGTCCGCCCCGCATCAACGAGGAAGCAGCATGAACACCTTTATCAAGAGCCAACCGCGCGTTTTTCTGCTGATTGCCGCAATACTGTGGTTCGGCCTTTATAAGACGCTGGAACCGTTCTCGCATGTGCTGGTCGGCTGGCTGCCGGTCGAAGGCGGCACGCATCTGTATGACGCGTTGCAATTCTTCTTCTACGACACGCCCAAGGTGCTATTGCTGCTGGCAGGCATCGTGTTCGTGATGGGTATGATTAATTCCCATTTCACGCCAGAGCGCACGCGCGCTCTGCTTGCCGGCAGGCACGAAGGTGTAGGTAACGTGATGGCGGCCACGCTTGGCATCGTCACCCCTTTCTGTTCCTGTTCCGCCGTGCCCCTGTTCATCGGCTTCGTGCAGGCCGGTGTGCCGCTGGGCGTGACCTTCTCCTTCCTCATCTCGGCGCCCATGGTGAACGAGGTGGCATTGGCGCTGCTGTTCGGCCTGTTCGGTTGGAAGGTGGCGCTGCTCTATCTTGGGCTGGGGCTGATGGTAGCCATCGTGGCCGGTTACGCCATCGGGCGACTGAAGCTAGAGCATCACCTCGAAGACTGGGTGCGCAATATGGCGCATATCCAGGCAACCGCCGAAACCGATGAACTGACTCTGCCTGACCGCATCGCAACTGGCTTCGCCAGTGTCCGCGAGATCGTCGGCAAGGTGTGGCCGTATGTGCTGGCCGGCATCGCCATCGGTGCGGGCATCCACGGTTACGTGCCGCAGGACTTCATGGCCAGCTTCATGGGCAAGGACGCCTGGTGGGCGGTGCCGGTGTCGGTGCTGATCGGCATACCGATGTACACCAACGCCGCGGGCATCATCCCCATCGTCGAGGCGCTGCTGGCAAAGGGCGCGGCGCTGGGCACCGTGCTCGCCTTCATGATGAGCGTGATCGCGCTGTCTCTGCCGGAGATGATCATCCTGCGCAAGGTGCTGAAGCCGCGCCTGATCGCCACGTTCGTCGGCGTGGTGGCGAGCGGCATCCTGATCGTGGGCTACGTGTTCAACGCGGTGCTGTGATGGCCTGCGAGTCTGGCACCCGCGCAATCCGCAAGGTATCGCTCACGCTGGCAGGCGCGGGAGAAACGTTGCTGCGGCTGGAACGGCGAGTGGGCTGTGCGGCCGGCGCAGCGGGCTTTGCGCCGGACCTCACCCTGCGCAAGGACTATGAAACGTTGGGGCTGACTATCAGTGACACGCCCGCGCTGCTGCATGAAGGACAAGTGATCTTTCGCGGCCTGCCGCGCACTGAAGAAATCGAGTCCTGGCTGAAAATTCTTTGAGCCGTTAGCGCCGCCCGGCTTTTGGCGGCGCCTGAAGCATAGGAGTGAACCGTGGAAATAAATCGTATCGTGAGCATCTTCGCCGGTACAGTGGTAATGGGCAGCTTGGGCCTCGCGCATTGGCAGGGGCAAGTGGATCTGTCCAGAATAAGCTGGCTGTGGCTGACGCTGTTCGTCGGTTTCAACCTGTTCCAGATGGGTTTCACCGGCTTCTGCCCGCTGGTGAAAGTCTTGAAGGTGTTCGGCGTGGACAAGAGCAATTGCTGCACACCGGCCAAAGACGGTAAATCCTGCTGCTGATTGCTCATGAAGCCAGTAGCCGACCTGTGGCAGCTACACCGATCCCGTTTGCGGGATTACGTCGGTAGGCGGGTGCGCGAACGCGAGGCCGTGGACGACATCCTGCAGGAGGTCTACATCAAGGTGCAGGCTGGGCTGCACACCGTCAGGTCCCAAGGCAGCATCTCGGCTTGGCTTTACCGGATTGCGGCTAACTGCATCGCCGACCATTACCGCACGCAACGGCCTTGGGAGGAACTGCCCGCGGACGATGAGCTGGCTGCGCCAAACGCGCAGCCAGACCCGGTCGAGGAGCTGGCCGTTTGTCTCCAGCCTTTCATCTCCGAGCTACCGGAGACTTACCGGACAGCACTGCAACTCTCGGAGATTGTGGGGTTGCCGCAGAAGGAAGTGGCGCAGCGCTTGGGTATCTCGCTCTCGGGAGCGAAATCCAGGGTGCAGCGGGGGCGTGAGAAGTTGCGCCAGCGCCTGCTCGACTGTTGCTACATCGAGACCGGTCGCAATGGCATCAGCGGTTACGAGCAGCGCGATGGCAAGTGTGGTGTCGCTTGCGGCTGAAATGGGATTTGCGTCTTTTCTGCTGTTTCTCCGTCTTTACTGGTACGGCGCAAGCTGCGTCGCAATGTTGAGCACAGGAGAGAAAGATGGATGCCATGAAGAACGATGAGATACGGCAGGCGGTGCGCCAGCAATACGGGCGCGTGGCCGAGAGTAACGGTGCGGGCTGCGGTTGCGGCCCGTCCTGTTGCGACACACCCGCTGCGGTCAGCGCGGAGACCATGTCGCAAGGGCTGGGATACAGCGCTCAGGATGTCACTGTCGTGCCGCAGGGGGCGAACATGGGGTTGGGCTGCGGCAACCCGCAGGCCATCGCCGCCCTGCAGCCGGGCGAAACGGTGCTCGATCTGGGTAGCGGCGGCGGCTTCGATTGCTTCCTCGCCGCCGCCCAGGTTGGCGATAGTGGCCGAGTTATCGGCGTGGACATGACGCCGGAGATGGTTTCCAAAGCCCGTGCTAACGCGGCCAATGGCGGCTACCGCAACGTCGAGTTTCGTCTCGGCGAGATCGAACATCTGCCGGTGGCTGACGGCACGGTGGACGCGATCATCTCCAACTGCGTGATCAACCTCTCGCCCGACAAGGCGCAGGTGTTCCGCGATGTCTTCCGCGTACTGAAGCGCGGCGGCCGTCTGGCCATCTCCGACATCGTGGCGACGGCGGAACTGCCGCCGGAGGCGAAAAGCGATCTGGCGCTGTATACCGGTTGCATGGCCGGGGCTTCGCTGGTTGCCGAACTGGAATCCATGCTGCATGCGGCAGGTTTCGGGCAGGTCAGCATCACCCCCAAGGATGCGAGCCGCGAATTCATCCGCGACTGGGCACCGGGAAGCAAGATTGAAGACTTCGTGGTTTCCGCCAATATCGAGGCGGTGAAGAGGTAACGGGACTGGACGTCGTGGCACAGGCGTGCCACGACAACAGATTGGGATTGATTCATAACATAAGGAGCAATGACAATGAAAAACATCAAGGTACTCGGCACCGGCTGTGCCAACTGCAAGAACACGCTGAAGCTGATCGAAGAGGCAGCGAAGGAAAAAGGAATCGAGATTCAGCTTGAGAAAGTGGAAGACATCCAGGCCATCATGTCCTATGGTGTGATGTCCACTCCGGGCGTGGTGGTGGATGGCAAGGTCGTACATGCGGGCGGCGTGCCTTCGCGTGACAAGGTCATGGGATGGTTGTAATGGCTGCACCGCGCAAACTGAGCGAAAGATTGCCGGATATATCGGCATAAGGCAAAAACATCCGCGAGGGAAAAATGAGCGTACCGGAAGCGAAAATGACCTTCCATGTCGTCACTCAGCGCCGCGATGCGCACGGTAGTGTGGCTCAATGCAAGGAGGCGGACATCACGCTGGACACTGATATGGTCGGGCGGCGCGATGCCTTTAATCCCGCCGAATTATTGCTGGCGGCTTTGTCGGCCTGCATCATCAAAGGCATCGAACGCATCACCCCCATCCTCAAATTCGAGTTGCGCGGCGTCGAAGTGAAGGTCGATGGCGTGCGGCAGGATATACCGCCGAAAATGGAATCCATCTCCTACGAAATCATCGTGGACAGCGACGAGTCCGACGCGCGCCTCGCATTGCTGCACGAGAATGTGAAGAAATACGGCACCGTATTCAATACCATCGCGCCGGGTACGCAATTAAG
>JAHJQE010000059.1 GCA_018819205.1 Gammaproteobacteria bacterium
AGCAGTTGCAGCGATTCCTGGCGGAAGTGCTGCAGTAGGACCCGATTCACTTTGCTCAGTTGGTCGCCGTCACTGCCGATGCCGCAGCAACGGGTGCCTGAGTGACACCGGGCTTGGCTGTGGCAGGCACGACAGGGGCAAGCGGTTTGGTCGCTACAGTTACAGCAGCAGGTGCCGGTCTTGCCGCTGCTGGAGCGGAAGCGCCCGAAACGATGACAGGTTGACGTGGTAACGGTCTGGCTACGATCGGTGCCGAGTGTGCATGCAATTGCGCTGCCGGATCCTGTAGCGCTGGAAGTAACCGGGGTTTGATCTGGGGAGTGGTCTGCACCGGCGGCGCTGGTTCAGGGACTACGGCAGGGGCAACAGGTGCCGACGGGGCGACATGGACGATCTCGGGTTGGCGCGAGACATTCTGGATCAGCCAGATCACTCCGACCACCAATGCGATGGTCAACAGTGTCCAGCGTATGGCGCCGCGCACTTCGTCACGCTTGCGATAGACACGCACTTTGGCTTTGCCGAATATCGAATATTCGACCTCTGCTTCACCGATGTCGGTCCACACATGCGCTTTCGACTGCGTTTCGTCCACCAGCGGCTGTTCGAGTCTTTCCATGTCGTATTGCATGTTTCTCCCCTTGGATCGTTACAGCGCGGGCCAGATAATATCAAGCAATAATCCGCTGGGGACAGAAACGTGGGTACTTGTGCAAGCGCACTTCGATCTATGATGGTGGCCTGAGCGATATGACCGGGGACACTGAATGATACTGCGCATACTGATTCTGGGTTACGGCGAGATGGGGCATGCCATGGAATCCCTGCTGGCAGATCGCCATGATGTACGCATCTGGAACATGGGCAAGGTGGTAAAGGGCAGCCACGATACGCTGGAAGCGGAAGTGGCAGAGGCCCAGGTAGTGCTGTTCTGCCTGCCAGTGACGCCGCATTTCGAGATCGCGCAGCGCATCAAAACCCATCTCACGGCAAGCAGCGTGTGCCTGACCATCGCCAAAGGGCTGGACGAGTCCGGGCGCACGGCAGCACAGGCATTCGAAAGCGTGCTGGGTGGCAAGCACCATTACGGCGTGATCTACGGCCCGATGATCTCGGAGGAATTGCGCGCGGGAAAACTGGGCTTCGCCGATGCTGTGCTGTCCGACGCGGCAGACTTCGAAGTGATACGCAGCCTATTCCGCGGCAGCGCACTGGTGTGCCAGCAAGCGAGCGACCTGCACGGACGCAGCTGGTCGGTGATCCTGAAGAACGTGTACGCCATCCTGTTCGGCATGGCGGATGAGCTGGGACTGGGCGACAACATGCGCGGCCATCTGGTGGCAGCAACCATCGCGGAGTTGAGCGGGATCGTGCAGGCTTTCGGTGGGCAGGCGCACACGCCTTACAGCTACGCCGGACTGGGCGACCTGATCACAACAGCCACCAGCGAGGATTCACATCACCACGAACTGGGACGGAAGCTGGCACGCGGCGAGTGGGACGACATCTCCGGTGAAGGGGTACACACGCTGAGGATGGTGGAGCAGTTCAATGTGTTCGATTGGCGGGCGTATCCACTGTTCACACTGTCGCACGATATCGTGACAGCGCCGCAGCATCTGCGGGAACGGCTGGATGAGTATCTGCAATTCCTGCGCGGAACGGAGAGCTGCCCGATCTGATCGGGCAGCGGTATTCAGGATTTTCCGACGAGCTTGGCGGCTTCGGCGATGCTGATGATCTTGCTCAGCACAGCACTCACGTCTTGCAGCTTGGCCCGCAGATCGACCAGCTCATTGTCTTTGGCTTCCAGCAGGCGCGTCTGATCCGGCATGCTGGCCAGCCTGGCCTGTTCCTGCTTGAGCTGATCCTGCAATTCCTTGCACTTGTTCTCGGCATCGACCGCCCGCTTCATCTCGGCCTCGATCTGAGCATTCTTGCGTGCCAGATCCTTGTTGCAGGAGGCAGTGACCTGTTGCAGTCCCAACTCCAGTTCGTTCACGCGCTTGCTGGCTTCCGCCGTCCTGGACTGTTCCAGCTTCAGTGATTCGCGCAGTTGCACGATGGTCTTGAGTTGCTCCAGCGATTTGCTGCGCTCATCTTCAAGCTGAGCATCACGCGCGGCGAGTTCCAGATCGTGATCCTTGTTCCTGGAAGCAGGCTGTCCCGATGCAGGATCGGTGTAGGCGCGAATCTTGACTGTCTTTTCCATGATGTCGTTCCCGTTGTCTCAGTTTGTCGGCGGCGATGCGCCGAAACAGAAGTCTGCGGGCGATTCTAACAACAAAACCGCCAGAATATCAGCCGGATAAGTCGCAGCCTCCCCTTCGGGTGATTGCCAGCGGGCGCTGTAGCCGTCACCATGTCGGCTTTTCCAACCCGCCTGAACAGCATGATCGAATATATCTTCTTCTCTGCGGAATTGCGCGACCGCTTCGTAGCCTTTGTACAAACACACGGTCTGGACTGCGAGATCAGCGACGATCCGCTCGGCCTGGTGGTCGCTATCCCCGAAGATATCCCGGAAGCGCTTTCGGACGAGATCGAGACTTTTTATGAATCGCTGGAAGATGAACAGGAAGATATGAGTGCAGCGGATGGGGACCTGCACAGGCTGGCTGGCTTCGGCTTCAAGCTACCCAGCGGCGAGGCGCGCCTGCTACCGATCGAGCCTGATCTGGCGAACCGACTGATGGCACACTTCTCGCTCGAAGAGATTCAGTCACTGCTCAACGACGTGGCTCGCTATACGCTGGAACCAGCGGACGAACATTTGTGCCACATCCTGGCGGAAAGAAAGGCAGAACAGGGATCCGGAAACGGACAGCAATAAAAAAAGCCCGCTTGTTGAACTGACCCCGTAAAGTTGGACAGGCAAGTCAGGCGGTTAAAGGAAAGGACTGAGTTCTGTAGTTTACGGGGCTCAGTCCTTTTAGTTTTTGCTTGATGCGATCGTGATTGTAATAGTGGATGTACTCCTTCAGACCGC